>NZ_JACIYP010000355.1 GCF_014359905.1 Hoeflea sp. | reverse complement strand
CAACCTCCGTTGCAAAGAATTTTGCCATCGAGGTCTCTATCCCGCATCGGCGGCGGTCGTTGGCCATCCAGGCCGCGTGGTAGAGCATCAGACGCGCCGCGTGCAACCGGGTCTTCATATCGGCCAGTTTATGCTGGATCGACTGATAGCTGCCGATCGCCTTGCCGAACTGCTGGCGTTCAAAAGCATATTGCCAGGCATCGTCCAGAGCGGCCCTTGCAATACCAACCGCAATCGCTGCCACTTCGAGTTTCTCGACGTCGAGACCCGACCCGACAATCATTTGCCAACCGACGTTCCAACCAGCTTCGCCGCCAATCACGTTGGCGAAAGGAACATCGACATCTTCGAAGGTCACGTCGGTGGTCGCTGCGCCTTTCATGCCGAGGCTCTCGATCTGTGTGACGGTGACGCCTGCGAGATGCGGCGGCACAAGGACAATCGAAAGATTCTTGTAGCGGTCGCCTTCGGGGCCTGTGCGAACAAGCGTATAAATATAGTCGGCGATCTCCGCGCCCGAACAAAACCGCTTCGAGCCGTTGATGCGCACCATGTCGCCAACGCGTTCGGCACGCGTCCTGACGCTCGCCAGATCGGCTCCCACATCCGGCTCGGTCCAGCCATAGGCGAAGATGAGTTTTCCATCGACGACCCTTGGCAGAAATTCGCGCTTCTGCTCTTCCGACGCGCACTCCTCGATGTTCATGCCCGCATAACATGCCGCCATGATATAAGGCACAGCCACCGCCAGACTGCGCCGCGAAAGCTCCTCGATAACGACCATGGTCGCCAGGATATCCCGCCCGACGCCTCCATATTCCTCAGGCACAGTCAGGCCCAATACACCCAAGGACGCGAGTTTCTTGAATACATCCCGGGGAAAATGATTAGCCTTGTCCCATTGCGCCGCAGCGTCACGCGGCATTTCTTTTTCGACAAAACGCCCCAGCGTGTCGCGCAACTGTCGAATATGATCCGGTTCGTTGAAACTCATGTCAGTTTCGTTTCAGTCCGAAGACCGGTTGGCGTTTCTCGCGAAACGCATTGACAGCCTCTTGATGATCGGCACTTACGTTGGACATGGCCTCATATGCCAATGAGGCATCCATTATGGAATGAGCGAGCTGCTTGAGACCGATATTGGCGGAGATCTTGCTCCAGCGAATAGCGTTGGTCGCGCCGTTCGCCAGGCGATCTGCAAATTGGTCAACGCGGTCGTTCAATTCGCCCGGCGGCACCGCATGATTGATAAGGCCAATGTTCGCGGCCTGCGTGGCGCTCATGAGATCGCCCGTCATCAGGAATTCCTTGGCACGCGCGTAACCGATCAACTGAGGCCATATAACCGCGCCGCCGTCGCCAGCAACGAAGCCGACACTGACATGCGGGTCGCCAATCTTCGCGCTATCGGCAGCAAAGATGACATCGCAGAAAAGCGCAATCGTCGCGCCGAGCCCGGTCGCATGACCGTTCAATTTCGCGATCACCGGCTTTTCACAATCAAGAAGGGAGAAGACAATCTGCTTGCCTTCCCGCGACGTTTTTTCAAACAAGGCGGGATGGTCGATCATGCTTTGCATCCAGTCGATGTCCCCGCCCGAAGAAAAAGCGCGGCCCGCACCTGTCAGAACGACGACATCGCAATCCGGATCGTTCGATGCATCGACGAATACCCTTGCGAGTTCCTCGTGCATAAGCGCGTCAACGGCATTCAGTTTTTCCGGTCGATTGAGCGTGATCGTCAGCACGCGCTGGCGCCGGTCGAACAACAAAGTCTGATAGTCGGTAAATTGCACGAGCACCCTCTCTTTTTGCGACCGGGAGCATCGCAGAACCTTGCTGCTACCCGACCATCTTATTTTGGACGACGTTACCCGGCGACATTAAATGAGTCAACAGTCACTGAATATATATTCATGTCCAACCAAAGCGATTTGTAATTAAATCATGCTCCCTCTGCACCAAGAGCGCGAGGATGCCCGGCCACAAACGCCGGGGGCTTTCCGAGGATCAGGAAATCGAGGAGGGCGGTAGAGCGCTCTAATTGAGGCCGCTTTTCACCAGCCTCATATAAGTCTGGACGACTTTTTCAGGCATTTGCTTTCGCTTTCCGTCCATTTTGACGTAGCGCATATAAAGGTAGCTGCGCGCCGACATCATGATGTACGCGATCGTCACAAGCTCTTCGCGATCGAAGTTCTTGATCATCCCTTCACGCCTCCAGCGCTCGAGCGCCTTGACGTAGCGGTCCGTCAGTATCTTGAAATGTGTACGATGGGCTTTGGGCGCGTTTGTTTCCGCCTCGTTGAGTATCCGGATGAAGCCCTTGTTGGCATTCATATACTCAAAGAACGCCCGAAAGCCGCGCTCTTCCATTTCGTATACATCCTTCGATCCGCGCACACGTTCGCGAATGAAATCGAGCATTTTCATGCCGATATACGGCAACAACTCGTCGAATAACTCCTGACGGGATTGGAAATAGAGATAGAAAGTGCCTTGAGCGATGCCGGCTGTCTCGGTGACACGAGAGATGGAAGCCCCTGCATAACCATGCTGATCTATGACCTTGGCGGCGGCGTCGAACATCGCTGCACGAGCATCTTCCGCACGCTCTTCGCGAGACAATCGCTTCCGGCGCCGAACAGGCGCTGGTTTGGTCCGAACTGCATCAGATGTCTTCTTCACGGCATCACCGATTCGCATATTGTATTTGCAGAAGTTTACATCGCTTCCTCGGCTCCCGCATGCCGTATGAACTCCTTTTTAGCAAGCCAAACCGGGACTACTTAACT
>NZ_JACIYP010000354.1 GCF_014359905.1 Hoeflea sp. | reverse complement strand
GAAAAGGAGGCGGCACAGGGCGGTGGCCTTGTGCAGGCGCTTGCTTTGAGCCGTGCCGAGACGGAAAAACTCACACTGGCACAACTCCAGATGGGGTACCTCCAAGCGAAATATGGTATCGCCTTCCCGACCGTGGCGGCTCCAGCTGCTACCGTCGTCGCGACGCCTGCTACCGCGCCCGCTTCGCCTACGGAAGGCGGAGCGCCTGCCATCAGCGCTGTCGCTTGGGCAGACCCCAATCATCCGGAAATCGACTATAGCAGTGCCGCTTTTGAACAGGCTCACAAGAACGGTGATCGGATCGCCGGTTGGTGGGCAATCAAAACGGAACGTGCGGCCGTCGATGACAGTCTCCAGATCACCGCTGTCAATTACTCAGCTTACGAACCGTCGAATTTCATGGGATTGACCGGGCTGATTGCACGCTGTGTTGAGGGGGAAACCGCGCTGATCTTCGTGCAAGATGATTTCCTGATGTCGGATTTTCGGCGCAATACTTTTGAAATCACCCTGCGAGTCGACGAGACGCCCGCGCAACAAACGCGCTGGAATGGACTGACCAGCAACAAAGGGGCAGGCCTGTTTGGCGCCGACGCCGAGAGTTTCATCCGGACCATCTATGATGCCAAGCGTTTGTTTATTAGGCTCACCGAAAAAAACGGCCAAAATCATGATGCAACCTTTGAGCTGACTGGAAGCGAGGAGGCCTTCGAAGACGTTGCCGGGGCTTGTGGTTGGACAACGCTATCCCTGACCAAGGACGATTATCGTGCCATCCAGACCCTCTTGAACGCAGGAGGCTTCAATGCTGGCACGCCAGATGGGCAATGGGGTTCAGGCTCCAAGGAGGCAATGAGAGCCTTCCAGACGTCTATCGGCATTCCCGCGACGGGCGCCCCTGACCGGGCTACGTTGCAGAAACTTGGCTTCGGAGGCTAACGGTCACAGTACGGTCAGTAGCCAGCCTCGCGCTGATGGCGCACGGCCAAGACCACCGCCGTTTCACCATCAAACCGATAAAGCGACACATAGCCACTGTCGCCGAAGGTGATGAACCACTCGCGAAATTCCGGTTCCATATCCTCGACTGGCCGCCCGGCGCCCGGTTGATCGCGCAGGATGTTCATGCCCTCGCGGATGGATTTGGCCGCGCGGCGGGCGGCATCGGGGTTCTTGTCTAAAAGGAAACGGTAAAGCCGTTCGACATCCCGCAGCGCGGCGGGCGACCAGATCAGTCGTGGCATTCAGGTGCTGCCGCCTCTTCGCCTGCTTCCAGCTTGGCAAGCCAGGCATCAGCTTCGTCATGCGTGATGTGCTTGCCGGTCGCCTGAAACTCTTCCCAGGCCTGCAACCCTGCCTGGCGAAACGCCTCGCGCTTCTCTTCGCGCTCGACGAACTGCGCTACCGCCTCGCGCAGCATCCAGTGCGTGGAGCGGTCCTTGGCATCCGCCAACCGCTTGAGGCGGTCGCGGGTGTCCTGATCGAGCTTTACGGCAATGGGGCGGACGGCGTTCATGGGTGCTGCTCCGGGTGAGTATTCATGGGTATTACCTTTAACACACCTTCGATCACAGCAGAAGTCACAATTCAGGAAGTGCGCCGTCATGCCCACCACCTTTGAGAGCGTCCTCGCCGCATTGCACGCGCGGCTTCAGCCGCTCGCCGCCCTGATTTTGCGCGATGAGGTGCTGCCCGAGCGGATCCCCGCGGCGGGCTTGATAATCCTGCGGGACGACCAGCCGGGCGAGCCGGAGGTGACGCTGTCGCCCCTGCACTATCACTATCAGCATCGCGCAGAGTTGGATGTCGCTGTCCAGGCGGGAACGGGTCGGGCTAACGCTTTCGACAGCCTGGTCGCCGCAATCGGTGCGGCGCTGGAAGCCGACCGGACGCTTGGCGGCCTTTGCGACTGGGTCGAACCCGAAGCCCCGGCCTCCGTCGATCTGCCCATCGAGGGCGCGGCAGCGCTGAAGGCGGCGGTGATTACCGTCATTTTGCACTACACCACCACCGGCCCCCTACCGTAACGGCTTCAGCGCTTTCCGATGGCGGAAGCAAAGACAGTTGGATATGTTCCGCTCGGAGGCATCGAACGCATCCGGGCCAGAGGCCCGACAGCGCGCGGCACCTGGAAAACCATAGAGCTCCTCGCCTGCCCGATCACCTGGCGGCCGCATCCGGAACAGATCGCATCCGCCCGGCGCGGCTATGACGATTGGTGGCAGGCGCTGGATTGGGTCCGGGATGGGCTGCTGGCGGGCGGGATGCTGCGCGAGGTCAAGGTGACAGCGGCAATGCCGCGGGTGCGGCCGTGGTAGCATCCTCGCATCAATCCAATCGCGCCACCTATGCGAACTTGATGAAAAGCTCCTCTTCCATCCCCAGTTCGGACAACGCCAGCTTGAGACGTTCGAACTTGTTGGTGGAATCGATATTGCCCTCGCTTCACTCTTCACGGGCACGAAACGCATCGTCGGGCGCGTCGCTGCCTCGCAAATCGCTTCGGCATCGGCCGCATCATTCTTTTGCCGCTTCACGAACGGCTTCATGTAGGCGGGCCGGATGAGCCGCACCTCATGGCCCAGTTTCCCGATCTCGCAGCCCCGGAAATGGGCCCCGCCGCAGGCCTCCATGGCAACGACGCAGGGCGGCATCTGGCTAAAGAACGCCAGCACCTGATCCCGCCTCAGCTTCTTGCGCAGCACAACACCACCCGAGGCATCAGCCCCATGCATTTGAAACACATTCTTCGCCAGGTCGAGCCCGACCGTGGTAATCTCCGACATGACCGTCCTCCTTTA
>NZ_JACIYP010000353.1 GCF_014359905.1 Hoeflea sp. | reverse complement strand
GGTGGCGAAGAAGAACAAGGTCTTCACCACGATGATCGGGCAGGGCTTCTACGGCACCGTCTGCCCGCCGGCGATCCAGCGCAATATCCTTGAGAATCCCGCCTGGTACACCGCCTACACGCCTTACCAGCCCGAGATCAGCCAGGGCCGGCTCGAGGCGCTGCTGAACTACCAGACCATGGTCTGCGACCTCACCGGCCTGGAAATCGCCAATGCGTCGCTTCTCGATGAGGCGACGGCGGCGGCGGAAGCCATGACGATGGCGCAGCGGGTGGCGAAGTCGAAGGCGACGGCCTTCTTCGTCGACGAGAACTGCCACCCGCAGAATATCGCGGTGATGCAGACGCGGGCCACGCCCCTCGGCATCGAGGTGATCGTCGGCAATCCCGACAGGATCGACGCGGACAAGGTCTTTGGCGCGATCTTCCAGTATCCCGGCACCTACGGCCACCTGACCGATTTCTCCGACCATATCGCGAGGCTCCACGCCGCCAATGCCGTCGGCATCGTCATCGCCGACCCGCTCGCGTTGACGATCCTCAAGGAACCGGGGGCGATGGGGGCGGATATCGCGGTCGGCTCCACCCAGCGGTTCGGCGTGCCGATGGGGTTCGGCGGGCCGTCGGCGGCCTATATGGCCTGCAAGGACGAACACAAGCGCTCCATGCCCGGCCGCATCGTCGGCGTCTCCATCGACGCGCAGGGCGGCAAGGCCTATCGCCTCAGCTTGCAGACCCGCGAGCAGCATATCCGCCGCGAAAAGGCCACGTCGAACGTCTGCACCGCGCAGGCGCTTCTGGCCAACATGGCCTCGTTCTATGCGGTATTCCACGGACCCGAGGGGCTGAAGGCCATCGCCCAACGCATTCACCGCAAGGCGGTGCGGGTGGCGCGGGGGCTCGAGGCGGCGGGCTACAAGGTCAGCCCGAAGCATTTCTTCGACACGATCACCGTCGATGTCGGCCCGATGCAGGGGGTGATCCTGAAGGCGGCGCGGAAGGAGCGGATCAACCTGCGCAAGATCGGCGACACGAAGCTTGGCATCTCGCTCGACGAGACGACACGGCGCGACACGGTCCAGCGGCTCTGGCGGGCCTTCGGGATCGACCGCAAGGACGACGATTTCACCGTGCATTACCGGATTCCGGACGCGCTTTTGCGCGAGTCGGAGTACCTGACCCATCCGGTCTTCCACATGAACCGGGCCGAGACCGAGATGATGCGCTACATGCGCCGGTTGGCCGACCGCGATCTGGCGCTGGACCGGGCGATGATCCCCTTGGGATCCTGCACGATGAAGCTGAATGCCGCCGCCGAGATGATGCCGATCACATGGCCGGAGTTTTCCAACCTCCATCCCTTCGCGCCCGCCGAACAGACGCAAGGCTATGCCGAACTCTTCCACGACCTGTCGGAAAAGCTCTGCACGATCACCGGGTATGACGCGATGAGCCTGCAGCCGAATTCCGGCGCGCAGGGCGAATATGCCGGGCTTCTGACCATCCAGGCCTGGCACGAGGCAAGTGGGCAGGGGCACCGCGACATCTGCCTCATTCCCGTGTCCGCACATGGCACCAACCCCGCCTCGGCGCAGATGGCGGGGATGAAGGTCGTCGTGGTGAAATCGGCCGAGAACGGCGATATCGATGTCGAGGATTTCCGCGCCAAGGCGGAAGCGGCGGGCGACAACCTTGCCGCCTGCATGATCACCTATCCCTCGACCCATGGCGTCTTCGAGGAGACGGTGCGCGAAGTCTGTGAAATCACACACGAATTTGGCGGCCAGGTCTATATCGACGGCGCCAACATGAACGCGATGGTCGGCCTCGTCCGGCCGGGCGATCTGGGCGGCGATGTCAGCCACCTCAACCTCCACAAGACCTTCTGCATCCCGCATGGCGGCGGCGGGCCCGGCATGGGGCCGATCGGCGTCAAGGCGCACCTCGCCCCGCATCTGCCGGGGCACCCGGAGACCGGCGGCAGCGAGGGGCCGGTCAGTGCGGCCCCGCATGGCTCGGCCTCGATCCTGCCGATTTCCTGGGCCTATATCCTGATGATGGGCGGGGCCGGGCTGACGCAGGCGACCAAGGTGGCGATCCTCAATGCCAACTACATCGCCAAGCGGCTCGAAGGCGCCTACGGCGTGCTCTTCAAGGGCCGGCAGGGCCGGGTCGCGCATGAATGCATCCTCGACACGCGGCCCTTCGCGGACAGCGCCCATGTCACCGTGGACGACATCGCCAAGCGCCTGATCGACAACGGTTTTCACGCGCCGACGATGAGCTGGCCGGTGGCCGGCACGCTGATGGTGGAGCCGACGGAATCGGAGACCAAGGCCGAGCTCGACCGCTTCATCACCGCGATGCTCGCGATCCGCGAAGAGATATCGGCGATCGAGAAGGGCGAGATCGACGCGGAGAACAATCCGCTGAAACACGCGCCCCACACGGTCAATGCGCTGATCGGCGACTGGGACCGGCCCTACAGCCGCGAACAGGGCTGCTTCCCGCCCGGAGCCTTCCGGGTGGACAAGTACTGGCCGCCGGTCGGACGGGTCGACAACGTCTACGGCGACCGGCACCTCGTCTGCGTCTGCCCGCCGGTCGAAAGCTACATGGACGCGGCCGAATAGCCGTCCCGCGCCCGTCGTTTTCGTGTAGTTTTTCCGTAGTGCCTTCGTCCCTACGCGCGTCGGGGCGGAGGCAGGACACGCCCCCCCCCCCCGCGATTGATCCTGGACAAGGTGCGGGCCCGGCCGCCATGGTTTTCTCTGCGGACAGGAACAGGAAAGGGACAGCGCC
>NZ_JACIYP010000352.1 GCF_014359905.1 Hoeflea sp. | reverse complement strand
CCCGTGAAAGGTGTGCGGCCAAGATCGCCGGCTGTCAGATATCGGCGGTCGAAGAGGTTGTCGATGCGGGCAAAAAGCGTGATATCGGGCACGATGCGGTACTGCAGACGGAGATTGAACACCGCATAACCCGGAGTTTTTCCGGGTCCAACATAGTCGTAGGGATCACGGTTTCCCCCCGCGACCACTTCGTTCGAAGCTGGCCGCGGAGCGTGTTCGTTGTTCTCATTGCCACGTACATAAGCGGAGGAGTGCATGACCATGCCGAGCGTCATGTCCCAGCGATCATTCGGTGAATAGCCAAGACTGGCCTGGAAGATGTGCCGAGGAATACCGGCCATTGAGTCGCCCGGCGAGATGCTTACGTAGTTCTGCAGGTCAGTCAGCGAGACCTCGTTGCTGCTGTTGTTCGGGTTGATGATGCGGGCCGGTGATTCATAAGTTGCACGGAGGTAGGTGTAGTTCATGCGCAGATGCGCCTTGCCGATCGGTCCGGAGAATCCGGATTCGAGCCCCTCACGACGCGTCTTGCCAAAGTTGTCGAACACCCCCCGGTTCTTGCGCCCGAGCGGGACAAAAAGGATGTCGTCCGTAAGCGCGGTCCGGAATAGGCCTACATTCCAGTCGAAACCGCTGTAACGGCCACGCGCGCCAATCTCCGTGCTCAACGAACGTACCTGCCTCAGATAGGGGTCAGAGGTCAGTGCCGTCGGGATCGAACACCCGTACTGGTAGTTCGTGCTATTGATAATCTGCGTGCGATCGATCGCACAGCCCAACTCGATCGCCGACGGGGCACGCGCGCCGCGACTGACGCTAGCGAACAGGCTGAGGTCCGACGACGGCAGCCAGGACACACCGATTGCCGGATTCAGACTCTTGTAGGTGTAGTCGCCAGCGCTGGCGACAAAGCGACTCTCCGAAGAATAAGCTGGATCCTTAGGATCCAGTTCCTGCGGGTCGAAGTTGTAGAGCGCTTTGCCGACATCCGAACTCAGGTTGTTGAGCACGCGCGTCTTGCTTAAACGTGCTCCGAAGCTCACGTTCAGATTGTCGACAGGCGCCCATATGTCCGAAAAGAACAGCGCGCGGGTCGTGCTGCCACCGGTCAGTTCGTTGCGAACAACCGGAAAACGTGCGGCGGGAATGTACGGATTGAGCGGATCGCAACTCGCCGGATCATCCAGACAGTCGTCATAGAACTTGTCGGGATTAGCGACCACCTCTCGGCTCGCCGATATCTCTCCGAGTAGCTGCGACTGCGAGAAGCGCAGCCGATTGCGATCGTAGCTCGCCCCCACAACCAGCTGGTGGCGCTCCGTCACAACGCTCAACTGCATGGCCAGGCCGTTGGATTTTCCGCTCAGCGACGAAAAATTGAACAGCCCGTTCGGCAGCACGCCGGCGCAGCCGCTACCTCCATCAATCGCGCCGTCCACCGCGCTACCATTGGGACAGGAGAACCCCCGGTCGGCCAACGCCGGAAATTCGTCGTAGAAGTCGGCACCCATGGCGTTCTGGCGTAGGGTGCGGTGGTAGGCAAGCAGTGAAAGACTCGTTTGCTGATCGAGATCCAGACGGCCGTTAAGATTCAGGTGCGAAAGGTCGTTCCGGACCTCGTCCGGCGATGTGAATACGGAGCCTGTATCGCGCCTGAAATCGTCAATCGGCACGAGGCCGTTGCCGACCAGCCGATTGTCTGCCTTGATGCCGCTGAGATTCAGTTCGACATTGCGCCCCCGAACGGTCAAGGCACTGAAGAACTGGCGAACCTCGGATGGAGAGTTGATGCGCCACCCATCCTCGTCAAAAATGTTCGCAGCCGCGAACAGGCCCACGGTGCCATTGTTTGCACCGAATGATCCCTGGTACTGGCGGCGCCCCCAAGAGCCGGTCAGTCCTTCAACCTGGACTCCTGTGTCGTCGAAGCCATTTTTGGTCCGGATCGCGATCGCACCGCCCAGTGTATTCAGGCCGAACAGCGGGTTGGAACCGGGAAGAACGTCCATGCTTGCGATGGCATTCATCGGCAGCATGTCCCAGTTCACTACTTCACCGAATGCCTCATTGATACGCACTCCATCCAGATAAACCGAAAGGCCCTGAGGCGTGCCGATCTGTGGGGACGCGGAGAACCCCCGGAACACGAGATCCTGCTGAAACGGATTGCCCTGGTAGTCATTGACGCTGACCGATTGCATCTGTCCGTTCATGAAATCGGTGATGCTGATCGACTGCGCACGCTCAATCTCCGAGGCGGTCGCGCGCTGCACGTTTGTTGTCGCCTGATCGCGATCGATCACCACGCCCGGTAAGGGCGTGATGAGGCGCGGCGCGCGAATCTCGACCGGTGCCAGCTCGATCACCTCTTCCTCCTGCGCGATTGCGGTACCGGCGAACGGCCCTGCGGCCAGAGCGAGTGCCGCAAGCGACCTCGCCCCTCCTCTTCTTGTATGCCTTGTCATCGACCTCGATGTAGGACGGACTCCTACAACGCCACGGGCTATTTGTTTCCCGTCTTGTACCGAGGCGCCTCACCCGGAAACAGGGAAAACATCCCGTGCGGATAACAAGGGGAAAACTTCCCGTTCGCCGGTTTCATTCCCGGGGAATGAACGCATGCCGAAGGCGTAGCGCCGATCGCGCGCAGGCCGTGGCCCGGTGCGGAAGGCGGGTCGGCGGCGCTGGCCGGGACATCATCCCGGCATTGACGGGAACATTCCCGATCGGGTGACGATTTACCTCATGGCGCCGGCCGTCGATGTGGGGCAAACGCGGTTCGCCAGCGGTTCGCCAGCGGT
>NZ_JACIYP010000351.1 GCF_014359905.1 Hoeflea sp. | reverse complement strand
ATTCCATCGGCGAGACGAATTTCATTCCGGCGCGGATCCGCGGCGGGGCCGCCCATCTGGCGGGCGGGGTCGAGCTGAAGATCGGCCAGAGCCGTGCCGATGGCGCGGCCACCCTCGCCGTCCGGCCGGAGCATCTCAGGCTGGTGCCGCAGGGCATGGCCGGCGCGCTTTCGGCCACGGTCAGCCATTCGGTCTATTTCGGCACCGACAGCCATGTGCACCTGAAGCTGCTCGACGGGACCGAGCTTGTCGCGCGCCAGCAGACCGATCCCGACGGGGCCGGCGAGCCGAAGCCGGGCGCCGTCGTCGGCATCAGCTTCGCGCCGGGCGCGGTCCAGGTTCTGGAGGACTGAGAGTGAGCACCAGCGAGAACCGGCAGAACACGCGGGCAGCCCGCAATGCCTGGCTGCTGTCCACGCCTGCGCTCGTCATCCTGACGCTGGCCGCGACAGGCCCCCTCATGATCATGTTCGTCTATTCCTTCCTGACGCCCGGAAAATACGGCAACGTCGAATGGCAGTTCTCAACCGATGCATGGCGGGGGATTCTGTTCACGCGGGATATCTTCGACAACACGCTGAAGCTTGCGGACGCGCATCTGACGATCTTCTGGCGGTCGGTGAAGCTGTCCATCCTGACGACCATCTTCACCTTCATCGTCGGGTTCCCGACGGCGTGGTTCATCGCGATGCGGCCGCCGGCGTCCCGAGCGCTCTGGCTGTTCCTGATCACGATCCCGTTCTGGACGAACCTGCTGATCCGGACCTTCGCGATCAACCAGATCATCCGCAATGAAGGATTGCTGAACACCGTTCTGATAAAGGCCGGACTCATCGAGACGCCGATCAACATCATCTATACGGACACGGCCGTCTTCATCGGGATGACCTATGTCTACCTGCCGCTGATGGTGCTTCCGCTCTTTGCCGCGATCGATCGCTTCGACCTGAGGCTCCTCGAGGCGGGATACGACCTTTATGCGAGCCGCTGGCAGGTCCTTCGCAGGATCATCCTGCCCATCGTCAGGCCCGGCATCGTCGCAGGCTCGATCCTCGTCTTCATCCCGTCGCTCGGCGCCTATGTCACGCCGCGCATTCTCGGGGGCGGACGACAGATGATGATCGGCAATTTCATCGACCTGCAATTCGGTCAGGGTCGGAACTGGCCACTCGGCGCGTCGCTGTCGGTCCTGCTGCTTGTCATCGTGGCCCTGACGCTTCTTGTCTATGTGCGCGTCACGGCACCGGAGAAGACCGATGGCTAACAAAGCGTTCTCGGTCTCGCGGCTTCCCGGTTTCAGCACGATGGCGCTGCTGGTTTTCGCCGCCCTGTACCTGCCGATCCTCATGCTGGTGCTCTACTCGTTCAACTCGGGCAAATCGGTTGCCGTCTGGGAAGGCTTCACCCTCGACTGGTACGCGCGCGCCTGGGCGAACCAGCAGGTGAAGGAGGTCACCGTCCGCTCGCTTGTCATCGCAAGCTGCGCCTCGGTGGTGGCAACGGTCGCGGCGACGATGGCCGCGCTCGGAACGACGCGGCGCAAGGCGTTCAAGGGCCAGACATTCATCTATGTCATGATCAACCAGCCCCTCATGGTGCCCGAAATCGTGACGGCGGTGGCGCTCCTGATCTTCTTTGCGTCGATCAAGGTGGCGACGGGCTATCAAGGGCTCGGCTACCTGATAGCGGCGCATTCGGCGTTCTGCATACCCTTTGCCTATCTGCCGATCCGCGCGCGGCTTGAAGGGATGGACCTGACACTCGAAACAGCGGCGGCCGACCTCTATGCCTCGCCGTGGCAGACGTTCCGCCGCGTGACTCTGCCGCTTCTGGCACCGGGGATGATCGCGGGTCTGATGCTGGCCTTTGTCACATCGCTCGACGATGTTGTTATAACGGTGTTTGTTAAATCCGCGGGGCAGGATACGCTTCCAACCTACATGCTTGGACAGATCCGGCGCCAGGTCACCAGCGAGGTGAATGCCATCTCGACGGTGCTGCTCGTCCTGACCGTCGTCCTCCTGACGGCGTTCTTCTTTCTGACGCGCAAAAAAGACTGACAACCAACAGGGAGTAAAAAATGAGAAAGTACCTTTCAGCCGTGGCCATGATGATGGTGTCGACATCGCTCGCCCACGCCGAGGGCACATTGCAGCTCTTCAACTGGGGCGACTACACAAATCCCGAACTGATCTCGAAATTCGAGGCGGAAACCGGCATCAAGGTCACGATCACTGACTACGATTCCAACGACACAGCGCTTGCGAAGATCGAGGCGGGCGGTCACGGCTTCGACCTCGTCGTGCCGTCGGCAAACTACGTCCAGATCTATGTCGAGAAGGGCCTCGCGCAGGAACTGGACCTGTCAAAGCTGTCCAATCACGGCAACATCGCGCCCGAATGGATGGACGTCTCTTACGATCCGGGCCGGAAGTTCTCGGTGCCGTGGCAGTGGGGGTCGACCGGCGTCGCGGTGAACAAGACCGCCTATTCGGGCGACATCAACACCTCGGCCATCTTCATGGATCCGCCGGAGGAACTGGTGGGCAAGGTGAACGTGACGCCCGAGATGAACGACGTCCTGTCGCTGGCGATCATGTACGAAGGCGGCGAGCCTTGCACCGAGGATACCGAGGTCCTGAAGAAGGTGCGCGATGCGCTGCTCGAAGCCAAACCGAAATGGCTGTCGATGGACTACGGCATGACCGAAAAGATGGCTGCCAACGATATGATGGCATCGGTCTACTGGAACGGCGCGATCTTCCGCGCGCGTCTGGCAAACCCGGATGTCGTCTACGGTTA
>NZ_JACIYP010000350.1 GCF_014359905.1 Hoeflea sp. | reverse complement strand
GTCAGGGTTAGGCCACATTCTTGCCGCAATTGGATTGTTCTGCCCCCACCTTTCGCGGGTAGTAAAAGCGTATTGGGGCGTGCCGTGTTTGGAGTAGTCAAAATGAACAGTGAAGCCGGGTACATCGATATTAGCAAAGGGCCAATTGGCAGCTACGGCGGCGCCTCCGTTATTAGGGGTGAAGCCTTAACTTCCCATGACCAGGAGTCGCGACATGAGCAAGGAGCAGGCTCAACCGACTCCCAAAGACTATATCGTGACTATGGAAAGCGTATATTCGACATATCCATTAGCCTCTTGATATTGCCGGTCTTTCTTCCCGTCATTCTGATACTTGCCGTCCTGGTCGGATTGGATGGCGGAAACCCAATCTTTAGTCATCAACGTGTTGGTCGCGGAGGACGACGCTTTTCCTGCTTGAAAATTCGCACAATGGCGACGGATGCGGATCGGCGCCTCGCAGAGATTCTTGCAACTGATCCGCTCGCGGCTGAAGAATGGGCGCAATCGCACAAGTTGCTGAATGATCCCAGAATCACTCCGATCGGTCGTTTTTTGCGAAAGACCAGCCTGGACGAATTGCCCCAACTGTGGAACGTGATTCGGGGAGACATGAGTCTCGTCGGGCCGCGCCCCGTGGTGCCGGGAGAACTCGATCGCTACGGCGTTCATGTCCGTTCCTATCTCGGAACCAGGCCTGGGGTTACTGGCGCTTGGCAAGCATCAGGACGCAACAACGTCAGTTATGATGAACGCGTGCAGCTTGACGTAAATTATGTGCGCGATATCCGTCTTCTGCTTGATGTTTCGATCATCTTGCGGACTGTGCGTGCAGTCTTGGGCTCGACCGGCTACTGATTTCTCCCCTGCTGAAGGGCGTCGTTGCAGAATTCCAGTCTTAGCGGATTCACATTTCAAATCCATGCGGTTTGACAGGCCGCAAGAGCAAGTCATCCCCCGCCCGCTACGCCGCAAGAAGCAGAGGAGGCCTTCTACGCAACCTTGAACGCTGCCGAAAAAGCAGCCTAGTCATTGAACCGGAAACTCTCCGGTAAACCCGGGGCGGTTCAATCTGCCGGTCGAGGGCGCGGCCAGCCTGAAGGCCGCCGTCATCCCGATCATTCTACATTGTTTCGCTTCGGACCCGCTTGGCTGACGCCACCGCCGTGCGGGTGCTGCGTTCGGCGGGACGACAGTCCACCGTACTGTCGTCTGATCCGCCTCACTCCACGGCCGACCCTCTTCTGTGGTTGCCGCCCGAGATGCAAGGAGGATTTTGACCAGCTGGGGAGGTGATCGAGCGCGGTCTTCTGTCAGGCCTCATCGCTGCGGCTTTTCAGTCTGCCGCGGGCCGGTATGGTGATCAGCGGACAGGGTCCAAATCTGACCTAAGAACTCAAGATGTTCTCAGCGGATCGCTGGTTTTCCCCACCCAGATCTCATCGATCATTTTGCCCATTCTGGTCGTCGCCTTATCGCACCTCCCTGACACCGATACCGTTTCGCTGTTCGCCTGATGAATTCAGGTGGCAGCGACCGGCAGCGGATCCCTGTAATCTTCATTGCGGGTCAGCATGGCCCAGATCGCGCGGGCCATCTTGTTCGCGAGCGCGATGGCCACCAGCATCTTCGGCTTGCGTTCAAGCATGCGTGCCAACCACGATCCCTCCCGGATCGACTTTCGACCGAGCCATGTCAGGCGGGACATCGCACCGACGATGAGCAGGCGCCGGATGTCGGCCTGACCAGCCTTGGTCACACGCCCGAGGCGCTGCTTGCCTCCCGTCGAGTTCTGGCGAGGGACCAGCCCGAGCCAGGCGGCAAAGCCGCGCCCGCACCGGAAGGTCTCCAGCGGTGGCGCGAAGGCTTCAATGGCCAGGCTGGTAACGGGGCCGACACCGGGCATGGTCTGGAGTCGCCGTGCCGTCTCGGTGTCTTCTGCCGTGGACTTGATCCGCTTCATCAGCGCATCGATCCGCACCGTCTTCTCCGCGATCTGCTGGCGCAAGTCGCGGCAGATTTCGCAGACCATCTCGGGAAGATCGGTCGCCGCATCCTCGATGATCGCCTCGATACGCCGCAGACTCGCGATTCCGATCGGAAGAGCATGGCGCCGATCAAGGATGCGGTGACCGCCGATGGCGATGTCGTCGTGCCGCTCGACGCCGAGGCCTTCGGCTTCTGGCTGAAGGCGGCCTTCGGCACACCGACGACCGCTGGCGCGGAGGCCCCGTACAGCCACGAGTTCCAGTCGGGGTCCTGGACGCTGCCCTCGATGTCGATCGAGACCGGCATGCCGGAGGTGCCGCGCTATGCGATGTATTCCGGCTGCGTGCTCGACCAGCTGACTTGGCAGATGCAGCGGTCTGGCCTGCTGACGGCAACCGCGCGGCTGGTGGCGCAAGGCAAAACGGTGGGCACGACGACCAGCGCGTTCGGCGCACCTGCCTCACCACCCGCTGCACTGGAGCTGAAGCGCTTCGGCCATTTCAACGGGGCGATCACGCGCAATGGCACGGCTCTCGGCAATGTGGTCTCGGCCGAGATCACCTACGCCAACAACCTCGACAGGATCGAGACCATCCGCTCGGACGGGCGCATCGACGGGGCCGACCCCTCCATCGCGGCGCTGACCGGCCGGATCGAGGTGCGCTTCGCCGACCAGACGCTGGTGTAGGAGGACGTGTCATTGAGTCCGTAAGGCGACATCCAGATTTACGAGGTGCCGTCTTGGCCTGATCGATTTCCCGGCGGTGGTAGTCGGGGGAGGACGATGGGTCGTCTCGATATCGAGGAACGGACGGCGATGGCGGTCTTGTTGGAA
>NZ_JACIYP010000035.1 GCF_014359905.1 Hoeflea sp. | reverse complement strand
CGTGTTCCCAATCGTAGTACTAAGCGACATGTTCCCTGCGGCTACACACCTATCGCGTTCCATGCTTGACCGAAAACGAGGCGACCCAGCCCCTGTTATCTGGGATATGGGATTTTTCGATTGTGCATCCCGCATGTTGCCATCGCCCATAGAGATGCTTTTCTATCTCAAGGCGCGAGGAGACGTTTTCGATTCCAGCATCTCAGACAGCGAGTACAATTTTTTAGGTTATCATATTCGGACAAAACTGGCCCTGCCGCCTGAAGCGGATTTCATGGTCATCGATCGTGACTTCGCGACGGTTGTGGACGACTACATGATTGCCGCCGATCTAGGCCTCAAGCCGGAGCGGCCCAAGGGCGCATTGGAATCATTAGGAATCCCGCTGATTACAGGACTACTTTCTGAGCTGAAGACGGCCCCTCCAGAGATCGCAGCCGTTGTAATCGAGCTTTATGAGTTTTCGGGTGCTGCGCTTGTAGAGGTAGGAAGAAACATTTGGATGCTTCGGGACGAGATTGCAAAGACAAAAAAGGCGATCAAGGCGTACTCGCTCAAAACATCAAGTGGCGGACTTACCTACGCGGTAACCTTAAACGCTTCAGAAGATAGCCACGTTGCGGCGGCGGCCATTGGCCGAAAGCACAAGTACGAAACTAGGAGTGACCGCTGGTATGTCATTATCGACTGTGTAAGTACGGACGGACCTATCGATGCCCTTCTGCCGTTGGTCTGGCCGTGGGTTGAAGACGCGAACGAGGCCGATCGGGCCGCTAAAGTGGCGTCAATGTTTGGATCAAGACAGGAGGAAGTCGTGATCGGTGGATCAAAACAAAAGAACGGCTAGGATGGGCGTTGCGGGGCGCCAGCCACCCCATGCCGGCGCCCACCCCCTCACTCCGGCGTGAGCTTCCACCCACCTCCACCGACCCGTCGACGGAATCACAACCGAATTCCGCCCATATGGCCGCCAAATTGCTGCAGTGGCCGGAGAATACGTTGCCGGATTGGCCGGTGGTGTATGCAGGTGGCAAGGTCGGGATCGAACATTGCGAAGATGCCGCGACAGCCTGACGCGTCGGTGTTGGCGGAGGCGCCGGCGGCATTGCCCCGCTGGCTGTGGCCGCAGTCCGGCGTGAACGCCCGCCGCCGCCTTCCGCTCAGACTTCGCGGGCCGCGAGAGCCGCTATTTCGGTGAGGCCGGGTTGGCCGCCGGGGCCGATGACCACATAGGCGGCCCCATCCGCCTTCCACGAGACGAAGTCGAACCCCTTGATGGTCTGCTGCTGGAATTCAGGGGCCGGTGGTGCGCCCGCGCTGCTTTGCAGGCACAGCGCGATGACGGTGCCGTCCTCCAGCCGGTACATCAGCTGCGCCACCGGCTTGCCGGCCGCCACCAGAAGCCGTCCACCCTCGAACGTCAGGCCAAACTGGCTCAAATCCGGAATCGAGAACGCAACGCCCACCGTGGCGCCCAGCCATTTTTCGATATGGTCGGCCTCCTCGGCCGCCACTTCGACGAGGTGGCGTTGCTGGTCGGCATAGATCGCGTGGTAATCGGCGATGTCGCTCAACCAGCCCGCGCGTGCCACCTCACTGCCGTTCGGAGCGAGCTGGTCGTTGAGCAGGTATCCGCCCGCGCCGCCAAGGATGAACAGGGCAAGACCTGCCGCAAGCGCTCCCCCCATCATCCGCGACGCCGGGCGCGCGGCCGGCGTGCCCATTGGGGATGACTTGATCTTCTGCGCAAGCGCCAGCGGCACCGGATCATTCAGAAGCGTTGCGAACTGGTCCTGAGCCATGGCATCGGCAGCCATCAGCGCCTCCAGCTCGGCTTGCGCGGCCGGGTCTGCTTCGAGCAATGCTTCGATCGCAAGGGCGTCAGCCGCTTCCAGCTCACCATCCAGATAGGCGCTCAACCTGATCGAGAGATCTGTCATGACGTGATCCGTTCCGCTTGACCAAGAGTGGAAACAAGCAGCTTTCTTGCCCTGTGAATGCGGCTCATGACGGTTCCGACCGGTATCTCCAACAGCGCCGAGACTTCCAGGTAGCTATAGCCCTCCGCGCAGACCAGCATCAAGGGCTGGGCAAGCTCTGCTGGCAGGTCGCTGACCTTGCCCTGGACCTGCCGGGCCGCGAGCGCCTCGTCGGCATCCGCGGTCTGCAGCTCGGTCGCCTCTTCCGCAGGAATCTGGCCCTGGCCCTGGCGGACCTGGCGCTTGCGGATCTCGCTGATCCAGATATTGCGGATGATGCGAAACATCCACCGGTCGAGCGGTTGCGCGGGGTCGTAGAGATGCCACTTCTGCAGCGCCGCAGCACACGCATCCTGCACCAGATCATCGGCATCCGGACCCGAGCGGCTCAGCGTCATGGCAAACCGGCGCAATCGCGGCAGAAGCCCGATCATCTCGGTCCTGAACTGGTCTGGAGTCGTCACCCTTGCCTCGTCCTTGTGGGCTGCGGAGTGGCCCCGGTCTGCGCGCGCAAACTGGCTACGAATGCCGGCCTTCAACGGTTGCGCGCGTATATTGACCGATTCCGCCACGGTTGCAATCCGCCCTTCCCTCGGGTGCAGATCCGAACCGGAGGGCCGCGTTGACCGATTGCGCGACCCTCCGCAAATATCCGCCCTAGCGTGCGACGTGCCAGACGCCGCCGACGCCATCGCCATTGGTCTCACCCGGCTCGGTATCGCCAACCCAGAAATAGAGCGGCTTGCCGTCCTTTGCCCACTGCTTGCTGCCATCCTTGCGTTCAACTGTGCTCAGCCCCGGCATGGTGGCGCCCGATTCTGCGATGAACGGAGGCCATTTGACCGCGCATTCATCATAGCAGACGGACGTGCCTGCCGTATCCTTGTCGAAGGTATAAAGCGTCATGCCGTTTTCTGCGGTCAGGGTCGCGTGGCTTGCGGCAGAGGCGCCAGTGCAGCCAGCGGCCAGAATTGCGAGTGCGGCGAGGGTTGCAAGTCTCATGGTAATCTCCCGATGATGATGTGTGACTGAGCCGCCCTGAATGGGGCTCACAGGAAGACTACGCGCAGGGCAGCCAGATTATTCCCGAAGGCGCATCGAAAACTAATGGCGCCGAAATTGACCTTGAGATGAAAAAAACGCGATCACCTGAAATTTTTCCTGGCGCCGGAACGTATGCCCTCCATCAACGCGAACCGAAGGAACTCTCCATGCGCCACCTCATCCTCACAGCCGCCCTCATGTTCCCCATGGTCGCCTTCGCAGCCGGAACCTCCGACGATTCCCCGCCCGAGCCAACCAAGACCACCAAGGTCTGCAAGGACGGCAAGATCTGGGACGAGAAGACAAAGTCCTGCGCCGACGCGAAGGAAAGCCGCCTTGATGACGACACCCGCTACGCCGCCGTGCGCGAACTCGCCTATGCCGGCAAATATAGCGAAGCGCTTCATGTGCTGGCGGCGATGTCCGATCAGGGCGAAAGCCGCGTGCTGACCTATTACGGCTTCACCCACCGCAAGGCGGGCCGGGCCGATCTGGGGATGCAATATTACGATGCGGCTCTGAAGGCCGATCCGGACAATCTGCTTGCACGGTCCTACATGGGCCAGGGCCTGGTGGCGGCCGGCGACATCGAGGCCGCCAAGCTGCAACTTGCGGAGATCGAAGCCCGCGGCGGCAAATCAAGCTGGCCGGAAACCGCGCTGCGCAAGGCGATCAAGACCGGCAGGACCTACAGCTACTGACGTCTCTGTCCCGGTCCTGACACCTGATTGGACAGCCGGCCGCTTCCCCGCGTCGGCCGTCCATTCACGCCGTGCCGATCAAGCCCCTCGCCTCACCCGGGCGTGAGCCGCCACACGCCTTCCGGATCCACCGCCCCCGTCGACGGAATCAGGATCGAGTTCACGTCGGCCCATACGGCCGCGAAATCATTGTAGTGGCCGGAGAAGACGTTGCCGGACTGGCCGGTGGTGTGGATGTAGGTGGCCTGGTCGAGATCGGCCATGTCGAAGATCCCGCGATAGCTGGACGCATTGGTGCTGGCGTAGGGGTCGGCGTCATCGTGCAGCTGGGTGTAGCCGCGGTCGAGGGTGAACGGGCCGCCGCCGCTTTCGACCTCGACATTGAAGAAGCGCCTGAGCGCATCCACCTCGCCGAACGGACGGTGCGCGCCCTTGGCGTAATGCGCCTTGCCGTAGCGCCACGCCTCCGGCTCCGCGCCGTAGCGCGCGGTGAGATCGTCGATCGCGGCGTTGAAGGCGCCTGCGACAATCTCGTCGCAATTCTCCTCGGTGTCGGTGCCCTTGATGTCGCACCAGTTGCGCGCGCTCTGGTCGTCCAGCAGCCGCTCGAGCACCTTGCCGCGGGCCTTGAACCAGTCCTTGAACAGGAAGCCCAGATCGTCCTCGAAGGCCATGATCATGGTGTGGCGCATCCAGGCCAGCATCAGGAGCGGCTCCGACCTGTCGCGCGCCATCTGGCCGTCCCAGGCGGCGATGCCGTCGGCGAGCTTGCGGCGGTCATCGGAGAGCTCCGCACCCTCGAGGCGCGCGAGCATGCGCGGCTTGAGCCCCGCAAACGCCGGCGAGTGGACGTCGGCCTGCACACGCCGCGACGTTTCCATCGAGTGCGGTTCCTGCGCGCCGTTGATCAGCGTCTCGATGCGGTTCTGCCGGTAGGGCTCCTCCCAGTCGAAGGTCAGGTGGATCGGATAGTCCGGCCCGACGATCTTGGTGTTGGCGGTGGCGATCAGGCCGTCCTCCGGATTGGTCTCGCGCGGCAGGTCCCTGTAAGGGGCAAATCCGCGCCAGTCATAGATCGCGTTCCAGCCCGGCGCCGGCGCGCGGCCCATCAAACGGTTGGCCGGATCGCGCCGGGGCACCCGGCCGGCGGCGACGAAGCCGATGGCGCCCGATGTGTCGGCGACCACCACCGACTGCATCGGCGTCAGGAACGGCTCGAAGCCTGCCTGGAATTCCGCGACCGTGCGCATGTCATAGAGCCGCGTTCCGGCGATCGCCGTGGTGTCGTCATGGGCCAGCGCCACCCATTGCAGCGCGGCAACGGTATTTGCTGGCAGCAGCCGGTCGAAATGCTTGTAGCCTGCAGGCAGGACCGGCCCGTGCCGGGTCCAGCGGCGGGTGAATGTCTGTTCCGTGCCGCCCCTGATCCGGATGGTCTCCTCTTTCTGACCGAACGGCGCCCAGCCGGTGGGCGTCAGGTACTGGTCCGGATCGTCGGGATTGACGCGCTCGACAAACACGTCCTGCGCGTCCGTCGCGGTGTTGGTAAAGCCCCAGGCGATGTCGTTGCCGCGGCCCAGGAGCACATAGGGCGTGCCCGGCAGCGAGGGTCCGATCAGCCGCCGCGGCTCGCCGAATTCGTCGGTGACCTCAAGATGCGCGAGATACCAGATCGACGGCGCCATCAGCCCCAGATGCGGATCGTTGGCGACAATCGGCAGGCCCGATTGCGTGCGCTCGCCCGAAATCACCCAGTTGTTGGAGGCACCGGTGGACAGCATCGCGTCGATCCCGGCGAAGGCCGAGGTCGCGTCTGCGGTGGTGACCGCCTTGCCGAGCGGCGCGGCATCGAGCCCCAGAAGCGCGGTCAGATCCGGCATCGGCGGCGGCGTGTCGGCGTCGAGATAGGGCAGCAGGTCGCGGATTTCCGCCTCGCTCAATCCGATCCGGTGAAAGCCCAGCCTGAGCGCCTCGTCACCGATGTTTTCGGCCAGCGACACCGACATCATCTTGATCGCCGTGAGCGTGTGCGCGGGCGTCCAGGGTTCGGGAGTGACGCCAAGGATCACATATTCCGGCGGCAGCCTTGATGAAAACACCGGCGTCTCGCGCGTCATCCAGGCATTGACGCCGCGCGCATAGCCTTCGAGCATCGCCATGGTATCGGCATCCATCACCGCGAGCGAGGCGACCGCCGCCTCATGGATCCCCATGGTCCTGAGCCAGACATCGGTGCCGACGGTGGCGTCGCCGAACATTTCCGACAGACGCCCCTGGCCTGCCATGCGGCTGACTTCCATCTGCCAGAGCCGGTCCTGCGCATGGGCGAATCCGAGGCCGGCCGCCACATCGGCGCGCGTCGCGGCCACGATGTGCGGCACGCCGTTGCGGTCGCGGGTGATCGTCACATCGCCGCCCAGCCCGGCGATCTGCTGAGCCCCGTCAAGCGGTGCCTGGGAGCGCGACACCCACAGCATTCCGGCGCCCGCGGCCATCACCACGACAGGCACCACGATGAGAATGAGCTTGATAAGCCCTTTGACGATGCGCATCATTGCTTTAAATCCCTCCCAGGCGCCGGCCCGACAGGCCGGTGAAAGGCTTTACGTAGCTTGCATGCAGGTCATGCGTAAAGCGCATTTGTGACAAAAGGATAGACGATATGGCAACTGTTGCATTCATTGGTCTGGGCGTTATGGGCTACCCCATGGCAGGTCATCTCAAAACCAAGGGCGGCCACGATGTCCGCGTTTACAACCGCACGGCGGAGAAGGCGAAGAAGTGGGCCGAAGAGTTCGGCGGCACCGCTTGCGACACGCCCGCCGAGGCCGCCACCGGCGCCGATTTCGTCTTCACCTGCGTCGGCAATGACGATGACCTGCGCGCCGTCACGCTGGGGCCGGACGGCGTGCTCCACGGCATGAAGCAAGGCGCGATCCTGATCGACAACACCACCGCATCCGCCGAAGTCGCGCGCGAACTGGCCGGAGCCTGCACCGAGAAAGGCTGCGGCTTCCTCGACGCTCCGGTCTCGGGCGGCCAGGCCGGCGCCGAGAACGGCGCTCTCACCGTCATGGTCGGCGGCGATGAAGCGACGTTTGAAAAGGCCCGTCCGGTTATCGACGCCTATGCCCGCATGGTCGGCCTGATGGGTCCGACCGGCAGCGGCCAGCTGACCAAGATGATCAACCAGGTCTGCATCGCCGGCCTCGTGCAGGGCCTCGCCGAGGGCATTCACTTCGGCAAGAAGGCCGGCCTCGACATCGAGAAGGTGATCGATGTGATCTCCAAGGGGGCGGCCGGTTCCTGGCAGATGGAAAACCGTTACAAGACCATGAATGCCGGCAAGTATGATTATGGCTTCGCCGTCGACTGGATGCGCAAGGACCTCGACATCGTGCTCAACGAAGCCAAGCGCAACGGTGCGACCCTGCCGGTGACAGCACTCGTCGATCAGTTCTACGCAGATGTGCAGGCGATGGGCGGCAAGCGTTGGGACACCTCGTCGCTGCTGGCGCGTCTCGAAAAATAACATGGCACCGCGCCGCCCGCCTCAGAACGGCGGCTATACCGTGCCGGATATCCTGGCATGGCTCGAGGAGCACGGCTCGGCGGTCAACATCGCGGGCATGGCGCGGTTCGGAATCAACACGGCGACGGCCTTCGGCATCGGCAATGCCGAACTTCGGCCCTTCGCCAGGACGCTGGGGCGCGACCATGATCGCGCCCTGGCGCTCTGGCAGACCGGCTACCGGGAGGCGCGGCTACTGGCCCTGTTCACGGATGATCCGAAACAGGTGAGCCCGGCGCTGGCCCGCACCATGGCCGCCGATTTCGACAGCTGGGAAATCGTCGACACGGCGGCGGACCTGTTTGTCGAGGCCGGCCATCTCGATGAACTCGTGCCGGAATTTGCCGCGGATGAGCGCGAATTCGTCCGCCGCACAGCATTCGCGATGATCGCATCGGGCGCAGTTCATCTCAAGAAGCGCGATGATGCGGACTTCCTGCGGCTTCTCCCGCTGATCGAGGACCACACCCGGGACCCGCGCAACTTTGTGCGCAAAGCGGTCAACTGGGCGCTGCGCAACATCGGCAAGCGCAGTCCGGCCTGCCATGGGCCGGCGCTGGCGCTCGCCGAAAAGCTGGCGCCGGGCGAGGACAAGACCGCCCGCTGGATCGGCAAGGACGCCGTCCGGGAACTGGCTGATCCGAAAACGCTCAATCGCCTGAAACGGAAGCAGCCGCCGGCTGAGGCAAGGCGGTCTAGAAGCCTTCGGCCGCAGTCTTGACGATCTCGTTCAGAATATCGTTGACCTGGCCGCGCTCGCCGCCCTCGGGCAGATTGCGATGGCCGATGGTCACCTTGCCGGGCGTCGCGGCATCCTCATAGACAAAGACCACATAGGGGCAATAGGCGATGTCGCCGATATCGGCTTCCATCACCGTGCGCGACACCACGGCGGAGCAGAAGGTGAAGAATTCGGCGTCCTTGTAGAGTTCTTTCGACGCGCCGACATCGCCGGCCGTGCGCTTGAGCATGTCGCCCAGGAAGCCGTGATAATCCACCTTGAAGCCCTTGTTGACAATCGCTTCGTTCACCCCTTGCGCGGCGTCGGCAAAGGGGATCTCGGTAACAACCGTGAACACGTCGTCGCCCGCAGCCTGCACAGGCACGCAAGCAAGGGCCAGAAGCCCCAGTCCGGTCATCATACGCTTGATCATGTCAATCCTCCCGATCTGTTTGTCCGTCCCGCACATTCGCGCGGACGCTACATATCGAATTTATTGCATATTTGAATAGCGATGAACAGAGTGCTTTGTGCCAGCCTCAATTTTCCTTGGCGAGCTGGATATAGTCGAGCGGCAGTTCGGTGGTGTATTTGATCTGCTCCATGGCGAAGGAGGACGACACATCGCGGATCTCGATCTTGGCGATCAGCCGCTTGTAGAACGCGTCATAGGCGGCGATGTCGGGCACGACCACGCGCAGCAGGTAATCCACGTCGCCGCTCATCCGGTAGAATTCCACCACCTCGGGAAACTCAGAGATGACTTCGGAGAACCGCTTCAGCCACTCGTTGGAATGCGAATTGGTGCGGATCGACACGAACACCGTCACCTTGGCGTTAATCGCGGTGGGATCGAGCAGCGCCACGCGGCGCTTGATCACGCCGTCCTCCTCAAGCTTCTGGATGCGCCGCCAGCACGGCGTGGTCGACAGCCCCACCTTCTTGGCGATTTCCGCCACGGCCAAAGTGGCGTCTTCCTGCAGCAGGCGAAGGATCTTGCGGTCGAGGCGGTCCATGGGAGTCTCCGGAAACGGGAATATCGTCCCTGATATCGCGCCCCACCCCGCATCACAAAGTACATTTTGCCTTCAAACAGCCTTACGGCAGGAAACAATTCCATCTCTGAGCGAAATCAGCGCCGCAACGCGCTGTCTGAGCTCGGGCAGCAGCTCGGTCTCGAACCAGGGGTTTTTGCGGATCCAGCCGCTGTTGCGCCAGGATGGATGCGGCAACGGAAGCACCGGGCGCTCCGGATCGGAACCCGCGAGGATGGCGCGCCAGTCGCGGACCGTGTCGGTCAGCGATTTTTTCCGCAACGGTCCGAGGTGCCAGGCCTGCGCATGATGTCCGATGGCCAGAACCAGACGCACCTGCGGCATCAGCTCCAGCAGCGGGCGGCGCCAGGCCGGTGCGCACTCGCGCCGCGGCGGCAAATCGCCGCCCCTGGCGTCATTGCCGGGAAAGCAGAACCCCATCGGCACGATGGCGAAATTGTCGGGATCGTAGAACGGCTCAGCTTCGACGCCCAGCCAGGTGCGCAACCGGTCGCCGGACGGATCGGTGAATGGCCGGCCGCTCGCATGCACCCGCGTTCCGGGCGCCTGACCGGCAATCAGGATCGGCGCGCGGGCCGAGGCAAAACAGACCGGCCGCGGCTCATGCGGCAGCGCCTCCGTCCCGCCCCGCGGCCTGTCGCGGCATATCCTGCAGGCGGAGATATCGGCCAGCAGCGACGCGAGCGCGTCCTCGCGGGCTGTCATGAGGCCCCTGCCCGTTTCATGCCTGAGCGCTCGGCCTGGCCGAGACCGCCTGGTACCAACGCATGACATTTGCCAGATGCGCGGGCCGCTCGATCCGCGCCGGCTTCATGAAGTCGAAGGCGATCATGCCGGTGATGTCGGCAATGGTGTAGCGGTCGCCGGCGATGAACTCGCGGTCCGCAAGCTCCTGATCGAGCATGTCGAGGAATGCCAGCGCCTTCGGCCGGTTGGCCTCGCCCCATTGAGCAAGCTGCGGCACTTCCCATTCCTTCATCGCCGGGTGGGTGTGGCGGAACGCGGCGGCGACGGAGGCCAGGAAATTGAGCTCCATCCTCCGGTTCCACATTTCCACGATCGCCTTGTCGCGCGCATCCGTCCCCATCAGCGGCGGCTCTGGGTGGAGTTCCTCGAAATACCGGCATATGGCGACCGACTCGGCGATCGCCGTGCCGTCGTCAAGAACCAGGACCGGCAGTCGCTGCAACGGATTGAGCGAAGTCACCTCATCCGATTTGTGGCCCATCCGGCCCATATCCACCGGCACTTGATCGACCTCGATCGATTTTTCGGCCAGGAACACCCGGACCCGCCGTGGATTTGGCGCCTTGCCGCCATCATAAAGCTTCATGGTCTTCTCCCTCATTGCCGATCCCGATCAGACACCAAACAGCCGCCGCAGGAAAGCCGCAACCGTGGCCCATCCCGTGTGAAGTTCCTCACTCAGCCCGCCATGGACCGCGCGCCATTGCTTCGGCGTCTCGAATTCACCGGCCCACAGCCCGGCAGATTCCGAGCGCGCCAGCCCTTCCGCCAGCTTGTAATCACCAAAGGCGACGGCGTGACCTGAGCGCACCATGGTTTCGTTGAGATCGACGCCGTCGGCCACGCAGCGCACCAGGTCGCGGCCATAGCGGTCAATCCCCTCCGTCTTGCAGTCGACCGGGTGCCGGCCGATCAGGCCGCGCAGAAACGATGCCGACTCCGCACCGCAGCCATAGTCAAAGGCGTCTTTGCGGCAGCGCTGGTTGAGTTCCGGCGCATCGATCCCCTTGAGACGCAGGCGCCGGTCTCCCAGCGCCAGGCTGTCGCCGTCCACCACCCGCATCTGACCGGATATATCAGCGCCGGCAAGATGCTGGAGTCGCGCGGCAACAAAGGCCACACCGAAAATGACCAGCGTTGCCATGGCGATATCGAGATAGTTGCGCCAACGGGGCCGACGGGATGGATAACGCGCTCTCGCTCTCATGGCCGCAGGTGATCCTATTCGGCCCACCGCCTCAAGCGGAATCTTCGGTCAAATCCTGAAGCAGTCTCAGGAAAAAGGGATATGCTGTTCCGACGAAATGCAAACAGGTTCTTAAACATTGACCGCTAAATTTTCTGAAAGACAGGGGGTATCGGATTACAAGGTGACAATCCATCAAACCATGACCGACAAGAACATTGTCGATCGTTCGCGCATCCACAAGAACGCGGCGGTCGTCAAAACCGTGCGCGCCACGCGTGAACGGTTGCAGCATGGCCGCGAGATGCCGCCGGAATTCGACAATGAAATGAGCCGGTTGCACATCAATGCCGTGCTGCAGGGCGCCGCGGCGCCGCCGGTTCTGGTCCTCCTCGCCTCAGTTGGCGGCCTCTGGTTCGATGAAGCCATATGGCTGATCGCCTGGGCCCTGATGGCCTTGTTCGTCTATGCCGGGCTTGTCCTGATGGCGCGGCGCGCCTCGAGAGAACCGAACGACAAGGAGATGACCCGGCGCTGGCGCCAGAGGTTTCTTGCCATTTACGCGGTGATCGGCCTGAGCTGGGCGCTGTTCGCCTTCCAGGACTGCACGACCTGCC
This sequence comes from Hoeflea sp., assembly GCF_014359905.1. GTDB lineage: Bacteria > Pseudomonadota > Alphaproteobacteria > Rhizobiales > Rhizobiaceae > Hoeflea. Next base: position 36,963 of record NZ_JACIYP010000035.1, on the reverse strand, counting down.
AGGACGACAATTTCAATTTCTACAAATCCGCGGTTCTGCTGATCGCGCTCGCCGCGACCGCGATGACGACGTTTGCGCTGCGTTTCGCGCTGTATTTTACGGTCTTGCCGATTGTCGCGGCGCTGGCGCTGCGCGTCGGCATCAGCCGTGACGTCTCCGATTTCTCCGTGCTGGCCATGATCCTCGGGGCCGCCCTGTTCTTCCTTTTCATCTCTCAAAGGCTCTATTCGACAAATCTGAAGATGCTGAGCTTCCAGACCGAGAAGGATGACCTGATCGCCGAGCTGGAGGTGGCGAAATCGGTGTCTGACGAGGCGCGCCGCCGCGCCGAGGAATCCAATCTCGCCAAGTCACGCTTTCTCGCGTCGATGAGCCATGAGCTCCGGACGCCGCTCAACGCCATTCTCGGCTTCTCCGAGGTGATGGCCGGCGAAGTGCTGGGTCCGATCGAAAACGCCAACTACAAGGAATATGTGGGCGACATTCACCGCTCCGGCCAACATCTGCTCAACCTGATCAACGAAATCCTCGACCTGTCGCGCATCGAGGCGGGCCGCTACGAACTCAACGAGAACGCGCTGTCCTTCGCCGACATCGCCGAGGATTGCATCGGCCTGGTCCAGCTCAAGGCGCGCAGCAAGAACATCCGCATCACCGAAGCCTTCGAGGAAGCGCTTCCGATGGTCTGGGCGGACGAGAAATCCATGCGCCAGGTGATCCTCAACCTGTTGTCAAACGCGGTGAAATTCACCCCCTCGGGCGGCGAGATCCAGGTCAAGCTCGGCTGGACCGCGGGCGGCGGCCAGTATGTCTCGATCAAGGACAACGGGCCCGGCATCGCCGAGGAGGAAATTCCGGTGGTGCTCTCGGCCTTCGGCCAGGGCTCGATCGCCATCAAGAGCGCCGAACAGGGCACCGGCCTCGGCCTGCCGATCGTCCAGGCAATTCTCGCCAAGCACGGCGGCGAGTTTGTCTTCAAATCCAAACTGCGCGAAGGCACCGAAGGCATCGCCATCCTGCCGCGCGAGCGCGTGCTGGAAAGCATGGCCCCGGTCGAAGGCCTGCCGGGCGCCGTTCAGAAGAAGAAGCGGGCCTTCGGCTGAAGACCCGCCCCTCCTCGTTCCCACTACATCTGCCGGGCGGTCCTCACGCCTTGCCCGCCACCCCGGCCTGGGCAAAGGTCGCCATTCCCGAATGGCAGAGCGCCGCTGCCTTGACGATCCCCGCAGCCAATGCGGCGCCGGTGCCTTCCCCGAGACGCATTCCAAGCGCCAGCAGCGGTGTCTTGCCGAGTTTCTCGATGGCCGCCATATGGCCAGGCTCGGCCGAAACATGGCCGATCAGGCAATGATCGAGCGCCTGCGGATTGGCGGCATGCAGAACCGCGGCAGCGGCTGTCGCCACATAGCCATCGATCAGCACCGGGATGCGCTCTATCCGCGCCGCCAGGATCGCGCCCGCCATCGCGGCAAGCTCGCGCCCCCCCAGACGCCTGAGCAGCTCAAGCGGATCGGCCAGATGCTGCTTGTGCAAGGCGACGGCTGCCTCCACCGCCGCGATCTTGCGCTGAAGCACCTCGCCCTCCGAACCGGTGCCGGGACCGACCCAGTCGGCAGCCGCTCCGCCGTACAATCCATGGAAGATCGCCGCCGCGATGGTGGTGTTGCCGATGCCCATTTCGCCGATGCACAGGAGATCGGTGCCGCCGGCGACTGCCTCCATGCCGAAGGCCATGGTGGCCGCGCAGGTGCGCTCATCCATCGCCGCCTCGACCGAGATGTCGCCGGTCGGAACCTCCAGCGCCAGATCGAAAATCTTCAGGCCGAGATCATTGGCGACGCAAATCTGATTGATGGCGGCGCCGCCGGCTGCGAAATTCTCCACCATCTGCGCCGTCACCGAGGAGGGGAACGGCGAGACACCCTGCGCCGTAACGCCGTGATTGCCGGCAAAGATCGCCACCAGCGGGCGCGTCACCTGCGGCGAGCGCCCGGTCCAGGCGGCAAGCCAGAACGCGATTTCTTCGAGCCGTCCCAACGACCCGGACGGCTTGGTCAGCTGTGCGTCGCGCTCCCGCGCCAGCGCAAGCGCGGCGGTGTCCGGCCCCGGCATGTTGCGCAGAAGTTCGCGAAAATCATCAAAAGGCAAACCACTGGCACTCATTTTTCTCTCCTGGAACTCCCTGGCGCATGACGCGCGGGCTGGCTCGGTGTAATTGTCGAATCGCCCAAGGACAATAATTTTCGCGCCCCTTGATGTCGCAGCCAGCAGGAGACCCCGATGCAGTTCAGCAATTATCTTGACGACATCGCCCGTGCCACGGGATTCCTCAGCCGGCTGCCTGTGCCCGCACGCTATTTCGAGGGATACGACGGATCGCTCTCACGCGCATCGGGCATGTTTCCCGCGGCAGGCGTGGTCATTGCCCTGGTCCCGGCGCTGGTCGTTTTGATTCTGTCCTGGTTGGGCGCCAACCCGGCGCTCACGGCGATGATCGCGATCACGGCCTCAATCGCGCTCACCGGCGGTTTGCATGAGGATGGGCTGGCTGACTCGGCCGACGCCTTCGGCGCGCGCGGCGGCCGCGATCAAATGCTCGAAATCATGAAGGACAGCCGCACCGGAACCTATGGCGCGCTTGCCCTGGTGCTCAGTTTCGCGTTCCGCGCCACGTCGCTGACCATCCTTCTGTCGGTCCATGGCGCATGGTCCACGTTTCTGCTGCTGCTGGCAGTCGCCGCCGCATCCCGCGCTGCCATCACGTGGCACTGGAACGCGCTTCCCCCTGCCCGCCAGGATGGCGTCGCGGCCTCCGTGGGCGCGCCCGAGGACAGTGCGGCAACCCGGTCGCTAGCAACCGGCGGAATCCTGTTTGTCGCTCTTGCCGTGCCGTCGGCAGGGTTCATGCCTGCCCTGCTGGCCCTGGGCGTTCTGACGGCTTTTGTCAGCTTGTGGACATCCATTGTCCGCGAGAAACTCCACGGTCACACCGGCGACACCCTTGGCGCAAGCCAGCAGATTGCCGAGACCACCTGCCTGGTTGCCCTTGCCCTTTTGGTCTGAACGCACGATATATTGCCCCGGAGACACCACCGCGACCGGCACCACGAGCCCCCATGAATCCCATGACCGTTGAATCACCGTGCATCCTCGTCTGCTCAATAGACATCAACACCGGATACTGTTTCGGCTGCGGGCGCACGCTTGATGAAATCGCGGGCTGGGCCGGCTATACGCCCGACACCCGGCGCGAGCTCATGGCCGAACTGCCGGCGCGGCTTGAAACCGTGGAACGCAAGCCCCGGCGGGAGACCCGGAGAACGCGTATGGCCCGAGAGCGGTCGGGTGATCAGCCGGAATGATTGTCATTCTCGCCCTGCTCGGCGCCACGCTGGCCGTGCTGATCTTCAACCATGAAACCGGAATGAGTTTCGGCCTGCCCAATAAGGAGTTTGCAAGCCTTGTCTATCTGGGCCTGCTGGCGGCGGTCATCGGCGCGGGCATCGTCGGCGCGCATCGCACCATTGGCGAAATGGTCAAGAACCTGCTGATCTGGACAGTCATCATCCTGGGTTTCGTCACGGGCTTTCTCTACCAGGATCAGGCCAAGGAGATGGTCATGCGCGTTGCCGGAGGGCTTGCGCCGGGACGGCCCGCGATGATTTCCGATGATATCGGCCCCGCCGTCTCGATCCGCAAGTCGATCAACGGCCATTTTGAAGCCCGGGGCCTGGTCAATGGCGAGCCGGTGGACTTTCTCATCGATACCGGCGCGACATCGATCGCGCTCTCCCATGACGACGCCATGCGGATCGGCTTCTCCGATGCGGATCTGAGCTATACGCTGGTCATCTCCACCGCCAATGGCCGCGCCAACGCCGCCCAGGTGCGGCTCGACAGCGTCGATGTCGGATCGATCGGCAGAACCGGTCTGCGCGCCCTGGTGGCCGAACCCGGACAACTTGACCAGAGCCTGCTCGGCATGAACTTCATCTCCTCGCTGACCGCCTTCGAGATGCGGCGCGACGAGGTGATCCTGCGCGACTGACGCGGCGAGACCCGCATCAACGCCCGACAGTTTCAGGCAAGCTACCATCCATAGGCTCGCATCAGTTTGATCTGACTGCTCGAATGTTCCAGGCAATCTGCCCGGAACAGCAACCTGCGGCGCGCCATGATATCCAGTTACCAGACCTACACATTCTACACCAAGGACGTCAATGAGACCCTGAGGCGCGCCGCCGCGGATCCGATTGTCGGCCGGGAACAGCAATATTACCGCGACACCATAGGGTCGATCACGAGCATCGACGAGTTTCTTGCCGACGACCGGATCTACGCCTATGCCATGAAGGCCCACGGGCTTGAGGAAATGGCCTATGCGAAAGCCTTCATCCGCAAGGTCCTGGAAAGCGATCTGACAGACACCTCCAGTTTCGCCAACCTGCTCTCCGACGTGAAATACAAGACCCTGGCTGCAGCCTTTGATTTTGGCGGCACGGTCACCGGCGAAATCGTCCAGACCACCAGCCAGATGGACGAACTGATCGGCACCTACGGGCAGACCATTGAAAACAATGATGCCGCCTTGAGGCAGGAAACCGACTATTTCACAGCAGTGTCAGGCACTTTCACCGAGGTTGATGACCTGTTCAAGGACACGCGTGCGCGCGACTATGTCTTCTCGACCTTTGGCATTGATCCCGACACGTTTGACTACGACACGATCAGGAGCGTCATCACCAGCAACGTGGCCGATCCGGACAGCTATGTGAACGCCGTTCTTGCCCCCCAGGTCAATGACTGGCTGGTCCTGATCGACGACCTCAATGGGCAGCTGGCAGACCCGTCAAACACCAAAGCGCAAAAAGAAAAAATCAACTATCTGATTACCCAATATTCCAAGGCGGTCGAGAAGGCCGACAGCTATTTCAATCTGGCCGCCTCGTTCAACTTCAATGCGGATGGCACGCTCGACGCAGGCGTCGAGGCGATGAACGCGGCTCAGCTGAAGCTGGTCACCGAGTCCTATGTCCTGACGCAACCGCGGCTCACCACCACCGGGGCGCTGCTCAACAAGCAATATTACGAAGAGACGATTTCCACCATCACCAGTCTTGGCGACCTGCTCAGTGACACCCGCCTCAGCAGGATGATTCTGACCGCCTATGGCGTCCCGCTGACCACCAGCCGCGCCGACGTCGAGTGGGCGCTGCAGCAGGATACATCCGACCTGTCAGGCGAGATCTACAATAAAAGCCCGGAACTGATCGCCTTGGCCAAGGCCTTCAATTTCGAAAGTGACGGCAGCATCACGCCCGGACTGGACATTCAGGATGCCGACCAGGTTTTCATGACGACGGCGCTCTACATCGACCGGTACAATGATGCCGATGAGGAGGCCGATGCCGCGGCAGTGGCGAAGTACAAACTCTATGTCGGCCTGACCAGCAACCTGGATGATTTCCTGTCGCAGGAGGCAGCCGCGGTCACCATTCGTGAATTCGCCCTGAAAGCCTTCAACATATCCCCGGACGAGGTTTCCCTGTTCAAGCTGAGACAGGTGTTCACCAGCGATCCCTACGATCCGGGAAGCTATGTCAACAAGATGAAGGACGACCGCTTCGTGCAATTGGCGAAGGCCTTCAACTTTGCCGAAGACGGCAGCATCAGCGCCCCGCGTTACGCCCAGTCCGAAAGCGAGATCACCCGGATCGGAACCGCCTATTATTCGGCCGTGACGCGGCTGGACAAGAGCGATGCGACCAAGGAAGCCGCTGAGGAAGTGGTGTCTTATTACCGGACCCAATTGCAGACGCTGGAAACCGTCGACGACATTCTTTCGGATCCCCGCCTCACGGACGTGCTGCTCAAGGCCGAAGGAATAGACCCCAAGGACATGACGGTGGAAACCCTGCGGGCGATCCTGACTTCCGACCTCGATGATCCGCAAAGTTTCGCCAATCTGCAGAACAATGTCAGCTTCCGCAAGTTGGCCGGGTCGTTCAATTTTGACGCCGACGGGGTGATCCAGTCGACCGCCAGCAAGAGCGTTCAGAATGAACGCGGCATGGTCGAGACCCAGCACCTGTACCTGACACAGACGGTGGAGCAGACAGCAGGCGACGAGAGTGTCGGCGCCCGTCTGGCCCTCTATTTCGAGCGCATCGCGCCCACTCTGACCAGCACCTACGAGATTCTCGGCGATGACGCCCTTGCGCAATTCGTGCGCACAACCTTCTCGATCCCGGCGGAAACCGCCAATGCCGATATCGACGCCCAGAAGGCAATGATTGAACGCCATCTCGATATCGACGATCTGCTGGACCCGGAAAAGGTCGACACGCTGGTGCGGCGTTTCCTCGCCCTTTATGATGTCGAGAACGGCATTCAGGATCCTGTGCTGTCGGTGTTCAGCGGCAGCACATCGATCAACTTTGAAACCGTCTCCACTCTGATGCAGCTGCGCCGTGCATAGGCCGCAACCTGCGGGCATGAACCGTGTTCACGGATCACCGGCTCAGATCAGGCTGTAGACAAACCGCGCCGCGACAAACATGATGAACAGGCCGAAACCGATCTCGAGCTGGCGCTTGTCGAGCGCGTGCGCCAACCGCACGCCCAGCGGCGCCACCAGAAGGGTGATCGGGATGATCAGCGCAACCGCCACCCAATTGATGTAGCCGGTCGAGAACGGCGGCAGCCCCGGAGCTCCCCATCCGGCCCACAGATAGCCGAACAGGCCGGGGATCGAGATCAGCACGCCGACCCCGGCGGATGTCGCCACCGCCTGGTGCACGGGCCGCCCGTACAGCGTCATGAAGGTGTTGTTGAGAACGCCGCCGCCGATGCCCATCAAGGCCGACAGCATCCCGATCACGCCGCCGACCGCGGCGCGGACCGGATTGGGCGGAAGATCCGTCCCCAGCCGCCAGCTCACCCGGTTGAACAGCATCCGCAACCCCACAAGCACGGCGATGATGGCGAAAATGGCCCGCAGGCCCTCGCTCGAGACATAAGCCGCGATCAGCGACGCGGCGACCACGCCCAATGGCACCGGCACGATCCAGCTGCGCAACAGGTCAAGATCCACCGCGCCGCGTTTCTTGTGCGCCATGAAGGACCTGAGCGACGTCGGCACGATGATGGCAAGCGATGTTCCCACGGACAGATGCATCCGCACCGCGTCATCCACCTGCAGCAGGCCGAAGACCTGGTAGAAGACCGGCACAAGGATGGCCCCGCCGCCAATGCCGAACAGGCCTGCGAGCACGCCCGCCACAACGCCCGCACAGCCAAGCGCTGCGGCAAACCAGATCAATTCTCCCACAGGCGGCATTCGCTCGTTTCCTTGTTCGGTTTTCCGGCCGGCATCATGCCGGCGGCGCATTTCCACGGCCGCGATTGCCGCACGCGGCAAACGTCATCAAACCGAGACATTTTTCAAGCATTGTTTTTGCGGATGCGCTGATCAGTTCAGCCGCATCGGTTCCGCCGCCCTGTCACAAGTCCCCTCTCGATCCGCGGTGCAGGACCTCCACCGGATCCGTCCGGACACCCCATCCGCCTGGATCCGGCTTGATGGCTGGTTCGTCCGCCTTCTTTTTTTGCGGGATCAGTCGCAGTGACGGTAGCCGCCCCTGCGGGTCCTGAGATCAAAGTGAAAATGATCCTTGTGGTGTACGTCGCTGCCCGGTCCGAGCACGGTGGTGAAGTATTTGCAGCTGTCGGCCCGGATGTTGTTGAGCAGGCTCTTCTGCCGGAAGGCAAACAGGCCCGGCTGTTTGACCAGGATGGCGCGGCCATTGTCGAGCGTGATCTTGCCCACATCAATGGCGTTGCCCTTGGCATGCTCCGACATCGGCGCCCCGCGTTTGGAATTCATGGTGCGGCACGAATAGGCGGAAAGCTGGTTGATCGAGCGGACTCCCGACAGGTAGCGCGTCCGCGCAGCGGGGCCGAGTTCATTCTTGACCCATTGCGCAAACGCTTCGGTGATCTGGCAGTTGAGCTTGGCCGCTGGCTTGATCTCGATGCCGCCTGACAGTTTCGTCAGCTCCACCGGGTAAGGAATGGAACAGCCCTTGCCGCTGCTGATCGCAGGAACATCCCGGAACGTGACGCCGAGCCGTTTCAGACGCTGGCGGCAGGCCTTCTCCGCAGCAGGCAGGCCGCCCGCCCATTGCGGCGTGCTCATCGGGTTGCTGAGCCGCGGCATCAGACCGGCAAGCCGGACGGGCTTTTCCTCGACTGCGACGGGCCTGTCCTCAAGATCGACGGTCCTCGGATCCTGGGCCGGTGCGCCGGATGCTGTGGCAAGGCTCGGATTGTCGGTGCCGATGCCGGTGACGACGGGCTGGGCCACATTGCCCTCCGGCAGGGCGGAGGTCATCTGGGACGTATCCACACCACCGCCGACCGGATAAGCCAGCACGTTCTGCAACGGCGCATCCGATCCGTCGGGGATAGGGGAAGACGTGGTCTCGCTGAACATCGCCGGCGAAGACGACGCGCGCGCCATCATCGGCGCCGCAGGCTCATTGCGAATGACCGGCGCGGAGGGTTCGATCGCCAGCAGCTCTCCCGGAGGCGACATGTCGCCCGAACAGCCGGCAACCATGAGCGCCGCCGCCAGCGCCAATCCGGAAGGAAAGGACCTGACGCGACCGTATCCAGCTACGCAAAACACCATGGACTGCCCCGATCAAACGCAAAAACAACGCTCACTATCGCATCCAAGGGTAAAGGAAGCCTGATGGCGCGCGTTAACGCCTGGGGCGATACTGCGGCAGCCGCGGAGCGAGCCGCTGGCGACAAGCCACGGATTTCTGCCGCTATCTGGTCGTTCCGGGCTTCAAAACATCGCGCAGCCCCGATACACCTGATTTCCAACGAGGAGCGGATCATGGTCAAACCAACGGGTGAACTGACATTGCGCACGCTGGCGATGCCGGCCGACGCCAATGCGGCAGGCGACATTTTCGGCGGATGGGTGATGGCCCAGATGGATCTGGCCTGCGGCATCCGCGCCGCGGAACGGGCGCACGGCCGCGTCGTCACCGCCGCCGTCAACGAGATGTCCTTCGCCATGCCGGTCAAGATCGGCGACACGCTGTGCATCTACACCGACATCGTCAAGGTCGGCCGCACCTCGATGACGCTTCTGGTCGAAGCCTGGGCGCAGCGCTATCTGACTCCGCAGATGGACAAGGTGACCAACGCGCTGTTTGTCATGGTGGCGCTGGATGCAGCCAACAAGCCGACGCCGCTGCCGCCCGAGTGAGATCAGGCCGCGGCGGCGCCACCCTTCATCTCATAGAGATACAGCCTCGTCTTGCGCCGGTCCGGCAATTCCCAGACCTCGTCGGCCTCGACATCGGGAACGGCGAAACTGTTGGACACCAGCAGGCTGCCGGGCTTCATCTCGCGCCGCGCCTTTTCGTAGAGCGCGGGCATCGGCTCTGGCGACAGGAAGGCATAGACGATGTCCTCACCTGCAATGTCGGCGGCCCAGATGTCCTGCCGCAGGATCAGACCACGCCCGGTGAGCTTCGACAAAAGCAGCGACACCAGCCACACCATGGGCGCCGATTCGACGCCACGGGCGATCCGGCCGTCGCCATCGAGCCGCCGCACCACCCCGCCAAGGCCGGAGCCGAGATCGACAAAGCGGCGCGCGCCGCGTTGCTGCATCACAGACACCAGCGCCTCGGCGGTCTGACGGTTGCTGAGATAAAGCGGCACCCGTTCACGCGCGGTGTTGGAGAAGACGAGATACAGCACCAGGAAAGTCACGCCGAACGGCCAGGCGGGAAAGTCGCCGGCTTGAAGCGCGAGCGCCATCGCCGCCGGGAAAAAGAGGTTGATCCACACCCACCAGACCGGCAGCCCCAGCAGCCGGGTCACCAGCGCCGCGCCTGCGCACTGCACCCCGAGCGAGGCCCAGAACAGGGAACCAGCGTCGATCACGCCTGCGAGCGCCGGTCGCATGGCGATCACGACGACGCCGGCGGCGAGCTGTGCAAGGGCCGCACCGATGATGGGATAGGAACGAAATGCGCGCATGGCCCTTCCTGTCGAGCAGACCGGCGGTATCATGAGGGGCTCACGCGGCCGCCGCGGTCAAATCGGCAAAATCGATCTCGGCGAAGGCCGCCGCGATCACCTCGGGTCCCGCCCCCGGACGCACCGCATCTGTCGACAGGATCTGCCTGAAGCGGCGCGCGCCGCGAACCCCCTGGAACAGCCCGACCATATGCCGCGTGACATGTCCGAGACGTCCGCCGGACGCCATATGCTCCGCCGCATACGCCATCATCGTGTCGCGCACCGCATCCCAGTCCACGTCGGGCACATCCATGCCGTAAATCCTGCGGTCGACCTCGGCCAACAGCGCCGCATTGTGATAGGCGGCCCGTCCCAGCATCACCCCGTCCACATGATTCAAATGCTCAAGGGCTTGATTCAGATCCGCAATGCCGCCGTTTATCCCGATGAAAACATTGCAATATTCCTGCTTCAGCCGATACACGATGTCATAGTCGAGCGGCGGGATATCGCGGTTTTCCTTGGGCGACAGGCCGTCGAGCCAGGCCTTGCGGGCATGCACCCACACCGCGTCGGCGCCCGCGTCGATCACCGCGCGCGCCAGATCCCGCAGCGCGATTTCCGGGTCCTGCTCGTCCACGCCGATGCGGCACTTGACGGTGACCGGAACAGCGGAGACCGCCTTCATCGCCGCCACGCAGGCCCCGACCAGTTCCGGCTCGCGCATCAGGCAGGCGCCGAACGCACCGGATTGCACCCGATCGGAAGGACAGCCGACATTAAGATTGATTTCATCATAGCCGAAGGGCGCCGCCAGTCGCACCGCCTCGGCGAGCTTTGCTGGCTCCGATCCGCCCAGTTGTAACGCCACCGGATGCTCGGCCTGATCAAACCCAAGCAGCCGATCGCGGTCCCCGTGAATGATCCCGTCGGCCACCACCATCTCGGTGTAGAGAACAGCACGCTGAGACAGCTGACGGTGAAAGAACCGGCAATGCCGGTCCGTCCAGTCGATCATCGGGGCGACGGCGAATATCTTGGTCTGGTTTTCCAGCATGGTCCTGTACATTTCACCCGGGCTCCGCCTCTCGACATGCAAAGCATGTGGATCAGGCTCAGCGGCTGTCTACCCTATTTGCCGTTTCCGTGCACCGGTTTTCGCAAGACGGCAGTGGTCCAGACACGGGCGGCGGGCACCATGAGCGGGCGGATGCAAACTAGTAGCATCTGCAACAAATAGCTTGACATCGTTGCGAATGCAACAAATTCTACGCAAGCCAGACCGCGCCGCTGTACCGGACCAAGAGGAGACCCCGTCATGACCAGCCCTGCCCTGCCCAAAGGCTTGATCCGCGCCGTGGACACCACGGGCACGATGCCGGGCTACATGCCGGGCTTTGGCAATGATTTCGAAACCGAAGCGCTGCCCGGCGCCCTGCCGCAGGGCAGGAACTCGCCGCAGAAATGCGCCTACGGACTCTATGGCGAACAGCTTTCGGGCACAGCCTTTACCGCGCCCAGCCACCAGAACGAGCGCACCTGGTGCTACCGCATCCGCCCCTCGGTCAAGCATTCCGGCCGCTACGCGAAGATCGACCTGCCCTATTGGAAGTCGGCGCCGAATGTCGATCCGGACGTGATCTCGCTCGGCCAGTACCGCTGGGATCCGGTCCCCCATTCCGACCAGCCGCTCACCTGGCTCACCGGCATGCGCACCATGACCACGGCGGGCGACGTCAACACCCAGGTCGGCATGGCGAGCCACATCTATCTGGTGACGGAATCCATGGTGGACGCCTATTTCTATTCCGCCGACAGCGAGATGCTGGTGGTGCCGCAGGAGGGCCGGCTGCGCTTCTGCACCGAGCTTGGCGTGATCGACCTCGAACCGAGCGAAATCGCCATCATTCCGCGCGGCCTGGTCTACCGGGTCGAACTGATCGACGGCCCGGCGCGCGGCTTCGTCTGCGAGAATTACGGCCAAAAATTCGAACTGCCCGGACGCGGACCGATCGGCGCCAACTGCATGGCCAACCGCCGCGATTTCAAGACGCCGGTGGCGGCCTACGAGGACCGCGAGGTGGCTTCCGTGCTCACCATCAAGTGGTGCGGGCAGTTCCACCAGACCCGTTTCGGCCACTCGCCGCTCGACGTCGTCGCATGGCACGGCAATTACGCGCCGGTGAAATACGACATGCGCAACTACTGCCCGATCGGCGCGATCCTGTTCGACCATCCCGATCCGTCGATCTTCACGGTGCTGACGGCGCCCTCGGGCGTGCCCGGCACGGCGAACATAGATTTCGTGCTGTTCCGCGAGCGCTGGATGACGATGGAGGACACCTTCCGTCCGCCCTGGTACCACAAGAACATCATGTCCGAACTGATGGGCAACATCTATGGCGAGTACGACGCTAAGCCACAGGGCTTTGCGCCCGGCGGCATCAGCCTGCACAACATGATGCTGCCGCACGGGCCCGACAACGAGGCCTTCGAGAAGGCCACCCATGCCGATCTCAAGCCCGCCAAGCTCGACAACACCATGTCCTTCATGTTCGAAACCCGCTTCCCGCAGCATCTGACGACCTTCGCCGCGAAGGAAGCGCCGCTGCAGGACAATTACATCGAGTGCTGGGACAGTCTGGAAAAGCATTTCGACGGAACCATCGAAGGCAACTGGAACAAGTAGGCCAGCTCCCGGATGCCCGGCGGCGATCGGTCTGGTAGGATCGCTACGCCGGGGCAAAGGCGGCATCCCCAGGACCCGCGCAGCGCCGCGCGGGGGCCGAGACCACCCTGCAGACTTGACGACCGCGGCGGCAAACCCCGCCTGCGGATGAAACGCCCGAACGGGCCAGAAAGCATAGAGGAAGACCAAGATGGCCAAGGCATTCGCGTCGCAAGGCGACATGGCGGACAAGAAGATCAGCTTCACCGAGATCGGCGAGGGCCTTTATGCCTTCACCGCCGAGGGCGATCCCAACACCGGCGTCATCATCGGCGACGACAGCGTCATGATCGTCGAGGCGCAGGCGACGCCGCGGCTCGCCCGCAAGGTGATCGATTGCGTGCGCTCTGTCACCGACAAGCCGATCAGCCATGTTGTGCTGACCCATTACCACGCCGTGCGCGTGCTCGGCGCCTCGGCCTATGGCGCGCGCGAGATCATCATGTCCGACATGGCGGCGGCCATGGTCGAGGAGCGCGGCCAGGAGGACTGGGACAGCGAGTTCGGCCGCTTCCCGCGGCTTTTCCAGGGCCATGAGGAAATCCCCGGCCTGACCCGCCCGACCACCACCTTCTCCGACCAGATGACGGTCTATCTCGGCAAGCGCCGGGTCGACATCATGAAGCTCGGCCGTGCCCACACCGCCGGCGATGCGGTGATCTGGGTTCCCGACCAGGAAGTCATGTTCACCGGCGACATCGTCGAATATCATTCCGCCTGCTATTGCGGCGACGGGCATTTCGCCGACTGGCCCGAGACGCTCGCCAATATCGCGGCCTTCGAACCCAGGAGCATCGCGCCCGGCCGCGGCGACGCGCTGGTGGGCGAGGAGATGGTGGCCAAGGCGCTCGCCGCCACCGCGGACTTCGTCGAGAGCACCTACAAGCCGGTGGCGCGGATTGTCGCGCGCGGCGGCAGCCTCAAGGAAGCCTGGGACGCCGTGCGCGCCGCCTGCGACCCAAAATTCTCCGATTACGCGATCTACGAGCACTGCCTGCCGTTCAACGTCGCCCGCGCCTATGACGAGGCCCGCGGCATCGACACGCCCAGGATCTGGACCGCCGAACGCGACAAGGCCATGTGGGACGCGCTTCAGGGCTGAGACATTCTCTGGGAGGAGGAAACCATGCTGCAGGATCGCTACACCCTGGCCTTCAGGCTCTATCCCTACCAGCGCTCCGCCGATCAGGACGCACCCGCGCCGGTCCGCCACCCCGTGGTGGTCGGCGGCGGCGGCCCGATCGGGCTTGCCATGGCGCTCGATCTCGGGCGCCAGGGCATTCCCGTGCTGGTGCTCGATGACCATGAGGGCATAGGCCAGGGCAGTCGGGCGATCTGCTTCTCCAAGCGGTCGCTGGAGATTTCCGATCGCTACGGCTGCGGCGAGGCGATGCTGGAAAAGGGCGTGGTCTGGAACGTCGGCAAGGTTTTTCATGACGACCGGCAGGTGTTCGAGTTCAACCTGCTGCCCGAACATGGGCACAAGTTCCCCGCCTTCATCAACCTGCAGCAGCCCTATTTCGAGCGTTTCCTGTTCGAGCAGATCGAGGCCGAACGCGCCCGCGGCGCCCCGATCGAGATCCGCGGCAAGAACCGCATCGACGCGATCGAGGACAAGGGCGATCATGTCGAACTCACGGTCATGACGCCGGACGGTTCCTATGCGCTTGAGGCCCAATGGCTGATCGCCTGCGATGGCGCGGGTTCGCCGATCCGCGGCATGCTGGGCCTGGACTTCGAGGGCCGAGTGTTCCAGGACAGTTTTCTCATAGCCGACATCACCATGAAATCGGCGAGCTTCCCCACCGAGCGCTGGTTCTGGTTCGAGCCCTGGTTCAAGTCCGGCGCCTCGACGCTTCTGCACAAGCAGCCCGACGATGTCTGGCGGGTGGATTTCCAGATCGGCTGGGACATTGACCGCAAGGAGGAAATGAAGCCCGAAAACATCCGCAGGCGGCTCGACGCCATGCTCGGCGCGGATGTGGAGTACGATATCGTCTGGTCGTCGATCTACACCTTCCAGTGCCGTCGGATGCGGAAGTTCAGTCATGGCCGGGTGATCTTCGCCGGCGATTCCGCCCATCAGGTCTCCCCCTTCGGCGCCCGCGGCGCCAATTCCGGCATGCAGGATGTCGACAATCTCGGCTGGAAGCTCGGCCTGGTGATCAACGGCCAGGCGCCCGAAACGCTGATTGACAGCTACAATGAGGAGCGCGTCCACGGCGCCGACGAGAACATCCTCAACTCGACCCGGGCCACCGATTTCATCACGCCCAAATCGAAGACCAGCCACATGTTCCGCAACGCAGTTCTGGATCTGGCCGAGCACCTGCCCTTCGCCCGCAGCCTGGTCAATTCGGGCCGCCTGTCGGTGCCCTGCACCTATGACGGGCTTTCGCTCAACGGGCCGGATGAGCTCGACGGCGGACCGGCGCGCACCAGACCCGGCAGCGCCTGCCCCGATGTTCCCCTCGGCGACGGCTTCCTGCTCAACCGACTTGGCGATGGTTTCGTGATCCTGACCATCAATGCGCAGGCGCCTGAAACCCTTGAGGAAGACGGGATCGCCGCCCGCCGGCTTGCGCTCACCGGCAAGGACGATCCGACCGGCGCGCTCGCCGAGCGCTATCTCGGCACGGCCGCATCGGCCGTCTACCTCATCCGGCCCGACCAGCACGTCGCCGCGCGCTGGGAGAGTTTCGACGACGCCGCCCTGCGCGCTGCGCTGCGCAAGGCCTGCGGAAAGGACTGACCATGGCAAAGCTCGTCACATCACTGAACATTGCCGCCCCGGATGAGTTTTACGAGAGCCTGATCCGTACCCATGAGGGTCTGTCGGACGATGAAAGTGCAGCGCTCAATGCAAGGCTTATCCTGATCCTCGCCAATCACATTGGCGACGCCGAAGTGCTGAACGAAGCCTTGGAGACTGCCCGCAAGGCGGCGCGCTGATCGGGCCGCACATCTCCCACCCGTTCCTGCCCGTCCCGCAGTGCCCAGGTGCCTGCCCGGTGCCTTCGCGCCGAAAATTGCGCAGGACCATTGCCTCCAGACAGGCGGCAGATCCGATCACGCCAGGTAGCTTTGCAAAGGAACCAGTTGCGCCGGTTCTGCGTTGACCCGCAAAACCTATGGAGAACTCTATGCCTTTGATGAAGAACGGTTCCATGGCCGATCCTGTCGATGCCCAGGTCGGTGGCGATGCTGATATCGGCGGCATCGCCCAGACGATCACGTCGGACGACATCAATGCCGTGCTGGTGGCGTCTGCCCCTGCCGATGAGCGGCTCGACGCCCTGCGCGGCATGCGCAACGAACTCGAAGCCAGGTCGCATGCCGAATTCGGCAATGAGATCGCACCGCTGCTCAGCCAGGTCGATGCGGCCATCGCTCTGCTTTCGATGCGGGCTTGAGGCACGACGTCTACAACGACACCACGCAAGGAGGATACGACATGGCCAGCAGCAATCACGGAGCGTCCATCAAGGACGACGAAACCTACGAAGCGTTGCGCGAGGACGGCGCGTCCAAGCAGAAGGCGGCGCGCATCGCCAATGCACAGGCCAATGACAGCCAGCATCCTTCCGTCAAGGGCGGCAAGGCGCCGGCCTATGAGGAATGGTCCAAGGACGCGCTGTATCAGCGGGCCAAGGAGCTCAACATCGAAGGGCGGTCAGGTATGGCCAAGGACGAACTGATTGACGTCTTGCGCCACTCCTGATGCAGAAACGAGCGATTTGAACCGCTCCTACCAGCGTTGCGAGACCGGATGACGGGCGGTCTGGTTCATTTTGCCTGATTGAGGAACTCAACCGCATGGGCCGCGTTAGTGGCCTGTAAGTTCAAAAGAACAAGGAGCTGATCCATGACGAAGATGGAAAACGCAAAAATTCTGATCATGTCGACCCATGGCTTTGAGCAGTCCGAACTCGAATATCCCCTCGAACATCTCAAGAAGGCTGGCGCCACCGTTCATGTGGCGACGCTCGACGGAAAGCCGATCAAGGGCTGGGACGAGAAGGACTGGGGCAAGTCGGTTGACGCCGACCTGAAGATTTCCGACGTCAAGGTCGACGATTATATCGCGCTGGTGCTGCCAGGCGGCCAGATCAACCCCGATCTGCTGCGCGTCGAAAAGGACGCCGTGAACCTGGTTCGCGATTTCGTGACCAGCGACAAGATCGTCGCCGCCATCTGCCATGCTCCGTGGCTGCTGATCGAGGCCGGCGTGATCAAGGGCCGCGAGGCGACCTCCTATCATTCGATCCGCACCGACATGGAGAATGCCGGCGCCAAGTGGATCGACGCCGAGATCGCCATCGACAACGGCATCATCACCAGCCGTTCGCCCAAGGATCTGGAGGCTTTCGTGGCCAAGATCATCGAGGAAGTGCGCGAAGGCGAGCATCACCGCACGTCCGCCGACGCCGCCTGATTCCAAGCCTCACGGGGCAGCCCGCGTCCTGCGGCTGCCCCCTCGGCGCCATGACTGGCTGACATGGTTGCCGCGATCCGTTTCCACCCGATCTTTCAGCCGGGAGACTTCATGTCACACACACCCGTACCGCACAAAACCCTCATCGTCGTCGGCACCGGAGAAGGCGCCACCTTCTACCGCAACGCCGGCAAGAGCGGCGAACTCAAGCTGCAGCATGAGAAGGACCTCAAGCCCGGCGATCTCGCCGACCAGGGACCCGCGGGCAAGGAGCCGGCGGATACCTCGCCCAAGGAGTCGATGGAGGCCACCTTTGCGAAGATCCTCGCCAACCACCTCTATGATCTCGCCCAGAAGCACAAGTTCGACGACCTGATCCTGGTGCTCGATCCCGACACGCTGGGCGAAACACGGCCCAGCCTGCATTCGAGCGTCACCGACAAGATCCGGCTGGAACTGCCCAAGACCCTGTCCAACAGCAAGATCGAAGATATCGAGAAATCCATTCTCGCAGCCTTCTGAGCTCATAGGACGGAGGCCGGGTTCCGTACCCGGCCTCCCCGTCCAATGTCTTGCAAGATTGCGCCAGCGGTTGCCTGATTGCGCCGCCCATGCGACATGTCGCCTCGGAGGATTTCAATTCCCGGGAGGTTCAATGTCCGTCAGCTTTACGACCACGCGCATGCTTCATTTCGGCGATTGCGACATCTCCGGCACCGCCTATTACCCGTCCTACCTCAACCTTCTGAACGGCGTGAACGAGGAGTTCTGGTCGTGGATCGGCTTTCCCTGGCACGAGATCATCTGGAAGGAACGCTGGGGCACGCCGACGGTGCACCTGACCTGCGATTTCTCCAAGCCGTCCTTCTTCGGCGACACGCTGACGTTTGAGCTGACCGTCACCAAGGTCGGCCGCTCGTCGATGACGGTGGAACACACGGTGCTCTGCGACGGCGAGAAGCGCTGGACCAGCAAGCAGGTTCTGGCCGCGAGCCAGCTCGACGAGCACACATCCATCCCCTGGCCCGACGCGGTGCGCGCCAAGCTGGTGTCGTTCCTGCCCCAGGATCTCCCGGAACCGGCGCCTGCGTCGTAGCGCCGTCCGGGAAAGGCTACCGTTAGTCGGATCTGATTTTCGGCGATTTCTCGGGCATCAGGCCGGAGCGGAACTTCTGCAGCACGAATTGCAGCAGCAGCCCGACCAGCAGCATGCGGATATAGGACGACCGCGTGATCCATTCGGGCGGCAGCCGGCTGGTGAGAATTTCCGTCGCCGACCAGATGAACCAGATCGCCAGCGCGCCGAGGATGGCGCCGCGGTTGTTGCCCGAGCCGCCGGCCATCAGCATCACCCAGACCAGGAACGTGACCAGCAGCGGCTCGGTTGCCGACGGCGACAGGAACTTGAAGTAATGCGCCGACAGCCCGCCGGCGAGCCCCATGATGGCGCAGCCGATGACGAAGGTCTGCACCCGGAACCAGTCGACGTCCTTGCCCGCCGCGCGCGCCGAATCCTCGTTGTCGCGGATCGCGCGGAGCGTGCGCCCCCAGGGGCTCACATAGAGCCGCTGGCACAGGATGTAGACGCAGAGCACGCAGAACCACACGACGGCGAGATAGACGAGATCCGCCGACCGCCCCTGCACCAGATCGCCGAACGGGCGCGGCACGCCGGAAATGCCGAGGCTGCCATTGGTGAGCCAGGATTCGTTGACGATCACCAGCCTCAAGATCTCGGCGATGCCGACCGAGGCCATCGCCAGGTAGTCGCTCTTCAGCCGAACGCAGATCTTAGCCACGATCCAGCCGGTGACGCCGGCCACGATCATCGCCGCGGCGAGCCCGAGCGGAATCGGAAGCCCGAAGCCGCCCAGATGCTTGTCAGAGGCCGCCGTGGTGACGATCGCCGAAGCATAGGCGCCGACGGCGAAGAACCCGGCGATGCCCGCATTGAAAAGGCCGCCCATGCCCCATTGCACATTGAGCGCCAGGCACAGCACCGCATAGATTCCGCCGGCGATCAAGACGCTGACGAGATAGAAGAACAGGCCGGTCATCTCCATTACAGAAGCCTCCCCTTGAACAGGCCCTGCGGCCGGAACAGCAGCAGCGCCACCATGATGAAGAAGGCCACGGCGGATTTGTAGGACGGCGAGATCAGCGCTTCATCGCTGAGCCAGGTATAGGTCACGGTTTCCTCGGCAATGCCGATGATGAAACCGCCGGCAATGGCGCCCATCGGCTTGCCGATGCCGCCGAGCACGGCGGCTGCGAACATCGCCAGAAGCAGGTTCCAGCCCAGATTGGGATGCATGGAGGTGTCCATGCCGGCAAACACGCCTGCGGTGGCGGCAAGGGACGCGCCGATCACCCAGGTCCAGCGGACCACGCGTTCGGTGTCGAGGCCGGCGACGGCGGCCAGTTCCGGCTCGTCGGAAACAGCGCGCATCGCCCGGCCGAGCTTCGAGCGGGTCAGGAAGAAGTGCAGCGCGACGGCGATGATGACCGTCAGAATGATCACCTGCATGTGCAGCTCGGAGATCCGGAAGGTGTCGAACAGCACCATCGGCATGCGCACCCCCGAGGTGAACACCTGATTGCCCGAACTCCAGAACAATTGCGCGAGCGACCGGAAGATCAGCGCCACGCCGAAGGAGGCGATCACCGTGTAGATTGTCGGCAATTGCCGGAGCGGCTTGTAGAAGAACCGGTCCACCGCAAGCGCCGACACGATCGCCAGCGCAATGCCGAAGGGCAGCAACAACAGCGGATGCACCGGGATGAACCAGACGGCCGTCAGCACGCCGTAGCCGCCGATGGTCATCAGATCGCCATGGGCGAAATGCGCAAACCTCAGGATCCCGAAGATCATCGAGATCCCCACCGCGCCCAGCGCATAGACGCTGCCGATGGCAAGACCGGGAACCAGATACAGATTGATGAAGTCGATCATGCCGAGGCACCCCCGAGGAAGGACCGGCGCACCGCATCATCGTCGAGCAGCGCCTCTCCCGTCCCTGATACGAAATTCCTGCCGCTGACCAGCACGTGGCCATTGTCGGCGATGCGCAGCGCCTGCTTGGCGTTCTGCTCGACCATCAGGATGGTCACCCCGCGCTTGCGGATGTTGAGCAGCAGATCGAAAATGATCTCGAGATAGGCGGGCGACAGGCCCGCCGTGGGCTCGTCGAGCAGCAGCAGCTTCGGCTCGCTCATCAGCGCCCGGCCCATCGCCACCATCTGCCGCTGACCGCCCGAGAGTTCGCCCGCCGCCTGGCCGAGCTTGTCCCTGAGGTCGGGAAACAGCGCCAGCACGCTCTCGCGCACCGCAGCCTTGTCCTTGGGCGGCGCGGCATAGGTGCCGACATCGAGGTTCTCGTCCACCGACAGGGTCGGAAACACGTTGCGGCTCTGCGGCACCATGGAGATGCCCAGCGGCACCAACTGCGCGGTCTTGAGCCCGGTGATATCCTTGCCCGAAAACGAGATATCGCCCTCGGAGCGGGCCGTCAGCGCGAAGATGGTCTTGAGCAGGGTCGACTTGCCGGCGCCGTTGGGGCCGATGATGACCGCGATCTCGTGCTCGGCGACATCGAGGTTGATGTCCTCGATGATTGGCACGCCGCCATAGCCGGCGGTCAGTCCCCTGACCGAAAGCAGCGCGCTCATGGCCTTGCCTCGTATTTTCCGCCGCCGAAATAGGCTTCGATGACGCGCGCGTCCTGGCGCACCTCGTCCACCGTGCCCTCCATCAGAAGCTGGCCCTGGGCCATCACGATCACCTCGTCACAGAGTTTGGAGACATAGTCGAGATCGTGCTCGATCAGGCAGAAGGTCAGGCCCTGCTCCTTGTTGAGATGCAGGATCTTGTCCGAGATCTTGGCAAGCAGCGTGCGGTTGATGCCCGCGCCGATTTCGTCGAGCAGAATGATCTTGGGCTTTTGCATGAGCGCCCGGCCGAGTTCCAGAAGCTTCTTCTGGCCGCCCGACAGATTGCCGGCCTTCTCGTCCTTGACCTGCTCTATTTCGAGGAATGTCACCATGTCGCGCGCGGCGCGATAGGTCCTTTCCTCTTCCTCGGCGAAACGGCCGCGGCGGAAGATGACGTTGAACACGTTCTCGCCGGCCGGCGTCGCGGCAGCCGCCATGAAGTTCTCGATCACCGTGAGCTGGGAAAACTCGTGCGGGATCTGGAAGGTGCGCGCCAGACCGCGCGCCGCGCGCTGGTGCGGCTTGAGCCCGGTGATGTCCTTGCCTTCAAGCAGGATCCGGCCTCCGGCAAGCGCGACATGGCCGGCAATCGCATTGAACATCGTGGTCTTGCCCGCGCCGTTGGGGCCGATCAGCCCGGTGATCCGGCCTGCGGGAATGGCAAAGCTGACGTCATCGACGACATTGGGGCCGCCATAACTCACCTTCACATGGTCGACTGAAATCATCTGCGCCCCTTGTCGCGGCCCGTTTGGCCGCTGGCGATGCCTTTCGTGACCGGTCTCGGTCCGATGGCTCGCGCTTTGTGAAAGTCCCTCCCCGGAGACCAGGGAGGGACCATTGCTATGCTGGATCAGGCAGGGTCACTCGACGATGGCGATCTGCTTGTAGACTTCGCCATCCACCACGAACTTGCCGATGAAGCCGGCGACATCGCCGTTTTCGTCGAAGTCATAGGAGCCGCCGGCGCCATCGTAATCGATGTCCTTGCCTTCCGCGATCAGCGCCTTGGCCTTTTCCCATTCGCCGGGACCGACCTTTTCGCCAGGCGCAGACGCAACCGCGCGCAAGGCTTCCGCCATCTTGGCGCGGTCAGCCGATCCGGCCTGTTCGATGGCGAGCAACGCCAAGAAGGTGGCGTCGTAGGTCTGGTCGACGAACGGCTTGTCGGCTGGCTCGTTGTAAGCCGCGGTGTAGAGTTCATGCAGCTTGGCCTGGTTGGGGTTGTCCGCAGGCGATGTCGGCGCAGAGAAGAAGGAAGTCGCCAGCGCTTCCGCGCCGATATCGGCGATCAACCCTTCGTCGCGCAGACCGTCGGTGCCGACGAACTTGGTGAAAAGCCCACCCTCGATCGCCTGCTTGACGATCTTGCTGCCCGAATCGCCGGCATAGGCGATGACCACGAGCGCATCGCCACCAGCCTTGGAAAGTGTCGCCAGTTCAGATCGGTAGGAGTTCTTCTTCTCCTCATGCTTGACCTCGGCCACAACTTCGCCGCCGAGCGCCTTGTAGGCCTCGATAAAGGTGCCGCCGATGCCGACGCCGTAGTCGTTGTTGACATAGGTGACGGCCACTTTCTTGAGGCCCTCGTCCATGACCATCTTGGCGAGAACCTTGCCCTGGAAATTGTCCGAAGGCACGATCCGGTACAGCAGGTCATTGTCGTCGATGTCTGTCATCGCCGGCGATGTGGCGGTGGGCGAGATCTGCACGACGCCGGCCGGGATTGCGGCGGCCTCGGCAGAGGAGATCGTCGTCCCCGACATCAGCGCACCCATGATGATCGGCACGTTTTCGATGTTGATCAGCTTGCCCGCGGCGTCGACCGCGCCCTGCGAGGAGCCGGTGGTGTCGCCATAGACCGCCACGGCCTGCCCGTCGAGCAGGCCGCCCTGCTCATTGACCTGGCTGAAGGCCAGGTTGGCGGCGTTCTGCAACGGCGGAATGAAGCTTGCGATCGGACCGGTGATGTCCATCAGGACGCCGACCTTGGTGTCTGCGGCCAGCGTTGACGCGCCGGACGCGAGCAGAGCCGCGACAGCCAATGCATATGGTGTTGTTTTCATGTTACTGCTCCCATTGTTTTCCATGGCCCTATGTTGTGTGAGCGCCCCCGCGGGCTGCCTTCAAAAAGCGCTCAGATCGTCTCCACGACCTCGGTTTCAAACGAACCGGGAAGGGTCACCTCCAGCAACTGGAGGTCTTCGGTCGGCTCACTGTAGCGCGTCGCCATCCGCGGCGGAATGACGAATGCGTCACCTTTTTCAAGACGGTAGGGCGCCTTGCCCTCGCCTTCCAGAACCATGCTGCCCGACATCACGAAGTTGAACAGGATATCGCCGTGATGCCGCGTCCACACCGGAACGGCTTCACCGGCAGGCCGCGCCACCATCACCGAAGCCACGCCCTTGGTGTTGGCGTTGATGGTGGTGTCGCGCGCCTCGAAGCCGGGCACCCGGAACGGCTTGAAGACGCCGTCCTTGGCCAGGCTGTGCACGAAGCGCTGTCCGTCCCATTCGCGCTCGGGGCGCTCGTGCGGCGTCGGCAGGTCCATGTCATGATCGATCTCGGTCACGTGCTCGGCCGGCACGCCGATCTCGATCACCTCGATGCCGTCTGCGGCGTGCAGCACCTTGTGACGGATCTGCGGCGGCTGGATGAAGCAATCGCCCGCATGCAGCCTTCGCGGCCCGCCCTGGTCCTCGTACAGCACGTCGACCCAGCCATGGATGCAGAAGATCAGCTGGAAGCCGACCTTGTGGAAATGCACCATATCGGGCACCGGCCCGTCGGGCACGCGGATATGCGAAGCGATCATCGCGCCGCCAAGCCGCGAGGGCACCAGGTCGCGGTACTCCATGCCGGCGCGGCCGATGACCCAGGGCGCCTGGTCGGCCAATCGCCGGACCACGAAGGCATGCTGGGTCTGGGGCATCACCAGCGGCGGGTTCAACTCGTCGATCTCGATGCGTGTCCCGTTGGGCGCGATCAGCTCGCGCTGTCCTCCCGCAAAACCGTCCGGATCCTCGGTGAGAATGCGCAGCGTTCCGGGCGCCTCGGGGGCACCCTTCTGGATGCGGATGCGCAGGCCATGCCCCGACAGCACCGCCACTTCCGGGTCGTCGGCGGGATAGATCATGTCGAGACGCATCTTCAGCGTCTTTGTGTAAAACGGCAGGTCGTCGCGCAATTCGCTGGTCGGCAATCTGATTTCCGCGCGTGTGTCCACACTTCTCTCCAAGAACCGGTTCCGCCGTCGCGACCCTGGATCGGGATCGGGGGAGCTCCATTCCCCTAAGGATCGACGGCCATATGAGACTATCGAACCCGATAAATCTTTCAAGGCTAAAACATATTGCGTTTGCGAAAGAAACGCGGCCTACAATTCCGTCCGGACGCGCCACAGCTCCGGGAAAAGCTCCACGTCCAGCATGCGCCTCAGATAGCTAGTGCCACCTGTGCCGCCGGTGCCGCGCTTGAGCCCGATCACCCGCTCGACCGTGGTGACGTGATTGAACCGCCAGCGCCGGAAATAGTCCTCCAGATCGACCAGTTTCTCCGCCACTTCGTAGAGCACCCAGTGCTTCTCCGGCGCCTCGTAGACGATCTTCCAGCCGGCGATCACCCCGTCATGAACCTGGTGGGTGACGCTGACATCGCGCGCGAGCACCTCCTCCGGCATGGCGATCCCGCGCCGCGCCGCCAGCCGCAGCACCTCGTCATACAGGCTCGGCTGGGCGAGTTCCGCTTCGAGCCTGGCCAGAACATCGGGCACATGCGCGTGCGGGCGCATCATCGCATGGTTGCGGTTGCCCAGCGCATATTCGATCATCCGGTACTGGAACGACTGGAAGCCGGAGGACTGCCCCAGCTTGGCGCGAAAATGCGTGTAGTCCGAGGGCGTCATGGTCCTGAGCACATCCCAGGCGGAGTTCAACTGTTCGAAGATCCGCGACACCCGCGCCAGCGTCTTCATCGCCGGCTGCAACGCATCCTCACGGATGGCGGCGCGCGCGGCGGTGATCTCGTGAATGGCCAGCTTCATCCACAATTCCGAGGTCTGGTGCTGGATGATGAACAGCATCTCGTCATGGGCATCGGTGCGGGTTTTCTGGGCGCCGAGCACGCTGTCGAGGCACAGGTAGTCGCCATAGGACATGCGCCCGTCGAAATTCATCGTCGCACCTTCCCTGGAAGGATCGTAGTCGCCGCCCTCGCTCATGTGACGGCTTTCCGGGTCCTGAATTCGGGCCGGTCCCATTCGCCGGTTGCGATGATGTCGATCAGCGCCGTTGCAGCAAAGCTCACCTCTTCCGATGTGTTGTAAAGCGGGCAGAACCCGAAGCGCATGATGTCGGGCGCGCGGAAATCGCCGATGATGCCGCGGGCGATCAGCGCCTGCATGGCGGCATAGCCTTCGGGGAAGCGGAACGAGACCTGGCTGCCGCGCCGATGCGGGTCGCGCGGGCTCGCGAGCGTCACGTCCTTGCAGCCTGCCTCGACCTCGGCAATGAACCGCTCGGAAAGCTCGATCGAGCGCGCGCGCAGCGCGTCCATGTCGACCCCCTCGAACGCGTCCAGCGCGGCGTCGAGCACCGCCATCTGGATCACCGGCGGCGTGCCGACCCGCATGCGGCTGATCCCCTCGCCCGGACGGTAGTCGAGATCGAAGGCGAAGGGTGCGGCATGGCCAAGCCAGCCGGACAGCGCGGGGCGGACCTGGTCGATCAGGTCGGGCCGCACATGGATGAAGGCCGGGGCGCCCGGTCCGCCATTGAGGTATTTGTAGGTGCAGCCGACGGCGAAGTCGGCATTGCAGGCGGTCAGGTCCACCGGCAGCGCACCGGCCGAATGGGCCAAGTCCCAGATCACCAGCGCGCCGCATGCATGGGCCTTTGCGGTAATCGCCTTCATGTCGTGCAGCCGGCCTGTGCGGTAGTCGACCTGCGTCAGCATCACCACGGCAACGCTGTCGTCGATGGCGTCCGACACCGCCTCGGGCTCAACCACCTTGAGGTCATGACCCTTGCCCAGACTGTCGAGCAGCCCCTTGGCCATGTAGAGATCGGTCGGAAAATTGCCGCTGTCGGACAGCACGGTTTTGCGCCCGGGGCGCATTTCCAGCGCCGAGGCCACCGCCTGGTAGACCTTGATCGACAGCGTGTCGCCGACAATTGTGCTTCCCGCGGGCGCGCCGATCAGCCGGCCGATGCGGTCGCCCAGGCGGCCCGGCAGGTCCATCCAGTGGGCCCTGGTCCAGCCGGTGATCAGCATCGGGCCCCATTCGTCGGAAATCGTTGCCCGTGCGCGTTCGGCTGCGGCCTTGGGCAGCGGCCCGAGTGAGTTGCCGTCGAGATAGGTGATCCCGTCGGGCAAAACGAACAGGTCCCGCCGTGTCGAAAAAGTGCTCATGGCTCAGACGTCCTTCCGCGACTTGCCGATTTCAGCCGTCGCCTCGATCTCGACCATCGCAGCATCCTCGATCAGGCCAGCAACGACAATCACCGACATCGAGGGAAAGTGCCGGCCCATCACCTTTCGGTAGGCTGCGCCGACTTCTCTTTGGCGAGCCAGGTATTCCGCCTTGTCGGTGATGAACCAGGTCAGCCGGACGATGTCGGTAACCTCGCCGCCAGCGGCCCGGACGATGGCCGCGATATTGGCGAGCGTCTGCTCCAGCTGGCCGACGAAATCGTGATGCTCGAACACCTGGTCCTTGTTCCAGCCGATCTGGCCGCCGGTGTAGAGCCGCTCGCCGTCGACGAGCATGCCGTTGGCATAGCCCTTGGGCTTCTCCCACTCCGGCGGATTGACTGCTTCGATCATGGTCATGTGTCCTTGCGATATTTTTCAATGTTAGTCCGGCGCCGTCCGGCTCAGGCAGCGCCGTCGGGACGCAGGCGGAACCGCTGGATCTTGCCGGTCTGGGTCTTGGGCAGGGCCGCGGTGAAGACGATCGAGCGGGGGTACTTGTAAGGCGCGATCACCTGCTTGACATGGTCCTGCAGAAGCTTGGTCATCAGCGCGTCGCCGGCCTTGCCGGGCTTGAGCACCACATGCGCCTGGACGATCTGCCCGCGCGCCTCGTCCGGCACGCCGATCACCGCGCATTCGGCCACATCCTCATGGGCGAGCAGCGCCGCTTCGACTTCGGGGCCGGCGATGTTGTAGCCGGCGGAGATGATCATGTCGTCGCTGCGCGCGGCGAAATGGAAGTACCCGTCCTCGCCTTGCGTGAAGGAATCCCCGGTCAGGTTCCAGCCGCCGCGGACATATTTCTGCTGCTGCTCCGGATCGGCGAGATAGCGGCAGCCGGTCGGCCCGCGCACCGCCAGCCGCCCGATCTTGCCGCGCGGCAGCTCGTTCATGTCTTCATCCACGATCCGCGCCTCGTAGCCGCTGACCGGCAGGCCGGTGCAGGCGGGGCGCGAGGTGCCGAAGCGGTTGGAAATAAAGATGTGCAGCATTTCGGTGGCGCCGATGCCGTCGAGCATCGGCTTGCCGGTCTTGGCCATCCACTGCTCGTAGACCGGTCCCGGCAAGGTTTCGCCGGCGGAAACGGCGGCGCGCAGCGAGGACAGGTCCGCCCCCTCCTCCATCGCCGCGAGCATCGCCCGATAGGCAGTGGGCGCGGTGAAGCACACCGTCGCCTTGTGGTTCTGGATGATCTCGACCATGTTGGCGGGCGTCGCCTGCTCCAGCAGCGCCGCGGCGGCGCCGAACCTCAGCGGAAACACGGCCAGCCCGCCGAGCCCGAAGGTGAACGCCAGCGGCGGCGAGCCGATGAACACATCCTCGGGCGTCACGTTCAGCACTTCCTTCGCATAGCCGTCGGCGATGATCAGCATGTCGCGATGGAAATGCATCGTGGCCTTCGGCATGCCCGTCGTGCCCGAGGTGAAGCCGAGCAGCGCCACGTCGTCGCGTCCGGTCCTCACCGTCTCGAAGCGCACGGGCTTGGACAGCGCCAGCCGGTCGAGTTCGGCGTCGTGGTTGGCGGTGCCGTCAAAGCCGATCACCGTTTCGAGGAAGCGGTTGCCCTTGGCGCAGGTCACCATCTCGTCCATCAGCCGCGTGTCGCAGAGCGCGAGGCTGATCTCGGCCTTGTCGACGATCTTGGAGAGCTCACTGGCGCGCAGCATCGGCATGGTGTTGACCACCACCGCGCCGGCCTTCGTCGCCGCCAGCCACACCGCCACCATGGCCGGGTTGTTGGCCGAGCGCACCAGGATGCGGTTGCCGGGCTTGACGCCGTAATCCTCGACCAGCACATGGGCGATGCGGTTGGTCCAGTCGGTCAGTTCCTTGTAGGTCCGTATGCGGCCGTTGCCGATCAGCGCCGTATTGTCGCCGAAGCCCTTGGCGACCATCGCATCGGTGAGCTCATAGCCGCAATTGAGCCATTCGGGGTAGTCGAACCCCTCAAGCAGCAGGTCCGGCCATTGCTCGGCCGGCGGCAGGTTGTCCCGCGTGAATGTGTCGATATGGCCCGATGGTCCCAGCACGTCACCCTCCTGTGGAGTTCGCCAATGTCTGCCGTGCGATGACGACTTTCTGAACGTCCGATGCGCCCTCGTAGATCCTCAGCGCCCGGATCTCGCGGTAGAGGCTCTCGACGATGTGGCCCTTGCGCACGCCGTCGCCGCCGTGGAGCTGCACCGCCTTGTCGATCACGTCCTGCGCATGATCCGTGGCGTAGAGCTTGGCCATCGCCGCCTCGCGGGTGACGCGCGGCGCGCCACTGTCCTTGAGCCAGGCCGCCCGGTAGATCAGCAACGCCGAGGCGTCGACATCGAGCGCCATGTCGGCGATGTGGCCCTGCACCATCTGCAATTCGCTCATCGGCGCGCCGAACAGCTCGCGCTCGCGCACGCGGCTCAGGCTCTCGTCGAGCGCCCGGCGGGCAAAGCCGAGTGCCGCCGCGGCCACCGTCGAGCGGAACACGTCGAGCACCGACATGGCGATGCGGAAGCCCTCGCCGGGCTTGCCGATCATTGCCGAGGCCGGGACCCGGCATCCGGAGAATTTGAGCCGGGCCAGAGGATGCGGCGCCACCACCTCCAGCCGCTCGGCGATCTCGAGACCCGGCGTGTCGGCGGGCACGATGAACACCGACAGCCCCTTGGCGCCGGGCGCCTCGCCGGTGCGGGCAAAGACCGTGTAGACATCGGCGATGCCGCCGTTGGAAATCCAGGTCTTCTCGCCGTCGAGCACATAATCGTCGCCGTCGCGGGTCGCCGTCATCGCCATGTTGGCCACATCCGAGCCCGAAGCCGGTTCGGACAGCGCAAACGCCGACAGCGCCTTGCCCGTGCGGGTCAGCGTCAGCCATTGCGATTTCTGCTCCTGCGTGCCGAACAGCGAAATCGCTCCGGTGCCGAGCCCCTGCATGGCGAAGGCGAAATCGGCGAGCCCGTCATGGCGCGCCAGCGTCTCGCGCAGGATGCACAGGCTGCGCACGTCGATGCGGGAATTGGGATCCATGGGGTCGACCGCGGTCAGCCGCAGCCAGCCCGCCTCGCCGAGCGCCTTGACCAGCGCCTTGCAGGCCTCGTCGACATTGGAATGGTCGACATCGGCGAGTTCGGCCGACGCCCACTGGTCGACGCGGTCCGCCAGGGCGCGATGCGCGTCGTCGAAAAACGGCCAGTCGAGAAAACTGCGGTCTGACATCAGTTGCCCTCGAACACGGGTTTCCGCTTGGCCGCGAAGGCCTCGTAGGCGCGACGGAAATCCTCCGTCTGCATGCAGATCGCCTGGGCCTGCGCCTCCGCCTCGATCGCCTGCTCGATTCCCATGTTCCATTCCTGCGCCAGCATGGTCTTGGTCATCATATTGGCGAAGGTCGGGCCTTCGGCGATGCGCCGCGCCAGCTTGCGCGCCTCGTCCTCGATCTCGCCGGCCGCGATCACGCGATTGTAGAACCCCCAGCGTTCACCTTCCTCGGCACTCATCGAGCGGCCGGTATAGAGCAGGTCCGCCGCCCGTCCCTGGCCGATGATCCTGGGCAGGATGGCGCAGGCGCCCATATCGCAGCCGGCAAGGCCGACGCGGTTGAACAGGAACGCGGTCTTGGATTCGGGCGTGGCAAGGCGCAGGTCGGAGCACATGGCGATGATGGCGCCGGCCCCGGCGCAGACGCCGTCGACGGCGGCGATCACCGGCTTGCCGCACCCGATGATCGCCTTGACCAGGTCGCCGGTCATCCGGGTGAACTGCAGGAGTCCCTTCATGTCCTTGTCGATCAGCGGGCCGATGATTTCGAACACATCGCCGCCCGAACAGAAGTTTCCGCCGTTGGAGCCGAAGATCACCACGTTCACATCGTCGCGGTAGACGAGCCCGCGGAACCAGTCGCGCAGTTCGGCATAGCTTTCGAAGGTCAGCGGGTTCTTCTTCTCGGGCCGGTCAAGCGAGACCTCGGCCACGCCGTCGGTCAGGGTCAATCGAAAGTTCCTGGGTGCGTCGGTCGGCATGGTCAGGCCCCTTTCCTGTTGTTCTTGCGGGCTATGCGTTCGAGCTGATCCGTCATCTGCTGGGCTTCATTCGCGTCGACGCCATCAAGCAGCTCATCGATCCAGGCCTCGTGCCGGGCCGCCATCAGCGCAAATTGCTCGCGTCCCGCCGTGGTCAGCCGCACGGTGGTGGCGCGGCGATCATTGTCCACGGGTATCCGCACCAGCATGCCGTCGCTCACCAGCCTGTCGACAATGCCGGTGACATTGCCGTTCGAGACCCGGAGCACGCTCGACAATTCGCTCATCTTGAGGCCCGGCTCGGCGCGGAAGAGCGCCGCCATAACATCGAAACGCGGCAGCGTCGTATCAAATGTCACGCGCAGGTTTTCGCGCAGTTCCGCCTCGACATGCTTGGTGGCCTTCAGCAGTTTCAGCCATAGACGCAACCGCGCCTTGGACGCCGCCCGATCCTTGGTGTTGCCTTCGGGCCCGACCCGGTGTGCCGCTCCGCCATCACTCATGTTTCCCCTCCCGACAACGATATCGCCTGTCCGGTTATCGAAGCGGCTGCATCGCCGCACAGCCAGATCACGGTTTCCGCGATTTCGTCTGGCTGAATGAACCGCCCCTGCGGATTGACATTCCTGAGCGAGGCTTCCGCCTCGGCCCGCGACCGCCCGGTCTTTTCGACGATAGTGTCGATGGAACGGTGCAGCATCGGGGTGTCCGTGAATCCCGGACATATAGCATTGACCGTGACCCCTGTCTTGGCGAGCTCCTGCGCCAGGCTGCGCACCAGGCCGATCACCCCGTGCTTGGCGGCGCAATAGGCGCTGACATAGCCATAGCCCTTGAGCCCGGCCGTCGAGGCAATTGCGATCAGCCGTCCCGGCTGCCTCTGATTCATTCTCGAAAGCGTGGCCTGGAACGTGTTGAAAACGCCGGTCAAATTGACATCCAGCGTCGAGCGGAACAGCGCCGCGTCGGTGCGCAGGAATGGCGCGCTCTCAGCCGATCCGGCATTGGCGATGACGAGGGTCGGCTCGCCGTTTTTCTCGACGGCCCTGGCGATGGCTGCGTCCAATTCCGCGCGATCGGTCACATCGGCTGACAGGGCCAGGATCCGGTCGTCGCGGGCGGCAAGCGCCTGCAAGGGTTCGAGACGGCGGCCGAGCGCGGTGACCCGGGCGCCCCTCTCCGCGAGAGCCAGCGCAATCGCCTCACCCGCGCCGGAGCCTGCGCCGGTGACGATTGCGTGATGGCCCATCAGTTCGGTCATCTCACACCTTCCCCAGCATGGTGTCGGCCCGCTCGGCAAGCCGCCACATCTGGTCGCGGCCGGGCAGATAGGGATCGGGCCATTTCTCGTCACGATCGCCAAGTGCGGCCGCCGCGTGCAGCGTCCAGTAGGGATTGGAGAGGTGCGGGCGACCCAGGCAGACCAGATCGGCACGGCCCGCCATCAGGATCGAATTGACGTGATCGGGCTCATAGATATTGCCGACTGCCATCGTGGCCATATCCGCCTCGTTGCGGATCCGGTCGGCAAACGGCGTCTGGAACATGCGGCCATAGACCGGCCGGGCGAGCTTGGAGGTCTGCCCTGCCGAGACGTCGCAGATGTCGACGCCCGCCGCCTTGAGCATGCGGGCGATCTCCACGGCATCCTGCGGCGTCACCCCGTCGCCCTCGACCCAGTCGCTGGCCGAGATCCGCACCGAGACAGGCTTGTGCGCCGGCCAGGCCTCGCGCACGGCATGATAGACCTCCAGCGGAAAGCGCATGCGGTTTTCGAGACTGCCGCCATATTCATCGTCGCGCCGGTTGGTCAGCGGCGTGATGAAGGAGGACAGAAGATAGCCATGCGCCATGTGCAGCTCGATCATGTCGAAGCCTGCGCGATCGGCCATTTCGGCCGCGGCGACAAACTGATTGCGCACCGTGTCCATGTCCGTGCGGTCAAGGGCCTTGGGCGTCTGGTTGTCTTTCGACCAGGCCACGTCGGAAGCCGACACCAGCGGCCAGTTGTCGTCTTTCAGGGGCGCGTCCATGGTCTCCCAGCCAAGCTGGGTCGAGCCCTTGGCGCCGGAATGGCCGATCTGCATGCACAGCTTCGCGCTGCTCTCCGCATGGACGAATTCGGCGATCCGCTTCCACGCCGCCTCATGCTCGGGTGCATAGAGACCCGGGCAGCCGGGCGTGATGCGGCCTTCGGGAGAAACGCAGGTCATTTCGGTGTAGACGAGGCCGGCGCCGCCCTTGGCGCGCTCGGCGTAATGGACCAGATGCCAATCGGTCGGGCACCCGTCGACGGCCTTGTACTGCGCCATCGGCGAGACCACGATGCGGTTCTTGAGCGTCATGTCGCGCAGCTTGTAGGGCGCGAACATCGGCCGACGCACCGGCGCGCCTTCGGAGACACCGGCCTGGGTCTGGAACCAGCGCTCGGCGCCCTCCAGCCATTCCGGATCGCGCAGCCTCAGGTTCTCGTGGCTGATGCGCTGCGAGCGGGTGAGCAGCGAATAGTTGAACTGCACCGGGTCGAGATCGAGATAGCGCTCGACCTCCTCGAACCATTCCATCGAGTTGCGCGCCGCCGATTGCAGCCGCAGCACCTCCAGCCGCCGCTCGTCCTCGTACTTGTCGAAAGCCTTCTGCAATGTCGGTTCGGAATGCAGGTAATTGGCGAGCGCGATCGCGCTTTCCAGCGCCAGCTTGGTGCCCGAGCCGATGGAGAAGTGCGCCGTCGCCGCGGCATCCCCCATCAGCACGATGTTCTCGTGGCTCCAGCGGTTGCACAGCACCCGCGGGAAGCGGATCCAGGCCGAACCGCGGATGTGGTTGGCATTGGTCATCAGACTGTGCCCGCCCAGATGGCTGGCGAAAACCTTCTCGCAGACAGCGATGGTCTCCTGCTGGCTCATCTCGCCGAAGCCATAGGCGTCGAAGGTCGCCTGGGTGCATTCGACGATGAAGGTCGCCGTCTCGTCATCGAACTGATAGGCATGCGCCCAGAGCCAGCCCTTGTCGGTTTCCTCGAAAATGAAGGTGAAGGCGTCATCGAATTTCTGGTGCGTGCCGAGCCAGATGAATTGGCATTTGCGCACATCGATCTCCGGCTGGAACGTGTCGGCGAACTCGGTGCGGGTGCGGGAGTTCAGTCCATCGGCGGCCACCACCAGATCAAACTCCCTGGCCAGCTCGGCGGCGCTCGAAACATTGGTTTCAAAGCGCAGTTCCACCCCAAGCTCCTTCGCCCGCGCCTGCAGCAGCAACAGCAGTTTCTTGCGGCCGATGCCGCAGAACCCGTGCCCGGTCGAGACGGTCTTGGTGTCCTTGAACAGGACTGCGACATCGTCCCAATAGGCAAAATGCGCCCGGATCGCCGCAGCGCTCTCGGCATCGTTGTCAGCCAGATTGTCGAGCGTCTCATCCGACAGCACCACGCCCCAGCCAAACGTGTCGTCAGCCTTGTTGCGCTCGATGACAACGATCTCGTGCGAAGGATCGCGCAGCTTCATCGAGATGCCGAAATAGAGACCTGCGGGGCCGCCCCCAAGACAAGCTACCTTCATGTTCCGCGCCTCCATTCCGATTTCGGTTAGGAAGGATCATATGCCGGACAGGAGATAGTTCAAGCCTAAAATGTTTATGCCACAATATTTGATGGCGGCTTGTGCGAATCACGTCGCAGCGACATGCGGCGCACCGGATCTGATCAAACCGCAGTTCACCGGACTGCGCCAAGCGCCTCGGCGAGCCGGTCGACGCCTGCGCGCGTGGTCATGAATCCCGGAGAGCAGCGCAGCAGCGACCCCCGCGCGTCGGCAAAAACCCCGCGTGCACGCAGATCGGCGAGAACCGTCTGAGGGTCCATCGCGTCCGGCAGCCGCATCATCACGCTGCCGCCCCTTTCCGACGGATCGCGCGGCGAGGCCAGCTCGAAGCCGGCGTCGTCAGCCGCCGCGATGATCACCGCGCAAAGTTCCCGGTTCTTGGCGAGTTGCGCGTCCCAGTCCTGCCGCGCATGCCATTCCAGCGCCGGCAACGAGGCGGCACAGGCCATCACCGAGGGCGTGCCATTGTCGAAGCGGCGGATGTCGGGCGCATAGGAAAAGGCGTTGATGTCCCACGAGAAGATGTTGTCCTGGCTGAACCAGCCCCTGAGGCTCGGGCGGCAGCGGGCGATGACGTCGGGCATCACCTGCAGGATGCCGCCGCCGGGCGAGCCGCACATCCATTTGAGGCTGGTCGACACCACGAAATCCGCGCCGACGCCAAGGCAGTCATAGTCGATCAGCCCCGCCGCCTGGGTGATGTCGACGCCGATCACCGAGCCCTGCCTGCGGCCATGCGCCATCAGGCTGGCGAGATCGCAGCGGTGCGACGAGGTGGAGCTCACCCAGGTCAGGAGCGCAAGGCCAACCTCGGCCCCCCAGGCCGCAATCACATCCTCGTCCTCGACCCAAGCGGCGCCCTCGCGCAGCGGCACGGTGCGCAGCGTGAAGCCGTAGCGCTCTTCCATGCCGGCCAGCAGGAAATGCAGGCTCGGGAAGCAGTCGCCCGCCACGAGCACCACCCTGCCCTCGAGCTCGTCCCCCGGCAGCGCCATGATGATGGCGGCGAGCGCCGTCGTCACGTTCTCCGTCGTGGTGAGCGACGCCGCCGGCGCCTTGAGCAACTGGCTCCACAATTCGATGAAGCGCTGCCGCTGACCCAGCGCATAGCCCCATTGCTCGTCGTTGGGCGCGCCCCAGCACTCCGCGAACGCGGTGAGCGACCGGGCCATGTCCTGAGCCTTGCCGGGATATTGGCCGATCGAATGGTAGAGCATGTAGCCGGAGCCGTCATTATCCGGATGGGTGGGTGTGTCGGCCATATCTGTCTCCCGGGCTTCAGCCTTCAAAAGGCCAGTCGCCAAATCCTGTTTGTCATCAACTCACCAATTCGCCTGCCGCGGATCGGGCAGCGGTATGGCGTCGAGCAATTCGCGTGTATACGCCGCCTGCGGCGCATCGAACAATTGATCTGCGTCGGCATATTCAACGATATTCCCGCGCTGCAGAACCATCACCTTGCTGCACAGCCGCCGGATCACCGACAGGTCATGGCTGATGAAGGCGAGCGTCAGACCGAGCTCCTTGACCAGGCCCGCCAGCACATTGAGCACCTGCGCCTGCGACGACACATCGAGACCCGAGACGATCTCGTCGGCCAGGATGAATTCGGGCTTGAGCGCGATGGCGCGGGCGATGCCCACCCGCTGCCGCTGACCGCCCGAGAGTTCGTGCGGATAGCGGCTCCGGAAGCCGCGCGGCAGGCCGACATGGTCGAGCGCGTCGTCGATGCGGCCGTCGATGCCGTCGAAGCCGTGCATCTGCATCGGGTCGGCGATGATCGCGCCCACGCGCCGGCGCGGATTGAGCGAGGACATCGGGTCCTGGAAGATCATCTGCATCCGCCGCCGGATCGGCCGCAGCGTGTTTTCGTCGAGATGGGTGATGTCGCGGCCGTCGAACAGGATGGTTCCGGCCGTGGGCTCGATCAGCCGCAGCAGCGCCCGCCCCAGCGTCGACTTGCCCGAGCCGGAGCCGCCGACGATGCCGAGCACAGAGCCGCGCTTGATGTCGAGATCGATGCCGTTGAGGATCGGAATCAGCGGCGCGCGGCCGAAAACCGGCTTCGCCGCCATGTCGGGCAGCGCCACCTCGAGGCCGCGAGCGGAAAACAGGGTGTCCTTGCCCATGTTATCCGCCATGACGCCACTCCCGGTCAGCCGCCAGAACCTCTGCCGCGACCGCCTCGATCACCGCCTCGTCGACCGGCAGCAGCGAGGCCTCCGGGTCGGTGTATTTCGGCGTCGCTGCCAGCAGCGCCCGCGAATAGGCGTGCTTCGGCCCGTCGAAGAAATCCGGCACCGATGAATTCTCAACGATCTTGCCGCCATAGAGCACCGACAGCCGCTGGCAGACTTTCGAGACCACGCCGAGATCGTGGGTGACGAACACCATCGCGGTCGAATGCCGCGCCTGCAATTCGCGGATCAGCCTGAGGATCTGCTTCTGTACGGTGACGTCAAGCGCCGTGGTCGGCTCGTCGGCAACCACCAGCTTCGGGTTCGCAGCGAAAGCCGAGGCGATCAGCACCCTCTGGCGCATGCCGCCCGACAGTTCGTGCGGATAGCTCGCCATCACCCGCTCCGGATTGTCGATGTGCACCTCGTTCAGCAGTTCGAGCGCCCTCACCCGCGCATCCGCCTTGGTCCAGCCGAGAATATCGACCAGCCGATTGGTGATCTGCGGCTCGATCCGCCGCGACGGATTGAGCGCGGTCAGCGGGTCCTGCGGGATCAGCGCCGCCGTCGCCCCGACGAGCCGGCGCCGGTCGGCGGGCTTCATCTTTTCGAGATCCTGCCCGTCAAGCAGGATCTCGCCCTCGACGATGTCGATGGCCGAGGGAAGAATTCCCAGGATCGCCTTGCCGATCATGCTCTTGCCCGCGCCGCTCTCGCCCACCAGCCCCAGCACCTCACCGGTATCGATGGAGAACGACACCGAGCGCAGCACCCGCCGCTCATAGCCGTG
>NZ_JACIYP010000349.1 GCF_014359905.1 Hoeflea sp. | reverse complement strand
CTCGCAAGCATAGCGGGTCTCCATCTCCAGAACCCTGGCCGCACCTCCCGCGGCCTCGGCGGCAGAACCGGCCAGAAGGACCGCGCGCAGCCGTTCCTCCCCCGCGGGAGTCAGGGGAGTAGCCAGGCGTTCGCCGCGCGCGCCTTCGAGAACCACCACCCCTTGCCGACGGGTCCGGTCCATCGTGGGAAAGTCGGCGACGGCGCCCGGCACTGCTTGCGTCTCGACCAGATACACGGCCGTTTCGCCGCCGTTTTCTTGCGCGCAGACGACCAGCAGATCGGCATCTGGCGCGCAGGGCACCGGCGCCCAGCGGCCGCGCAGCCCGCCATCCGCCTCGACCCGCGCAGGCTGCTGCCAGCCAACGACAGTCGCCGCCACCTTTCCCGCAGCAATCCGCGGCTGCCAGCGCGCTTTCTGCTCCTCGTTGCCCAGCCGGGCGATGGTATCGGCCGCGGCCACGGCGGTGGCAAGGAAAGACACCGGCGCCAGTGCCGACCCCAAGGCCTCGAGCACGATTCCGGCTTCGACCATACTCAGGCCCGACCCGCCACGCGCCTCGGGCACCAGCACTCCGCAGAACCCGGCCGAGGCCAAATCATGCCACAGCGCCGCTGCGGGCGCATCGTCGCCCAAGGCGAAGGCTCGCGCGGCCTCGGACGACCATGTTCTTCCCACGAGCGCCGACGCCGTAGCGCGAATCATGGCCTGATCTTCGGTAAAGGAAAACTGCATCGTGGGTGTCCTCAGCGGGGAAGGCCGAGCAACCGCTCGCCAATGATGTTGCGCTGGATCTGCGAGGTGCCGCCGGCGATCGTCATCCCAAAGGATGTGAGATACTCTTCTTCCCATTTGGCATGATGGGCGCGGTTGGCGGGTTCGGTCAGATCGCTTCGGCCGATCATGTCGAGCGCGAGGGCATGCATCGCCTTGTTCAACTCGGTCGTGTGCAGCTTCTGGACGGAGGTCTCGGCCCCCGGCACACTTCCGTCAGCATGCATGGCGGCGAAGCGGTGATTATTCAGTACCGCGATCCGTGCCTGCAATCCGAACTCGGCCAGCCGCGCGGCTATTTCAGGAAGCTCGATGAGGGGGCGGTTTTCTCCGTGGACCTGCGTGTCGCGCGCCAGAGTCACCAGCCGTTCATAGAGCCGCCGGCAACCGAAGCCGAGCACCGATATCCCCCGGCGCTCGAAGTCGAGCATCGTCATCGCGACCTTCCAGCCGCCATCGATCTCGCCCACCAGCGCGTCGGGGCCGACCTCGACGCCGTCAAAGAAGACCTCGTTGAAGTCCTGCCGTCCGTTTATCTGCTTGAGCGGGCGCACATCCACCCCCGGAGAGGCCAGTGGCACGACGAAGGCAGAGAGACCCTTGTGCGGCGGCACCTCGCGGTTGGTGCGAGTCAGCACCAGGCAGTTGTCGGCAAGGTGCCCGTATGTGTTCCAGACCTTCTGGCCCGTGATGACAAAGCCTTCGCCGCGCCGTTCGGCGCGGGTGGTCAGTGCCGAAAGGTCCGATCCGCAGGCTGGCTCTGAAAACCCCTGCGACCACAGATCGCGACCGTCCGCGATCCGTGGAAGATAGCGAGCGCGCTGGTCCGGACGAGCCAGACGCATCATCATCGGGGCAATGATCCGCACCCCGATGCGGAAGACGTCGGGGGGCGCGTCAGCCTGGGCCATCTCTTCGAAGACGATCATATCCTCGGCGAGCGGCGCATCGCACCCCCCGTATTCGCGCGGCCACGAGCGCACCGCCAGCCCGGCTGCGTGCAGCTGCGCCTGCCAGTCGCGCAGAAAGTCGATGCGCTCGCGTCCCTCGCGCCTTTCCAGCTCCTGCCGCCACTCGGAGGTAAGGTTCTGGGCCAACCACGCGCGGACGTGCTCGCGGAAAGCTGCCTCTTCCTGGGAATCGTTCAAGCGCATCGTTCTCACTCCTCTTCGGTCAGGCGCGGTGGCGCATGAAGTCGGGCTTGCGCTTCTCAAGAAATGCGTTCTGGCCCTCCTTGGACTCTTCGGTCTCGAAGAAGTCGGGCGCGATCAGCTTCTGAAAATGGTTCGGGGAAGGATCACGAAGATAGTCGATATCAGCTTCGAAGGACGCCTTGACGATCTTGAGGCAGGTGGGGCTGAGCCCGTTGATCTCGGCGCACCATTTCTCGACCTCGGCGTCGATATCGGCCAGCGGCACGACGACGTTGCACAGCCCCATCTCCAGCGCCTCCTGGGCGCTGTAGCGACGGCAGAGCATCCACATCTCGCGCGCCTTCTTTACGCCCAGCACGCGCTGCGAGTAGCTTACCAGCCAGCCCTCGGCCGGGCTGGCCACCCGCGGGCCGTTCTGGCCGAAGATCGCGTTGTCGGCGGCGATGGTCAGGTCGCAGAAATAGGCCAGATGGTTCCCCATCCCGATCGCATAGCCCTTGACCACGGCTATCACCGGCTTGCCGCAATGGCGCATCGCCTCATGGACGGCACGGGGATTCACCGAAATGTGGCGATCCTTGAGCCCGCCCTCCTTTTCCCACCGGACATCCCCGCCCGATGAGAAGGCCCGATCTCCCGCGCCCGTCAACACGATCACACCAACCGTGCGATCGTTGCCAGCCCGCTCGATCGACTTGACGAGTTCAAGCATGGTGATCCCGCGCAGCGCGTTCAACGACTTCTGGCGGTTGATGGTGATCCGCGCGACACCGTTCTCAACGCTGTAGAGAATGTCTTCGTATTCAGAGTCGCTCATGGTTCTGGCCTTTCTTGCTGGGTGCGGGGATTCACGCAGGTGTTGCCGGCTGTGCTGCCGAGTCTTGAGAGTATTGCTCGAACAGAA
>NZ_JACIYP010000348.1 GCF_014359905.1 Hoeflea sp. | reverse complement strand
ACCGTACGTAAGCGCACCATCAGGATCGGCGAGCGGCTCAACGAGCAGATCGTGCGGGAAACATGGCGGACGAGGGCTCAAACGGATGATCGATGCCAGCTTGAGATGCAACTTCCCGGCGATCGCCGCAAAGAGTTCGTTATCAGCATCGACACCGCTCATGTGCGCAGCGCCGAGCCCAATGCAGCGCGAAACTTCGAGCTTGTCGTTGCCCGATGCGGCTGCGGAGGACGAGGCGAACCAGGTGGCCGCTACTTCGTCTCCGGCAGCACCGAGCAGCATGCAATCCGAGATCGTACTCTTCACGCTCTTGAGGAAGTCGGATATCGCGGCTTCGGCGATGTGACGGTGATCTCGGACGGCGCCGAAATCCTGAAGCGGCTACCCCGCGCCATGCCGAAACCGACGACCCACATCATCGACTGGTTCCACATTGCCATGAAGAACCAGCCCATGCAGCAGATCGCCGATCATATCGCGCGATGCCAGCCCGGGGGAGCTCTATCAACCATCGACAGGGATATCAGAGCCGTGAAGTGGCGCCTGTGGCATGGACGTGTCGATTATGCGATCCGCGGTATGGAGCGGCTCCTGGCGAGGTTGAAGGAGACACAGCAGGACAACGGGTTCTCGACCGTGCGGTTGCACAGCCTCGGCGGGCAGCTCCTGACCTATATGCGCTCGAACCGTGGTGCGATTGTCGACTATGGAAAGCGTTACCGAGCCGGGCTCCGCGTTGCCACGACCCTCGCCGAGTCTGCAGTGAATTCCCTCGTCGGCAAGCGGATGGCGAAGAAGCAGCAAATGCGGTGGTCGCTCCACGGCGCGAATATGCTCATGCAGGTTCGAACTGCGGAAGCAAATGGCGAACTTCGTGATCGATTGCGGGCACCTCTTCGACAGCCTGAAGCGAACATGCCGCCGCTATTCAAACCAAAACCGCCCCTTCTGCAGGTTGCATGACCCCAGAGAAATTACCGGTCTCCAGGCTTTGGCCAGTTGAGTTTATTGGCCAGGACGAAATCAGCGAGAGTGAATGCCAAGCCCTCAGCGTCGGGGCGAACGGCGCAGATCGCATCTATCATGTCCGCCGCTGCGAACGGCGCCGCCCGTCCAGACTGAGTGGCAGCATCAATCAGATCGGGAACACTGGCAAGAGCGTCATCCCATCGAAGCGCAAAACAGCCTGCTAGTTCCTCAACAAACGCCGTCTTCACTCCGCCGGTCCGGGCAGACACCTTCTGCATGGCCAGAAACAGGTTTCCGGCAGGCCCCGGATCACTGCCCGGGGCAGTCAGCAAGACCGCGTCACGCAAAGCGTGTTCGTCCTCGTTGCGGCCCATCAGCTGGACGGCGGCTGCGGCGCACTTGAGCGCCTGACGGGAGCGCCAGCAGCCGGCCCAGACGGGGTCCAGCCGAACCAGATCTTCCAGCGATTTCAGGGCGATGCCAGCGGCAAAGGCCGCGTCCGCCTCGGTCACATCACGACCATTCGGACGCCCCCAGGCGGGCAAGCCAGACAGGCGAATGGGCAATGAAGAAGGGGAAGCCGGCAGCGAATCCATGCGGAAGACGCTACATCGATTGTGCGGTTTAGGCTACCCAAATTACGCCTATCCGCACCGCATGTCTTCGCTACATGATGAGTGATAAGATTGCATTATCAGTCATTTTGCTCTTTATAGAGGGAATGGCCCATGTCGCTCGTTTTTCACCGGCGGACAGCCCCTTTTGAGCGTCAGATCGACGAGAATTCGCGCTCATTGAGCGGACCGGGTTCGAACTCAATCAGCGGACCGCGTAGCAGGGCAAACGATGAGAAGAGTTGGAAATAGCGGAGTTACCGGCTTGGCTACGGGCGCGGTCTCGGAAATGGGGAGTTTCCACTCCTGCGAACTTAGTCCGCTCGTTGAATGCAAATAATCCGGTGGATCAACAGGAATCCGGCAATGAATTCAGAACGCTTTTCTC
This sequence comes from Hoeflea sp., assembly GCF_014359905.1. Lineage (GTDB taxonomy): Bacteria > Pseudomonadota > Alphaproteobacteria > Rhizobiales > Rhizobiaceae > Hoeflea. The sequence continues at coordinate 880 of NZ_JACIYP010000348.1, read as the reverse complement.
AGGAAATCAATACCTTGGTGTCCGCCGGTGGAACGCGAACGACAGCCCATGTCTGTCGGATGAACGGAATTGATGAGACTCAGCTCCCTGACAGCGTGTTTGAATCGGGTTTCGTGAGACTAGGCGTGGGCGCGCGCGCAGCCGGATAACCTGTAACGCACTGGTTTGCTTGAACGTTTCGGCAATTCTTACCCAGGTGAGGAAGTGCAAGTTGGCTGCAGGGTAGTCTCAATAATTCCGCTCCAGATCGAGTTCCAGTCTCACTATTCCCGACCCAGTCTCACAATTGTGTATCGGCTAAGTCCTTGAAAACAATTAATGTGCGGTCTCAACAATTCCGGTCAGCCGACACGGTGGATCAACAGGAATCCGGCAATGAACTCAGAACGCTTTTCTCAGGAAATCAAGACCTTGGTGTCCGCAGGTGAAGTGCGGACGACAGCCCAAATCAGCGAGCAAAACACCGAAAATGACCCGCTAGAGTACTCAGCGCCGTCCTACAGCACGGTGGTTTCGGGGTATTCGAAGGTTGTCGCCGAAGTTTGGATTTGCTCCACGCAACCGTGGGGGTCTGTTGATCGGGCCCCCTCTTCACTCGGCATTGGATTATTGTTTCGTAGTCTTGGAATGTGATGCACAACTCGGCAAGGCATGCTATTTAGGTAGAATGTAGATAAATAGGAACCAAAGTGACGAACATGGCCCTGAGCATCAAAGACCCGGAGACCGAGCGGATGGCCCGCGCGCTTGCCGAACGTACCGGTGAAACCATTACGGTCGCCACCCGCCGGGCATTGGAGGAGCGTTTGCGACGCGTGAGCTCTGACGCCCGCAAGGCGGCGCTGCTGGAGGATATGGCCGCCAGCCGCCGGCGTTGGAG
>NZ_JACIYP010000347.1 GCF_014359905.1 Hoeflea sp. | reverse complement strand
ATGATTATGCTCAATAAGCATTTCGCCAATGCTGCCTAATCCCCCAACTGGGTGACGCCGCGCGGCCGTGCCCCATGTTTGCAACAGAGCCCATTCATCAAACACCACCTTCATCAGGAGATCTTATGGTTAAGCATAGAAACTTCCGCGCAATGGTTTCCGCTCTCGCTATGCTCGCAGGGCTGTTCACCGCCGGAGAAGCTTCCGCCGAGTTCGTGACGCAATCCGATCAGCGGCCGCCGTCGCCCGCGCGTCTGATCTTCCCCGATACGAAGGACGGACATCATATTTTCGCCGGCGACCTGCACCTGCACACCGTATTCTCGGACGGCTCGGCCTGGCCGACGCTTCGCCTCGCAGAAGCGGCGCATGACGGGCTTAAGTTCGTGTCCTTCACGGAACATGACATCATCACGCCAAAGATCCGCGACACCGGCACCAACAAGAACCGCAGCTATGAAATCGGCCGCGCGTTCATCTCTTCGGGCATGCTTGGCCTCGGCGGCATGAAACTCTCGCTCGGGTCGGAGATCACGCGCGCGATCGGGCATTTCAATTGTCACTTCCTCAAGGATGCAAATGCGCTGAACCCGGGGAAAGTCCATTACAGCACCTTCAAGCAGACGGGCGGGCAGCTCCGGGTCGACTGGAACCGGACCAGCGCGGACGAGAAAGATCTGGAAGCACGGTTCCGCGAAGCGAAGCGGCAGGGCGCCATCTGCCAGTGGAATCATCCGACCATCCCCTCCTCCTCCCCTGGTGAGGCAGTGGTGACGCCGTTCCTCGAACGGATGTTTTCAGAGGGTCTGCTGTCGGGGATTGAGGTTGCGCAAAGCGATTTCATCCACCCCAGCGCGATGGACGTGGCCCTGAAATATAACCTCTATATCGCGGCGACTACGGACGCTCATCTCGGGACCGCGTTGGAGCAGGAGGCGGCGGGGATGGATCACCGCGTCGCCACCCTGTTCCTGACGCAGGGAGAGGATGAAGCGGCCTTCAAGGATGCGCTGGAAAAGCGTCGTACGGTCGGCCTCTTCCGCGACACTTTCTTCGGCACGCGCGAGAATGTTCAAACGGTGATGAACGCGGTCCTGAAGATGTCGTTCACCAAATATTCGCCGTCAGAGTTTCTGATCGGAAACTCAGGCGAGATGGAGATCGCGAATGCTGGCCCGATCGACGTCGAGCTTGAGATCGTTCAGCCGGACTTTCGCCTGCTGAACTATCCGCGCTTCGTGAAGATACCGCATGGATCGAAAGTCACGCTGAAGGCGCTGCGCATCGACGGCCCGAACTTCAAAGGCCTGAAAGTCCGCGTGATCAATTCGCTTGTGACATCGCGTGACCAGCTGGAATTTTTCCTGGAGGCGCAGCCGTTCGATCTGAACGCCATCACCGGCAAGGGTACGCTGAGCAACATCCCCGACGATCTCGACGGCTGGATGTAAGACGGCTGAATGTTCGGCGGCCATGGGTCTTCGGATCCATGGCCGTTTGCATGTCATGCAAGCTCGCGCACCGCTTGCTGCCTCTTCTCATGCCGCGCAAACTCGCCGAGGGCATCCGCAAGAGACGGCAGGTGCGCCCCGCGCCCCGTCGCGAGCGGTACGCGGGAGGGGCGTGGCGCCATTTGGTTCAGGCGGGCGCCCGGCACGGCGCGGATCAGATGCCGGGGCAGGTTCAGGCTGTCCGCGACGGCTTCCGCGAACTCTGCCCATGATAGCTCCGTCTCATTGGTGAGGTGCCAGAGGCCCTGCTCACCGTCGATCAGGAGGTCGAGCGCGACCCTGACGAGATGCGGCACATAGGTCGGCGTGATCCGCTGGTCCGCCGCGGCCTCGAACGGCTGCCCCGCCGTCAGGGCGCGAGCGACCGCGACGGCAAAGTTGAACTCGTCATGGGGAGAGAAGAAGGCTGCGGTGCGAACGATGAGATGCGTCCCCGCCAGGGCGAGAAGTCCCTCCTCCATGCGCGCCTTGCTCTCGCCATAGACGTTGCGCGGGTCGGGCGCGTCGGTTTCGACATAGGCCCCTTCCGCCTTGCCCCCGAAGACGAGGTCGCTTGAGACATTGAGGGTGGCAAGCCCCCGCTCCTCCGCCATCCGCGCAAGGCGGACCGGGCCGTCGCTGTTCGCCGCAAAACAACGGGCGGCATGGCTTTCCGCCTCGTCGACCCGTACCCAGCCGGCGGCGTTCACCACTGCCCAGGGATCGTGCCGGTCCAGCGCAGCCCCGATGCTGGCCTCGCTGGTGATGTCGAGCGCGTGCCGCGCCGTCAGCACATGCGGTATGTTGCGGAGCGTACAGGCCCGCGCGAACGCTTGCCCCAGGGTTCCTGTCGCGCCCATGATCAGGAGGGGCCGACCCATGGGCGCACGCTCCCTGCAACTGTCCGCCCGGTGCTGCACGGCCGGGGCAGGACGGCGGACGGCGGGATATTCAAGCCGGATCGGCCGACGCCACCAGCCCGGCTGCGCTGCAAGCGGATGCCGTGCAGCGCCAGTGGCCAGAGCCGTGCCGAGCGCTGCGAGAGCGGTCGCGCGCGGCGTTCCGCTACTGACGTCGAATATGCCCGGCTCATAGATGCCGGGGGCGGTCAGCAGCGTGTTCCATCCGCTACTGCCGAGCAGCGACCAGAGCGTGATCGCTCGCACGTCCACGCCCTCATTGCGCAGATCCTCGGCGCAATCCCACGCCTCCGCCAGCCAGCGCAGCTGCTCCTCGCGCGTGCAGCCATTATGGACTTCGGTGACCGCGATCGGGGTCGCATAGCGGTCCCACGCATCCTCTATCACGCCCCTCAGACCGGGCGGGGGCGGCTCCAGCACCCGGATCGCCTCGACATCGGCA
>NZ_JACIYP010000346.1 GCF_014359905.1 Hoeflea sp. | reverse complement strand
ATACCAACCGCCAGTGTCGGTGAACCGGACATCCACGTCATGCCCGGCGTCCTTTGCCTCACTTTCCAACATGCCGACACGCGCCACTTCCGGGACCGTGAAGACGGCTGTAGGAATACCGGCATAATCCGGTACGGCCTGCGCGTCCTTGAGCATGTTGCTGGCCGCGACCTTCCCTTCGATCACGGCGACTGGCGTCAGCGGCATGCCATCGGTGTCGGCGGAATCTCCGGCGGCATAGACCGCGCTGTTTGTCGTGCTTTGCAGATGGGGGGCTACAACGATGCCCTTGTCGCTGTAGTCAACACCAGCCGCCTCAAGATTCAGGTCGGCCAGGGCTGCAACCCGGCCCGCGCCATGCACGACCAGATCGGTTTCGATTGTTCGGGTTTCATCGCCTGACTTCACTTCAACACTGAATGCTTCACTGGCTTCCGAGACCGACACGATTTCGGTTTCGCGCATCAGGTCCACGCCGATACCGCCGCTGCGGTCGATCAGCATTTCGACCAGATCGGGATCGAAGCCGCGTAAGGGCCGGGCGCCACGATCCACGATGATCGGGTTGGCTCCGGCCCGTGCGGCGATATGCGCAAACTCGAAGGACACGAAGCCGCCACCGATAAATAGAACCCGTTTGGGAAGGGCCTCCAGGTTGAGGAAATCCGTGCTGTCGATCACGAGATCGGCTCCTGTGAAGCTGAGCGGCCTGGGCATGGCACCGGCGGCCACGAGGAACCGTTCCGACCGATATGCCGTTCCATCGACCTCCAGCGTGCTGCTTCCCGTGAACCGCGCGGCTCCATGCAGGGTTTCGACGCCGTTGCCCGACAAGCCCTTTTCCATCTTGTCCGGCACCGGGTCGGTGAAGCCACGCTTGTGTGCCATCAGATCGGCCCAGTTGATCGACAGATCACTGGAATCGATCCCTTTGCCTTGCATAAGTCGTGCCGCGTCGATGATTTCCGCACCGCGCCGCAGGATTTTCTTTGGATCGCAGCCGCGCAATGCGCAGGTGCCGCCATAGGGCAGCGCATCGACAACGGCTACACGCCATCCTGCTGCGCCACACTTGTTGGCGGCTGCAACCCCTGCCATCCCTGCCCCGATGACGATCAGATCATAGTCTTCGCTCATTCTCTGGTCCTTGTCCTGATTTTTATCCGGCGCAGCAGCTCAGTTTCGTCACGTCCTTGTCGAAGGTTTGCGCCGCCAGCTTCAGCCCTTCCACCGTTGTCAGATAGGGGAAGATCGTCTCGCCAAGTGCCTTTGTGGTCATGCCGAACTTCAGCGCCATGACGAGGGTCTGGATCGTATCGGACCCCTCGGGCGCGATGATCTGGCCACCAAGCAGCCGGTCGGTCTTTCTGTCCGCCACCAGCTTGATCAATCCGCGCGTGTCGCGTGCGGCCAAGGCGCGGGGCACCTGATCGAGCGGCACGATGGACGTCTTGACGTCGAAGCCCGCATCCCGCGCCTGGGCTTCACTGAAACCGACGCCTGCGACCTGCGGGTCGGAAAATACCACCCACGGCATCGTGGCGTTGTCGTAGCGATGGTCTTCGCCAAGAACCGCATTTTTGGCCGCGAGCTTTGCACCGTAGGCCGCCATATAGACGAACTGGTCGCGGTCGGTCACATCGCCCGCAGCGTAGATGCCGGGCACCGATGTTTGCATATCCTCACCGACGACGATGGACCCACGTGCGTCTGTTTCAACGCCGATTGCGTCCAGGCCCATATCTTCGGTATTTGCCCGCCTGCCAGCGGTCGCAACAAGATGATCCGCCGTCACTTCGACAGGCTTTCCGTTCTGGATCACGCGCAACGTCACGCCCGCAACGTCGCGGCGCACAGTGTCGTAGCTCAATCCGGTCAGAAGGGTGATCCCTTCGGCCTCGAACGCCTCCGCCAGCGCCTCCGAGACTTCCGGCTCCGCGCCGGGCAGCAGGTGCGACCGGGCGACGAGCGTGACCTTTACGCCCATGCGGCTCATCATCTGGGCCAGCTCCGCGCCGATGTAGCCCGCGCCGATGAAGATCAGGCTTTTCGGCAGCACTTCGAGTTCCAGAAGGCTGGTGCTGTCGAGCGCGCCGATTTCCTCGATGCCGTCGATGGTCGGCAGGATGGGACGCCCGCCTGTGGCGATGATGGTCTTCGGTGCTTTCAGGGTTCTCTCACCGACTGTCACGCCACCTTCGATCAGCCTCGCGGGACCGGCGTCGATGTAATCGACACCCTCATATTCCGGCAGAAGGTCTGCGTATTTCTTCTGGCGCAGTGTCTTGACCAGATCGTCTTTGGACTGAACGAGCGTTTGCCAATCATCGACTTGCGCGTGGCCTGATAGACCGGGGAACCGTTTGGCAGCTCCCGCACCGTGCACGGCCTCTCCCGCGCGGATCATTGCCTTGGACGGCACGCATCCCACATTGACGCAGGTTCCGCCGATGGTGCCATGTCCCACGAGAGCGACGCGCTTTCCGGCATCCGCGCCGGTAATTGCGGCGGAGAACCCCGCCGACCCCGCCCCGAGGACGATCAGGTCATAGCCGCCTTGGCCGTCGCCGCCTTTAATTAGGTCTTTCATCTCAGCGTACCTCACTTGATTCGTGATTTCTCGATTTAGCCGCGAGCAGATAGATGACCGCGCCGATTGCGATCAGCGGTGTCAACATGCCGAGAATACCGAAGAACATACCGGTGGCGGTGCAACATCCCATCATCATGAGAGCGTTCCTTTCTTTTGCGCACGGTTCACGAGAACCGCATAGAGTGCTGTGGCGGCGAAAACGCCGATTGTGATCCGTATTGCGAACCTGAATTCGAGGTGAATTATCAGGATCGACAGAACTGCCGCGAGGCC
>NZ_JACIYP010000345.1 GCF_014359905.1 Hoeflea sp. | reverse complement strand
GGCTTATTGCTAGGAGGTGCAGCTGGCGGTGGAACGGGGCTGGGCGTTGGACGCCGGCGATTTCGTAAGTGGCCTGCATTCACTGTCGGCACCGGTAGTAGACGGAAAAGGCGCGCCACTTTTGATTTGCACCGCAACAATGTTCTCCGGCCAGTACTCGGACAAAATCGGAGAGGAGATCGGGCGCACGTTGATCAACCTGGCAACGGAGGTGCAGCCGATGGCTTTGGGCCTGCAATAGGCGCAATGCCAGTTGCTCCACGGGACCAATTGTCTCGGGGATGACATGAATATCAGTGGACAACAGGAGTTTACCATGACGAAGAGAAGCCTTCGCGGCAAGGTTGCGGTGGTTGGGGTCGGCGAAACCGACTATTACAAGCACGGAAAGTCACCGGATCCCGAATTCAAGATGGCGCTGAAGGCGATTTTGGCCGCTGCCGACGATGCGGGTATCAGTGCGAAGGAGATTGACAGTTTCGCCTCCTACGCCGATGAACGCAGCGACCCATCACGACTTGCGGCAGCACTGGGCACCAAGGAATTGCGGTTCTCGAACCTGCAATGGGGCGGCGGCGGCGGCGGCGGCGCCGCGGCAGTCGGGAATGGTGCGGCGGCGATCATCTCGGGCTTGGCCGACATCGTCGTCGTATATCGATCTCTGGCGCAAGGCCAGTTCCGGCGTTTCGGCCAGGCGGCCGCCGGTGGAACCATCTCCGGCGACATGGCGCTAAGTTCCCCTTACGGCGTGATCACCCCCGCGCAACGGTTCGCAATGAAAACGATGCGCTTCATGCATGACCACGGCATCGAGCGGAGTGCGCTTCGCGCCATAGCCCAGGCTTCATATCACCACGCACAGTCGAACCCGCGTGCCGTGATGCGTGGTGTGAACTTGACGGACGAGCTTTACGACAACTCCCGTTGGATCGCCGAACCCTATAAGCTCTACGATTGCTGCATGGAAAACGACGGCGCCGCCGCGTTGATCCTGATGTCGGCCGAGCGCGCCCACGACATGAAGCAAAAGCCGGTCTATCTGTTGTCACAGGCTCAGGGGTCCGACCACCGTTCTGCTGCGCGCGGCTACAACATGCCAAACTACCCCAGTGCCAACTTCGGCCCTGTTGCCACCCATCTTTGGGATATGGCCGAGCTTGGCCCGAAGGACATGGATGTCGTCCAGTGCTATGAGAACTTCACTGGCGGTGTGCTGATGGCGCTGATCGAGCATGGGTTCTTCACCGCTGAGGAAGCCAACGACTTTCTCAAGCTCGAAAACATCACTGTAGGCAAAGGACGGATGCCGCTCAACACCAGTGGCGGGAACTTGGCGCATTGCTACATGCACGGATTGGAACTTCAGATCGAGGCTGTCCGTCAGTTGCGCGGCACCGCCGATTCGCAAGTTGCCAATGCCAGGGCTGCAGCAGTTGTGGCAGGCCCGATGGTTAGCCCGGTTTCAAGTCTTGTTTTCGGATTGGAGGAAATGCTGTGAGTTACTATCTGCCCAATGACATGCCCACCCCGGTTGTGGAAAACGACAATCTCGATCTTCCCTATTGGGAAGGCACGCTGAAAGGCGAACTGCGCGTGCAGCGGTGCAAGAATTGTGGTACCTGGCAGTGGGGTCCGGAGTGGATGTGCCACGAATGCTTAGCCTTCGATCCGGACTGGGTGGAAGTCGCGCCGCAAGGCAAAGTCTATTCCTGGACCCGCCTTTGGCACCCGGTGCATCCGGCGCTCAAACAACATGGCCCCTACCTGGCGGTCTTGGTCGAACTGCCGCATGCGGGAAACATTCGTATGCTGGGGAACCTGATCGGCGATCCCAAGCAGGAAGTTAAGATCGGCGATGAGGTTGAGGCCGTGTTCGAACAGCATCCCGATGGCAATCCGCCATACGCGCTGGTTCACTGGAAGCGCAAATAAGCCTTTTCAAGATAATGACGCCGTCCGAAATGTTCGGGCGGCGTCTTTGTTTCTTTTAAAGCCACTCAGCATCAAACATGCTCTGCTGACCAATGTAACGCATCCTCCTGAATTCAGGACGCATCGCAAGCCTTATCCCAACCAGCGCTTTCTTCTGCGATAATGTTTGATATTGCGGAAGCTTTTCTTCTCGCCGCCAGAATCAAGACCGAGGTAAAATTCGCGGACGTCCTCGTTCTCACTCATTTCTTTGGCGGAACCATCCAATACGATGCGACCATTTTCCATCACATAGCAATGATCTGCCACGCTTAACGCCGCACCGGCGTTCTGTTCAACGATAAGAAGCGTCAGACCCTCGGCCTTCAACATGGCCAATGTTCCATAGATCTGCTCAACCATCATTGGGGCCAACCCAAGCGAGGGTTCGTCAATCATCAGAAGCTTTGGGTCGGCCATGAGCGCGCGACCGATTACCAGCATCTGCTGCTCACCGCCCGATAGATAACCCGCCTGACGGGAGCGCAACCTCTTAATCAAGGGAAAGCGGCCATAAACTTTCTCAAGATTGTGCCGCATTATTTGACCCGAGGCGCAAATATGGCCACCAACGATCAGATTTTGTTCGACCGTCATATGCGGCAGAACACGGCGCCCTTCAGCTACCAGCGCAAGCCCATCGCGCAAAAGAGCTTCTGTAGGGAGATCGTTAATTCGTTTGCCGCAGAAATCTGCCGTACCACCGGTGATCTGCCCATCCTCTGTCTTTATGGACCCAGAGACCGCCTTGAGCGTCGTACTCTTTCCAGCGCCGTTTGCCCCAAGAAGTGCCACGCATCGGTGCTCGGCCACCTCAAGGTTAAGGCCCTTTACAGCCAGAATGACTTCGTTGTACATCACCTCGAAGTTGTTAAGAGCAAGCATAATTCCTCCCATCAGA
>NZ_JACIYP010000344.1 GCF_014359905.1 Hoeflea sp. | reverse complement strand
GATGGTGAAGGCATCGCCTTCGAAGATATCCATGGTGGTCATGGGAATGCCTCCTTTGAGGGTTTGATCAGCGGACGAGGATGCCGACCGCCAGCAGCGCGGCATGGGCGGCGGTGATCTCGCCCTCGCTGGGGGTGCCGACAAAAACGAGATCGTGGCGATTGACGATGGCGGGGCCACGGACCAGAGCGACGGCAGGCACGTCGCCGCCTGTCGCGTCGGCCTTGCCCCAGAGCACCGCAATGGCGGTTTCAGTACCGTCGACGGCAGCGGGATCATGGGCCGCGTATTTGCCAGACACGGTGATCTTGCCCAGCACGGTGCCCGGATTGAGCGTGCCGGACGCGACGGTGACGGTTTCGCGGGTGTAGTCACGAAAGGCTTCCCAGACGAGGAAGCCTCCGGGATGCGTGGTCTCGGTGAGCGTGGTCATGAGGTTATCCTTTCAGCTTGAAGGTGCGGGCGACGATCTCGCCCCAAGGGCGGGCCGTCGTGCTCCGGCCGGGTTGCGGGTGATGGGCGGCGATCTCGGGTTCTGCCTCGGCTTTTGCCGCCAGAAGGGCCATGCGGACGTCGTCGAGACTGGCGTCCTGTTCGAGGAACCGCCCAGCCATCTGCGGCTGGCCTGCAAGGCGGCAGAGATCGACGACAGCGCGTGCATGGGTGATCGCCTCGGCGCGGATCGCGGCGGGATCGAGCGGTGCGCCGCCCGGAGTCGGGATCAGATCCGAAGGACTGGGCATGTCGTCGGCCTCAACTTGCGCCTCGGGCTCGACAGGCGCATCGTCGCTGCCCGCCTCGCCGGAGCTGTCGGCAGGTTCGGCATCGTCGTCCAGGATGCTGTCGGTCTTTGTGCCCGTGTCTTGGCTAGTATGCTCCAGTTCGGGCTGAACACCCTCCTGGCCAGTGGCTTCCACTGCCTCGACGAGGTCGGGCGGCGCGTTGCGGAACCGGCCGATGTCGAACCGTGCGGCCATCCGGACGGGCTCCGCCAGCCGGTCCGCGAAGCCCGCCGCCACCGCATCGGCCGCATCGAACCATGTTTCGGCCGACATCAGCGCTGCGATCTCGTCATCGGGTTTGCCGGATTTGGCGGCATATCCCCGAACGAGGCTGCCCGCGATCTTGTCCAGCGCCTCGGCCATGGCGCGCATGTCGCCCGCCGTACCCATGGCCAACCCCGACGGGTCGTGGATCATCAGGAACGCGTTTTCCGGCATGACGATATCGTCACCCGCCATCGCGACATAGGACGCGGCGGAGGCGGCAATACCGTCGATCCAGACCGTGACCGTGCCCGCGTGCCGCTTCAGCGCATTGTAAATCGCCACCGCATCGAAGACTGACCCGCCCGGGCTGTTCAGCCGCAGATCGACCGGCGTCCCGTCGGGCAGTGCGCCGAGTTCGGCAAGGAACCCCTTCGCCGAGACCCCATAGGCGCCGATCTCGTCATAGATCGCCACTTCCGCCCCCGTTCCCCGGGCGCGGATCGCATACCAGCTTGTCATATTGTCATTCCTGTTCGGTGGCGGGATCGGTGGAGGCGGATCCGTCGCCTGTGTCTTCGCCGGTGCCATCTCCGGGGTCAGGCCGCGCGGCGGGCGTTGCTCGTGCGCCCTGAGTTTCGCCGGGGCTCGCGCGGTAGCTCAGCCCCAGATCAGCAACGCGTTTGGCATCCGCCGCATTCTCTCGGTCGACTTCTTCGACGTCATAGCCGGTGGCCTCGACCACCTTGCGCCGCGAGGTGATGCCCGCTTCCATGGCCAGCACCTGTGCCTGGATGTCCTTCAGCGGATCTACCCAGTCCCAGCGCGGCGGGATCCATTGAACCGGCCGTGCTGCGGCGGGGTCGCCGATATCCAGCGCCCCCGACAGTACGGCCGTCTCAAGCCAGCGCCGCCAGATAGGACGGCACATCTGATGCGCCATCACCCCGTGTTGCAGCTGGCCAATGCGGCGGCGGAACTCGACCAGCTCTGCCCTCAGGCTCGAATAGTTCGCCTGGCGCACATCCCCGGTTACGAGGTGGTACGGCAGCCCCAGTGAGGCTGATACCGACAAGAGCGTCCGATATTGAAACGCCTCATAGCCGCCCCCAACATCTGCAGGACTGGAGAACTTCACATCCTCGCCCGGCAGCAGCACCTGCATCGTGCCGGGTTCGAGGCTCGCAATGGCGGTGCCATCGAGATCGGCCTCGGCCTCACCCATCATCGGGTCTTCCGGCGCGGTCTTCGTGATGAACCCCGCGAACATCGCCGCGGTTTTCTTCCGGTCGAGCTCGGCGTCGTCATACTGGTCCAGCAGAAACAGCCGAACCATGGCCGGAGCCACATGAGGTAAGCCCCGGATCTGGCCTGCATCGATTGGCCGATAAATGTGAAGCACATCCTCGGCGGGCACGCGCACCGTCTCCGGGATAACAGCCCCTTGGTCGGTGCTGTCTCCCGGATGTCGACGCCGGAAGTGATAGGCCACGCGCCGTCCGATGCCGTCAAATTCAATCCCGCAGCGGATGCGATTGCCGTTTCCTGCCGTTTCGGTCTTCTCGAACGGCAACATCTCCGACTGCAGCAGCTGCAGTTGCAGCGGCACGAGAAGGCTGTCCTCGGCGCGGCGGGGCCGCAGACGCACGAAGCATTCGCCCGCAACAAACATCTCGCGCGCCACCATGGCCTGCAGGCCGTAGAAATCGGTCAACCCGTCGGCATCGGCCTCGTCGGTCCACGCAAGCCAGAGCTGCTGAACACTGTCACGCAACACCGCATCCGCGATCAGCGACGAGGGCTTGATTCCATCGCCGACCAGGTTCGACGCAAACGCCTCGCAGGCATTTGCGGCATAGCCGTTGGTCACGACCAGTTCCCGTCGACACC
>NZ_JACIYP010000343.1 GCF_014359905.1 Hoeflea sp. | reverse complement strand
AAGATCCTGGCCCACCTCAGGGCTTGGCTTGCCTGGATTCTCGCCGCCATTCGGAATGCCGCATACCCCCAAGGCCGCCAGTATCAGGCTGTCACAGCAGCCTGAACGGATTGTTCAGACCGAACTTTGTAGGTCGAGGGCAATCCGATGTGGAGAACGTTCGACGTCAGTCCCTTCCCCTCCGCCACTTGCCCCCGCGAAAGCGTTCTCCCGATCCGGCTACGGCCGGATTTTCTCGTTGTTCTCGAGGGTTATGCGGGAGGGGCTGAGCACCGGCCCCGGCGCCAGACGGGCCAGAAGCGGTCTCTCAGCGCCGGCATTCTCCGGACCTGATGACTACGCTGTTTTGGTGCAGAGCCTATAACAGGCTGAAATTGCACCCCTTTACACTCGACCACCTGAACACTTCGATGTCGGTCGCGCTCGGCAAAATGGAACAGACATCGAACTCTTGTAATCGTGCAGTGCTTCCGAGGTTCGAAGCCCCCTTGGCGCCGCAGTTGTCCGCCATTGATCAATCGCTTAGGCTCGGCCCATCTTAGTGATATAACCACTGGGTCGAGTGCGGGAGTTTTCATGGCCGATTTCAATGACGAAACAGAGGGCAAGGTCGATCTTGCTTCCCCGGAGATCATCGACCTCGTGTCCCGGAAACTCTTGGAACTTCGCAAGCGGCTCCTCGACTTCACTCGGCGCAATCCACTGATCCACATCAAATTCCGCGCGACTTCGACGTCGGCCATCCGCGTTGTCGATGAACTGCCTGAGGTTCTTCGGTTCAAACTGGCCGGAGGCGCGCAAATGCGCTTGGCGCCTTTGCCGGCGCTCGAAGAGGAATTGCCCGACGAGCAGACGGACGAATTCCTTGATGCTTTGCATATCGCCCGCACCGAGGACGAGACATATCTCGCGGAGATCAAGAAGATTGATAGCTACGCCGATAACGCTGAGGAGAGAGAACTCAAGCTCGAGCGCGCCCTGAAGGACCGGCTGCGCGCCGACCTCGGCATGTCGCCACGCCAGACCAGGGATACGTTCTCGCTGGTTGAGCACGCAAAGCTGCACGGCATCTCACCGAGCCATCTCCTGCCCGAGGCGGGGGACGCGCATGAGGACGGCCGACACAATGATGACGACATCCAAACCCTGCTTCTGCCCGATAGGCTGAGCCGCGCGGCCAAGTCGATCCTGGAAAAAGGACGCTCTTTCGAGCGCGAGACCGGGGTCAACGTCCTGCATGCCGCCTTCGGTCTCCTGGAGTGGAAAAATCCTGACGAGCGGGAGAAGTTCATCTCGCCGCTGCTGCTAATGGAGTTCCGCATCGAACGCCGGCAGTCGCCCCTGGGTGCGGAATTCTTCATCCGCGGACTGGGCGAAGTCGCCATCAACACCAATTTGGGCGAAAAGCTGCATTCCGAACTCCGCGTCACGCTGCCCGAGTACGAAGCCAACGGTGAGAACGGTGGTGTCGAGGCGTACTTCCGTGCTGTCCAAGATGCCCAGCCGCGCGGATGGGACTGGAAGGTACGGCGCGAGGTCTGTTTCGGGATCTTCCCCTCCTCGAAGATCGCCATGTATCATGACCTTGACCCGGCCAAGCGCCCGCTTGCCGAGAACGAGATCGTCGCGCGGATGCTGGCAACCACCGGCTCCGGCGACGGCTCCTATGCCGAGACCTACGAGACCGACGACCCGGACGTGGCGAAGGCTGTGCCCTATCTCGTCATGGACGCGGATGCCTCACAGTACTCCGCCCTCGTCGATGTCGCGGTCGGCGCCCATCTCGCGATCGAGGGCCCTCCAGGATCGGGCAAGTCTCAGACCATCGTCAACCTCATTGCCGCAGCCATGGCCGACGGCAAGAAAGTCCTGTTCGTCGCCGAGAAGCTCACGGCGCTCGACGTGGTGAAGAATCGCCTCGAGGCAACAGGCCTTGGCAACTTTATCCTCCCACTTCAGGCGGGACGCAGCACCTCCGAACTCGTCTACGAGAGCATCGAGAGTCGGCTGGAAATGGGGCGCGGCGATGCGCGCAGCCGCTACTGCTTCGAGACACGCCAAGGCGCTCTCGAGCGCCGCCGCGCCATCCTCCAGCGGTATCTCAATGCCCTGGGCTCGAACTTCGGCTCGACCGGGCTGACCGTCTACCAAGTGATAGGTCACGCGATCTGCACTTCCGATGTCCGCGATGACCTTCCGCGCGAGATCCGCCGCATTCCGGTCCCCCGCGTCGACAGCCTCGGCGAAGCAGCCGTGGAAGCGCTGGTCAGCGAGGCCGCGGCCTTCGGCGCCCGGCTTGGCCGGATCACCCGAATGCCGGCGCTCTGGCGTGCCGCGACGAGGCCGGTCACCAGCCGTGACACGGCCGAGGACATCGCCATGACAGCGAGCCAGATCGTCGACGGGATCGAGGATTATCGCCGTGCCCTGTCCGGGTCGGCGCTGTCGGTGCTGATGCCTAACGCGATCTTCAAGGCCGACATGACCGCAATCGGACAGCTCTTGGTGCGCATCGAGAACCATGCCGACCGCATCGCCCCGGAGCTCGTCGAGACCCTAATCGACGCCGCTGCCCGGCGCTCCGTGCGCGATCTCTGCGGGCAAATCGAGGAAAGACAGACAGTCATGGCCCGTCTTGCCCGCTCCCTGCGGGACGCGGTGGGCTGGAATATCGAGGCTCGGCTTGGTGCAGCCCGGGATTTCGCTGCCGAGAACGGCAAGTCAATTTCTCCCGAGCGACACCGGGTCCGACTCGCGAAATGCACCGTGTCCCGGTGCTTCCATTTGTAAATGGTCTGCTCGGCCGTGCCGAACCGTTCCGCCAGCACCGAGGCGGCTCAACACTGGCCTGGATTGCCGCCCGAACCTTCGGGTGTCGT
>NZ_JACIYP010000342.1 GCF_014359905.1 Hoeflea sp. | reverse complement strand
GCAAGAGAACTACGAGTATCAGGGCGAGTTATACACTGCACGCATTACCACGCCCATGAACTCTCAGAGCGCTACCCTAAAAGGCTTAGAGTTTGCGGCACGTCAGGATTTCCGTAGTATCGCTTCGGGATTCTTGGGTAATTTCGTGGCCGCGGCCAACGCCACCTTCATTGAGGGTGAGCAAACTGTGGTCCAGGCCGACGAAACGCTTCGCGTTATCAACGGTCTCGAAGCGCAGCCCGAATTTCTGGCCAACGCAACGCTTTCCTACGAGACGTCCGTTTTCGGCGCGTCCGTCGCCTACAATTATGTAGACGACTACCTGAAATCGATCAACGAGGACTCAGAGCTGTTCGACATCTTCAGCAAGGCGCGCGGCGAGTTCTCGGCCCAATTGCGCTGGCAGGCGCTGGGCAGGGTGACGGTGATCCTCGAGGGACAGAACCTGACGAAGTCGGAGATTGAATACTATCGCGAGATGCCGTCGGGACGGTTGCTCGCCGAACGGAGCCAGAAGGGCCGTGTGGTCTGGCTCGGCGTCAACGCCCGCTGGTAACAGACCTGGCCAGCTTTTTCCTCATACCGGATCGCATCGCAATCCAAGGGCACTCGGCTCGGGGTTCTCGTACCGCTTTTGCAAATAGTAGCGGGACCGTCGCAAAATTGGGAGACAGGCACGGGCCATGCGGATTTGCTTGGGTCCGAATGGTGCAGTTGGGGTCAGTTCCGGCAGGGGGCGAAATGACACCCTAAGCGATCCGTCAAGCAAGGATCATCACCGCAGAAGGGCGGGTTCGGCGATTTCCTCGGCTTCATCGGTCGTAGCATAGACCTCTTCGCGAATGATCCGGTCGGCAATGTCGAGCAAGTGTGCGCTCAGCGCGTTGCTGAGTTCCTGGAATTCGGGCCAGAGGACACGATTGACCACGCTGGCTGGTGCGCGAACCATCACCGTTTGACGATGCATACGGGTATAGCGGAAGGGGCGCAGGCCATAGCGGCGACACAGGGCGGTAAAAAGCTGGCGCGACCAGGGATCGGGGATAGAGAACTTGAACTCCTCTGCCTTCTCCCGCTCACCCGTTTCGGCAAATTGACGGCGGATGCGCTCAGCGGCGGCGCCAGCGGCCGCCTTTTCGCCGGGGGTAGCGGCTCCCGCGAACAACCCCTCGATCTTTCGCAGCTTTTCGCGCAGCCGGTGTTCGGCGTCCATATCCGGATCGCCACTCAATGTCTGGTCGGCCACGGCGCCGTGAGGCCGGGGAGGCCTTGCGTCCGGGCTCGCGCGCAAGACAGGACGGCCGCGTGAGTTTCGGTTTCCATGATTTCGGTCATGACACCAAGGTGCTTGAATGTCTGTCTGATTTGCTCCGGGTCTTCAGGATCATTCTTCGTTCGTTCGACCAGGTCCGCAACAGCAACCATCATAGCCCGGATCTCGCCCAGGTGGGTGACGGCCTCATGAGCCCGCTCGGGAAGGCCTGCCTCCTCTTCGCCGTTGAACAGACCTTCAACAAAACCTTCGACTTCGGCCGCGCGAACCATGCCTAAATGACCGAGCTTGGCGATGGTCGGCTCCTGCGGCACCCTGATAACCCGGAACGGTACTGTGGGTCCTGATGGGCTGCCAGCTCGTTCCATAGCCCCATGATCAGGGCGCCAAGCAGTTCGTTGGCATCCTCGATACTATCGAATTCAGGCAATACACCGCCCCACAAGCCGGCTACGATCGCCATCGGCTTCACATCTGGGTCGGGGCAAGCGATGCTTCCGAGGATGCGAGTCCTGACTTCATGATATGCGACGGGGCAGGCATACTTGTCGAGCAGCGTGCGCACGGCCGTTTCGCTGGATTGCTTACCGCGGTTCTGCCTCTTCATATCCCTCCTCCAACTTTGTCCGCGCTCGGCGAGACTATGCCAATTCCTGCTCCTTGGGCCAACGGTATTCGCCGGTAAGCAGAATGTACGCCCAACCCAGCGGCGAGATGTGGGCGAGCAACTCGGGCGGAACATCGAGCCCATCACGCCGCCGCTGATCGACCGCATCGTGAAGGTGGAGCGTGTTCCAGTAGATGATGACGGCGGCGAGCAGGTTGAGCCCGGCAATGCGGTAATGCTGGCCCTCACTGGTCCGATCCCGGATTTCACCCTGTCGGCCGATGCGCAACGCGTTCTTCAACGCGTGGTGCGCTTCGCCCTTGTTCAGGCCGATCTGCGCCCTGCGCTGCATGTCGGCATCCAGAATCCAGTCGATGAGGAACAATGTGCGCTCAACGCGGCCGACCTCTCGCAATGCCATGGCGAGATCATTTTGGCGCGGGTAGTTCGCTAACTTTCTGAGCAATTGGCTGGGCGCAATCCTGCCCACGTGCAACGTGGCGACGGTACGGAACAAATCGGGCCAGTTGGCGGCGATGATATCTTCTCGAACCCTTCCGGCCACCAGCTTGCGCAACTCGACCGGCGTTGCGCTGGCGTCGAACACGTAGAAGCGTCTGGAGGGAAGATCGCGGATGCGCAGCACGATGCGTCGGTCGAGCAGGCCGCTCAGGCCGAAGACATGGTCGGTGTAGCCGGCGGTGTCGGCATATTGTTCGCGGATTTGCCGCCCGGCCGCGTTCATCAGCAGGCCGTCGAGAATATAGGGAGCTTCGCTCACGGTGGCGGGAATCATTTGCGAGGCGAAGGGGGCGAAGCGATCGCTGACATGAGTATAGGCCTTGAGGCCCGGCTCGGAACCGTATTTGGCTGCGCGGCGACAACTACGGTGGCCGGTTGAGCGACAACTATGATGGCCGGTAGGATCGGTTGCCTGGCCCGGTCGTAGGGAGGGGCTACGCCCCGACCGAAGAGCGGGCCAGGCAACCGATGGCGATC
>NZ_JACIYP010000341.1 GCF_014359905.1 Hoeflea sp. | reverse complement strand
TGTGGAGACTGCGCTTAGAATTCCGCCAAATCACAAGGCAGTCAGGACCGACAGTCCCGTCCTTTGTTGCAAGATGGGAGGAGTAAGCGAGTTGAGCCAGATGCTTTGCCACCGTCCGACCGAGGATCTTCTTCTCATTATAGGCTCTCACCAGATTTAGAAGGGGACGCTTCCACCTATCTATGGGAAGCAAGGCCGCAGTGCCCGATCCAGCTAGACCAATGGTAGCGGCGATCTGCAGTGGCGTCAGAGCTCCTCCTATGATGTGCCTAGTATATCGGAACCAGTAGCCCTGATCGGTATGGGCCATGTCAATGGAGTAAATCTGTGGTCTGTCGTTTAGGAAAGCGGGAACTATGAAACTATGACGCCGCAGCTTCGTGTCGCGCACGCCTTCCAAGTGAGGAATAAACTCGCGCTTCATGGCTTCCGCAACAACCTTCAACATATGCTCCAAGGGATGGTGCCTGCCACGAAGCACGCTACTCACCCATTGAGAAGGTTGGCTTCCCAGAGCAGTTGCGCCCAATCCGGAGTAGCCGAGCATAGCGATACCGTCCGTGACCTCCACGATTGCTGCTTTGATAGCATCGTCAATTGGCGGTTTTCCGGGTGCTGAAAGCCTCCTATCTGCGACGAGCCATATGGAGCCTCGAGTCTGAATGGTCAGGATGAGCGTCATGTATAGGTGACCATTTGCAGGTTTCGGTATCGTTGGGCGGACATATTGTTACCACATCTGCTACCGACACTGAAGTCCGACCCAGCTATTAGCGGTTTCGCCTATCGCTCTCTGGATCGCTTCCTAAGTTGGGGCGCCCCGGAACCCATGCCCCGAGGCGCTTGCTAAGTCCCGGGCAAGAAGAAGTCCCGCCTTGACTGGTCCCGATGGTTTAGCGTCCGTCGGTTTCCTCAAGGACGTGCAGGTGGCTAGCCTGCGCCGCCGCGCGCCATTCCTGCGCGGCGGTCAGTGGGTTGCGTACATCCGTGGCACAAGCGGATCGCTGTTACGTCAGTGCTCCAGAACGGCGAGCCGCATCGCAGGCAGACCCGCCAACCGACGCGACGTACCACACGGGGCGGCGTGTGATCGAGGTCCAAGACCGGCTCCGGTTCTCGCCAATACCCTGATGAGCGGGGTGATTTCTTCCGCCAGATACCGTTTACGCCAAGCGTATCGCCAAGGCTCCGCACCGGCCTCGCCCCTGATCAGGCGCGGCCGGATATCGGTTGAAGCCGCCCCCGCCTCACGCGCATTTCGAATGGCCGCAGGACGGGCAGGTCATGCAGCCTTCGATCATCTGCATCCCGAACTGGCCGCAAGCCGGACAGGCCGGGCCACGGGGCGTCTCGCCCACCGCCATGACCTGCGCCTTGGGATCGGTCTTGAGACCGAGGCCTTCGCCGGCGAGGAAGCCGATGGCGATCATGTGCCGCTCGATCACCCCGCCGATGGCGGCGAGGATCGAGGGGATGTAGCGCCCCTGCATCCAGGCGCCGCCGCGCGGGTCGAAGACCGCCTTCATCTCCTCGACCACGAAGCTGACATCGCCGCCGCGCCGGAAGACGGCGGAGATCATCCGCGTCAGCGCCACGGTCCAGGCGAAATGCTCCATGTTCTTCGAGTTGATGAAGACCTCGAAGGGCCGCCGGTGGCCGGACTGGATGATGTCGTTGATGGTGATGTAGATCGCGTGTTCGCTGTCGGGCCATTTCAGCTTGTAGGTCGCCCCTTCGAGCGATTGCGGCCGGTCCAAGGGTTCGGAGAGATAGATCACCTCGGCACCCTTGTCGGCCTCGGGCGTCTTGTCCTCCTTCTCGGAGACCGACAGGACCGAGCCCGTCACCGCGTTCGGGCGATAGGTGGTGCAGCCCTTGCAGCCCTGGTCCCAGGCCGCCATGTAGACGTCCTTGAACGCCTCGAAGCCGATTTCCTCGGGGCAGTTGATGGTTTTCGAGATCGAGCTGTCCACCCATTTCTGCGCCGCTGCCTGCATGCGGACGTGATCGAGCGGCGGCAGCGTCTGGGCGTTGACGAAATGATCAGGGAGCGGCTTGTCGCCGAAGCGTTCGCGCCAGAGGTGGTAGGCGTAGTCGACGACCTCTTCCTCGGTGCGGCTGCCATCCTTTTGCAGGACTTTCCGCTTGTAGGCATAGGCAAAGACCGGCTCGATCCCGGACGAGACATTGCCGGCATAGAGGCTGATCGTGCCGGTGGGCGCGACCGAGGTCAGCAGCGCGTTGCGGATGCCGTGGGTGCGAATGGCTTCGCGCACCGTCTCATCCATGTGCTGCATCGTGCCCGAGGCGAGGTATTTCTCGGCGTCAAACAGCGGGAACGGCCCCTTTTCGCGCGCCAGATCGACCGAGGCCAGATAAGCCGCGCAGGCGATCTTGTGCATCCAGATCTCGGTCTGCCGGGCCGCCTCGTCCGAGCCATAGCGCAGGCCGAGCATCAACAGCGCATCGGCCAGCCCGGTGACACCCAGCCCGATCCTGCGCTTGGCGCGGGCTTCCTCGGCCTGCTGCGGCAGGGGAAAACGGCTGACATCCACGGTATTGTCCATCATCCGCACGGCGGTGCGCACAAGATCCTTCAGCGCCGCCGCATCGAGCCGCGCCTTCGGGCCGAACGGGTCGATCACCAGCCGGGCAAGGTTGACCGAGCCGAGCAGGCAGGCGCCATAGGGCGGCAGCGGCTGCTCGCCGCACGGGTTGGTGGCGGCGATGGTCTCGCAATAGGCGAGGTTGTTCATCGCGTTGATGCGGTCAATGAAGATCACGCCGGGTTCGGCATAATCGTAGGTCGCGCGCATGATCCGGTTCCACAGATCGCGCGCCTGAATGGTGCGATAGACCCTGCCGTCAAAGACCAGATCCC
>NZ_JACIYP010000340.1 GCF_014359905.1 Hoeflea sp. | reverse complement strand
TCACCATCCAGCGCCTCAACGTTCTGATCGGCGACCGTCGCTATGATGTGGCTGCACGCGCGGCTGAAGGAGACGGTCGATGACGGCAGTAGCTTCCGCCGTCAAGCCTTCGACGCCGGTTGTCGCGGTGGACGAAGAGAACGTCGGCACCGAAGGGTTTCGCGCCATCGACCGCATGAGCGACGTGTTCGTAGCGCAGTTCACGGGCGGCTTTTCCCCAGCCTCCCTCGCGCTCGCCTTTTTCGACTGGTCAATTCATCTGGCGGCGGCCCCGGGCAAGCGCGCTGAGCTCGTCAACAAGGCGCAGCGCAAGACAAACAGCCTTCTGGGCTACCTCGCTGCGGCCAGCACTCATTCCGATACCCCGCCGTGCATCGAGCCGCTGCCGGGGGATTATCGGTTCGCTGCGGAGGGCTGGAAGAAACAGCCCTATGCCGCCTTCGCCCAGGCGTTCCTGCTCAATCAGCAATGGTGGCACAACGTCACCCACGAGGTGCCCGGCGTCACACCGCACCACGAGCACGTCGTCTCCTTCGTCGCTCGCCAACTGCTCGACATGTTCTCACCCTCGAACAATCCGCTCACCAATCCCGAGGTCGTTGCCAAGGCCTTTGAGACCGGCGGTGCGAATTTCATCCGGGGCTCGCGCAATTTCGTCGAGGACGCGGTTCGCGCAGTTACCAATCAGCCGCCGGTCGGGGCCGACGGCTTCATTCCCGGCAAGGATGTTGCCGTCACTCCCGGCAAGGTCGTCTACCGTAACCACCTGATCGAGCTGATCCAATACGCACCGACGACCGACAAGGTACGGCCGGAGCCGATCCTGATCCTCCCGGCCTGGATCATGAAATACTACATCCTCGATCTTTCGCCGGAGAATTCGCTGGTCCGCTACCTGGTGGAGAATGGCTACACAGTTTTCTGCATCTCCTGGCGCAATCCAGACGCTGCCGACCGCGACCTCACCATGGACGACTACAGGCGCATGGGCGTCATGGCCGCCCTCGATGCTGTCAACGCTATCGTTCCCGATCGAAAGATCCACGCTACCGGTTACTGCCTCGGCGGAACGCTGCTTGCGATCGCCGCCGCCGCTATGGGACGGGTCGGCGACGACCGGCTCGCCTCGGTGACCCTGTTCGCAGCCCAGATCGATTTCACCGAGCCCGGCGAGCTCGCACTCTTCATCGACCATAGCGAGATGCATTTCCTTGACAGCATGATGTGGAACAGGGGCTATCTCTCTTCCGACCAGATGGCCGGCGCTTTTCAGCTTCTGCGCACCAACGATCTCATCTGGTCCCGTCATGTGCGCGAATATCTGATGGGGGAGCGCGCTCCCATGATCGATCTCATGGCGTGGAACGCGGATTCCACTCGCATGCCCCACCGGATGCACTCCGAATACCTGCGTCGCCTCTATCTCGACAACGAACTGGCGACGGGCCGCTTCATGGTCGACGGCCGCCCGGTGGCGCCGCAGAATATTCGCGTCCCCATGTTCGTTGTCGGCACCGAGCGCGACCACGTCGCGCCGTGGCGGTCCGTTTACAAGGTTCATCAGCTCACCGACACCGATGTCACCTTCGTTCTCACCAGTGGCGGCCACAATGCCGGCATCGTTAGCGAGCCCGGCCATCCCCGGCGGCGCTTCCGCGTTGCTACGAAGCACGTCGCCGACCTCCATCTCGGTCCAGAGGAATGGCTGGTCGCGGCAGAGCAGAAGAATGGCTCCTGGTGGATCGAATGGACGCAATGGCTCGGTGCCCATTCTTCGTCGGAATCCGTACCGCCCCCCGACATGGGTGCTCCGGACAAAGGCTATCCGCCAATCGAGGATGCGCCGGGCACCTACGTTTTGCAGCGATGAGGGTGTGATGACCTGGGATTTCCTCACCAATCACGCCTTCAATGCGCTGCAGCCCCGGGGGCACGGCTTCTTTGGTGCTCATCGCCGCACGCAACAACCTCGACTTGTTCGCCGCAGCCTCGGGGGGCGTGAAGCTGGTGCATCACGTATTCAGGCAACTGCGAACGGATGTGAGATTGATCTTTACGGGGCAGCTTCCAGTGCCGCATAAAAAGCTCTTTGTGGAAAAGAAACAAGCCTCGCGCTCGGGTCGCCCTCGCGCGTTAATCGGTGGGCTCACAACACAAAACGACTTACCGCTCGGTCCAAGGATTGGTATCGAACACGTAGTGATCGACGGGAGGCTGGTGAGCGTTCGGGAACTAAGCGTAATCGAAAAATCATTTGGCCGCCTTCTGCATTTCCAGGCCGATCTAACCGGACAAAGGCCCCCGATTCTCCTCGTGGCGCCTCTCTCCGGCATGAAGGCAGAAATTCTCTACGACATGATCCTTGGGCTACTGCCCTGGCACGACGTCTATTGTCTCGCCTGGAAAGACGCCGCAGACGTTCCCGCCGCAAACGGTCCGTTCCGCCTCGAAGACAACATCACCTATGTTGTCGAGATGATCCGGTATCTCGGGGCTGGAACCCATGTGATCGGACTTTGCCAGTCCGCCTTGCCAGCGCTGGCGGCGACGGCGATCCTCGCAGAGGATCCGGGGCGGCCCGCGACGCTGACGCTTCTAGGCGGTAAGCTCGACACGCGCATTAACCCGACCCGAGTCGATCTCCTGGCGCGCAGCCTGCCTCTGGTGTGGTTCGAGAACTGCTCCATCTCCACTGTTTCCGCCTCCCGGCGAGGGCACGGCCGGCGTGTCTATCCGGGCAGCAACGAGTTGATGATGCTTTCGGCCTATCTGTTCCGTCATTGCGCGAGCGGTGGCGAACTTCTCGCAAAGATCTTTCAGGACGACGGCAGCGATGCTGCAGGCCATCCGTTCTCCAAACTTTTCTTCTCGATCGAAGATGTGCCGGCGGAATTCTTC
>NZ_JACIYP010000034.1 GCF_014359905.1 Hoeflea sp. | reverse complement strand
CGGTGCGCTTCCGTGCGCACCGGCTTTCACGACATGCGTGACCAGAGATGATTGCGGACTGCACTCATCGATGGAACTGGTTTCAGAGACAGGCTTCGAACAGCGCCCGGGTGTTTTCAGACGTCATCTTCACCGGATTGCCGCCGGCGCTGGGGTCTTCCAGCGCCATGGCTGTCATCTCGTCGATCCGGTCGCGTCCCACGCCCAGTTCAGAAAGCTTGTCGGGAACACCAAGATCGGCGCGAAGCTTGAGGACGAAATCGTAAAACCCGTCAAATCCGCCGCTGATCCCCATGTAGTCCGCAGCGCGCGCGATGCGGTCTTCTATTTCGGGCCTGTTCAATTGCAGGACCGGCGGCATCACCACCGCATTGGTCATGCCGTGATGGGTGTTGTAGACCGCACCGATCGGATGCGACAGCGCATGAATGGCGCCGAGCCCCTTCTGGAACGCAACCGCCCCCATCGCGGCAGCGCTCATCATCTCCGCGCGCGCTGCAATATTGGAGCCGTCGGCGATGACCCGGGGCAGGTTTTCCTTGACCAGCCGCATTCCCTCGAGCGCGATGCCCTGGCTCATCGGATGGTAGAAAGGCGACGAATAGGCTTCCAGGCAATGGGCGAAGGCATCCATGCCGGTGCCGACCGTGATGATCCGCGGCATGCCGACTGTGAGTTCCGGATCGCAGATCGTGATTGCCGGCAGCAGCTTCGGATGGAAGATGATCTTCTTGACGTGGGTGACCGAGTTGGTCAGCACGCCGGCGCGGCCGACTTCCGAGCCGGTGCCCGCCGTTGTCGGCACGGCGATGATCGGCGCAATCGCCTTGGCGTCGGCGCGGGTCCACCAGTCGCCGATATCCTCGAAATCCCACACGGGACGGGTTTGCCCGGCCTGGAACGCGATCAGCTTGCCGAGATCAAGGCCCGATCCGCCGCCAAAGGCAACGACGCCGTCATGATCGCCTGCCTTGAAGGCCGCGACGCCGGCTTCAAGGTTCTTCTCGTTCGGATTCGGATCAACGTCGGAAAAGATGGCCCGGCCAAGGCCCGCGGCGTCAAGAATGTCGAGCGCTTGCGCCGTGATCGGCAGTGACGCCAGTCCGCGGTCGGTGACCAGAAGCGGCAGTTTGATGCCTGCAGACAGGCAGGCCTCGGCAAGCTCCGAAATGCGCCCTGCGCCAAAACGGATTGCAGTGGGATAGGACCAGTTGGCGCGCGGACTCATGCGGATTTCTTTCTCATATGGTAGGATTTTGGACGGGTGAGATTGTGGAAGCCGATTTCGGACAGCGAGCCGCCGCGGCCGGTGGCCTTGCAGCCCGTCCAGCACAGCGCCGGGTCGAGATAGTCGGCGCGGTTCATGAACACCGTTCCGGTTTCGATTTCGGCGCCGATACGGGCGGCGCGCTCGGCGTCGTTGGTCCACAAGGATGCAGTCAGGCCGAACTGGCAGTCGTTCATCAGGCGCAAAGCTTCCTCGTCACTGTCGACGGGCATGATGCCCACGACCGGGCCGAAGCTTTCGTCGCGCATCACCCGCATGTCATGGGTCACGTCGACCAGCACTTGCGGCATCAGATAGGCGCCGCCGTCGTCGGCGGGGTACAGTTTCGGGTCGATCAGGCCGCGCGCGCCACTGGCCAGCGCTTCGGCGGTTTGCGCGCGCACCTCGTTGGCGAAGCGCACATTGGCCATGGGGCCGATCGTGGTGTCGGTATCGAGCGGATTGCCCAGCTTGAGACCATTTGAGACCCAGGCCGCGGCCTTCTCGACAAAGGCGTCATACAGCGGACGCGCGATGTAGAGCCGTTCGATGCCGCAGCAGCACTGGCCGGCATTGTACATTGCGCCGTCCATCAGCACGTCGACAGCCCAGTCGATATCGGCGTCGTCCATGACGTAGCCGGGATCCTTGCCGCCAAGCTCAAGCCCGAGGCCGGTGAAGGTGCCGGCTGCTGCGCGCTCAATCGCCTTGCCGCCTCCGACCGAACCGGTAAAATTGATGAAATTGAAGCTGCCCGCGGAGATCAGCTTCTCGGTTCCCTGATGATCCAGGAACAGATTGATGAACACATCCTCAGGCAGACCAGCCTCGGAGAACGCGCGAACCATGCGCTCGCCAACCAGCAGCGTCTGGGTCGCGTGCTTGAGCACCACCGTGTTGCCGGCAATCAGCGCCGGAACGACCGTGTTGATCGCGGTCATGTAGGGGTAGTTCCACGGCGCCACGACAAACACCACGCCGTGCGGAACGTGCTCGATGCGGCGCTCGAACTGCGCCGAATTCTCGATCTCGATCGGCGCAAGCGCCCGCGCGGCGATCCCGGCCATGTAGGTGGTGCGTTCGTTGACGCCGCCGAACTCGCCGCCATAGCGCACCGGCCGCCCCATCATCCAGGCCAGTTCCGGCACAACCTCGTCGCTCATTTCGTTGAGCCGGGCGACACCGGCGCGAACCAGGGCTATACGCTCTTCCAGCGGCCGCCGCGCCCAGTCCTTCTGGGCCTTGCGCGACCGGGCAATCGCCGCGGCCGCGTCGTCCAGGGCCATCACCGGGCGTTCGGCATAAACCGAGCCGTCGACCGGCGATATCAGTTTCAAACTGCTCATTGCTTGGTCTCCTTGCAGCGCTCCGCCGCGATTGCGAGCGGCACACGCCGTCAGTCTTGAGTATCTTGTGTTGCGCTCACGCCCGCTCGAAGCCGCGCGCGATCTCCCAGTCGGTCACCGCCTTGTCGAACTCCTCCTGCTCCCACTCGGCGCAGCGCACATAGTGGTCGATCACCGCGTCGCCCATGGCGTCGCGCAGCATTTTCGATACGCGCAGGGTTTCCGTCGCCGCCCTCAGCGTCGAGGGAATGTGCTTGGCTTCGGCGTTCTCGTAAATGTCCCCGCCGGTCGGCGGCGCCAGGGTCAGCTTGTCTTCGATTCCCTTGATGCCGGCGGCAAGCAGGGCAGCCTGCGCCAGATAGGGGTTCATGTCCGAGCCGCCGATGCGGCATTCGACGCGGACCGCCTTCGAGCTTTCGCCGCACAGGCGGAAACCGGCGGTGCGGTTGTCGACCGACCAGACGGTGCGGGTGGGCGCGAAGCTGCCCTTCATGAAGCGCTTGTAGCTGTTGACGTATGGCGCCATGAACCAGGTGTAGTCGGAGGCATATTCGATCAGCCCGGCCATGAAGTGGCGCATCAGATCCGACATCCCGTATTCGCCGTTTTCATCGCGGAAAGCCGGCGTCTTGCCGCTCCACAGCGACATGTGCACATGCGAGGACGACCCGACCTTCTTTGGGTTCCATTTCGGCAGGAAGGTCACCGAGCGACCATGCGCCCAGGCGATCTCCTTGACCGCGTGCTTGGCGATGGTGTGATGATCGGCGCAGTCGAGTGCGGGCGCATAGCGGATATTGAGCTCTTCCTGTCCTGTCTCGGCTTCGCCCTTGGAATTCTCGATCGGAATGCCGGCTGCGAAGAGATGATTGCGCACAGGGCGCATGATGCTCTCTTCCTTAGTGGTCTGGAGAATGTGGTAATCCTCGTTGTAGGCGCTGATCGGCGTCAGCTCACGGTAGCCCGACTGCGCCAGATCGCGAAAACTCTGCTCGAACAGAAAGAACTCGAGCTCAGTCGCCATCATGGCCTCGTAGCCCAGCTCCTTCAGCCGCGCGATCTGCACCTTCAGGATCTGGCGCGGCGACTGCGGCACGGGCTCATGGGTGTGATGGTCGAGAAGATCGCACAGCACCATCGCCGTGCCCTCGAGCCATGGCACGCGCCGCATCGTCGACAGATCCGGCTTCATCACATAGTCGCCATAGCCGGCGCGCCAGCTGGTCGTCGCATAGCCATCGGGCGTCGCCATTTCGAGATCGGTCGCCAGCATGTAGTTGCAGCAATGGGTTTCTTCATGGCTTGAATCGATGAAGTTCTGCACATGGAACCGCTTGCCCATCAGGCGGCCCTGCATATCGACGCAACAGACCAGCACGGTGTCGATGTCACCGGTTTTGGCGGCAGATTTCAGGTCTTCAAAGCTAAGATTTCCGGCCATGTCGATAGGATCCCGATGGTGTGGTCAGCGTTTCAGTCTCGGCCTGCGGCGAAAAAAGCGTCGTCGGTCTCTTGAAGGCAATTGAGCCGCACGGCAGCACTGAAAGACGCAAAGCTCTCGCAGCGCTGTAGTGCCGATCCGCCCCCCGGCGCAAGACCGGGAGGCGGTGTTTTCAATCACGGTCCGGCTCAGCTTTCGCCGTAAGGGAAGCCGGCCTTGTTGATGACGCCGTTGTATTCCTTGAAGATCTCGATGACCTTTGCCTTGGTTTCGCTTTCCGCAGCAATTTCATCCCAGAACTTCACCGCAGCATCTTCGACCTGCTTCCAGTCGGAAGCCGGCACCGAGCGCAATTCCAGCTTGTCGCCGGTGGCGCGCAGCTTGGCCTCGCCGCCCCAGTACCACTGGTTGCGGAAGGTGTGGCTGGCTTCCATGCAGGACATGTAGAGCGCCTTGAGATGCTCTGGCAGCGCGTTCCACTTTTCCTCGTTGGCAAACCAGGAGCCGATCCAGGCGCCGGAGATGTTGTTGGTCAGGAAGTAGTCGGTCACGTTGGCCCAGCCGACGGTGTAGTCCTCGGTGATGCCCGACCAGGACATGCCGTCAAGCTCTCCGGTCTGCACCGCGACTTCCGCGTCCTCGTAGGGAATCGACACCGGCACGACGCCGAACTGGGTGAGGAACCGGCCGGCCGTCGGGAAGGTATAGAGCTTGAGACCGTCGAGATCGGCGACGCTCTTGATTTCCTTCTTGGTGTTGAAGTTGCAGGGGTCCTGGCCTGCGGCCGAGAGCCAGACAACGCCGGTTCCCGAATAGGCGTCGCGCCAGATGTCGCCCAGGCCATATTGCTGGAACAGCACCGGCACATCGAGGATCGAGCGCGTGGCGAACGGGAAGTAGCCGCCGAACACGCCCACTTCCACCGGCGACGCCATCGAATCGTCGTCCGAATGCACGGCGTCGATGGTGCCGGCCTGCATGGCGCGGAACAATTCGCCGGTCGGCACGATCTGGTCGGCGAAGAACAGCTCGATTACCATTTCGCCATTTGCCGCCTTGTTGAAGGCATCGACGAAAGGCTGGGTCACGAACTGGCCCAATGTTGCGCCGGCATAGGTCTGCATGCGCCAGCGGATCGGCTCCTGGGCAATCGCCGCCGGAGCGGCAAGTGCTGTGCCGGCGGCAGCGCCGGCGGCAACGCCGGCCTTGGTGAGAAATTGACGCCTCTTGATATTGGTCATGCTGTTCTCCTTTTGGTTTCGTCTTCTGTGGATCTGCTCATTTCAGCCTCGAAGTTTGCCCTGGAACTGCTCCGGCAGCCATAATGCCAGTTCCGGGAACATCATCACGATCACCAATGTGAGCAGCATGACCGCGACGAAGGGAATGACGGAAAGATAGATATCACGCAGCTTGATTTCCGGCGGCGCCATGGCGCGCATCAGGAACAGGTTGTAGCCGAAGGGCGGCGTCATGTAGGCGATCTGGCAGGTGATGGTGTAAAGCACCCCGTACCAGACCAGATCGAAGCCGAGTATCTTGACCAGCGGCACGTAGAGCGGCGCCACGATCACCAGCATGGCCGTGTCGTCAAGGAAGGTCCCCATCAGCAGGAAGCTCAGCTGCATCAGGATGAGCACGTGCCAGGGTTCGAGACCCAACTGCCCGAGGAAGAAAGTCTCGATGGCGCGCACTGCGCCCAGCCCGTCAAACACCGCGCCGAAGCAGAGCGCGGCGAGAATGATCCACATGAACATGCAGGAAATGCCAAGCGTCTTGCGCATGACGTTCTCCATCACGTCGCGCGTCAGCCGGCCCTTGATCAGCGCCGCGCCCATCGAAGCCAGGGCGCCCACGGCCGAGCTTTCCACCAGGCTGGTATACCCCATCAGGAAAAGCCCGTTCATCAGGAAAAAGATCATGAACGGCAGGATGCCCGCCCTGAGCAGGCTGATCCGCTGCGTCCAGGTGATCGCGTCGCGCTCTGCCTTGGGAAGCGGCGGCCCGAGATGGGGTTGCAACTGGCAGCGCACGGCGATGTAGACGATGAACAGCGTGGCCATCAACAGGCCGGGGAACACGCCAGCCAGCCAGAGCTGGCTCACCGGCTGGCGCGCGATCATGCCATAAAGTACCAGCACCACCGACGGCGGAATCAGGATGCCCAGGGACGACCCGCCCTGGACCACGCCGCTGATCATAAGCTTGTCATAGCCACGCCTGAGCAGTTCCGGCAACGCGATCGTCGCGCCGATTGCCATGCCGGCCACCGACAAGCCGTTCATCGCCGAGATCACCACCATCAGAAAGATCGTGCCGATGGCGAGACCGCCCGGGACCGGACCGAACCAGACGTGGAACATGCGGTACAGATCGTCGGCGATCCGGCTTTCCGACAGCATGTAGCCCATGAAGATGAACATCGGCAGCGTCAGCAGCGGATACCACTTCATCAGCTTGATCGATTGCGCAAACGCGATCTCGACGCCGCCGGTGCCCCACAGCGGCAGCGCCGCGATCACTGCGACGGCGCCAATCACGCCAAACACCCGCTGCCCGGTGAGAAGCAGCGCCATCATCGCGGCGAACATGAAGAGTGCGATCAGTTCGTAACTCAAATGCCCGCCTCGCTTTGGTGGTTGACGCTGATGCCGCGCAGAAAAAGAATGTCGCGGAGGAGTTCGGCTGTTGCCTGCAGCAGCATCAGGAAGATGCCGAATGCGGCAATCATTTTGACCGGCCACATATAGGGCCGCCAGACCGAATGGGCCCGCTCACCATATTCGAGCGCGTAGGTGGTGCTCGAGATCCCGCCATAGAGCAGCACGCAGAGATAGAAGATCAGGAACAGCACGGTGACCGCGTCCACCGCCGCCTTGCGGCGCGGCGACCAGGCGCCATAGACAAGATCCATGCGCACGTGATCGCCCATCTGCATGGAGTAGGGACCGCCCAGCAGATAATAGGCGACCATGATGAACTGGGCGAATTCCAGCGTCCACAGCGCCGGTGCACCCGCGTATTTCGAAATCGAAGACCAGAACAGCACACCCATCAGGGCAAAGATCAGATACATCGCAAACCGGCCGACCCGCCTGTTGAAGCCATCCACCGCGCGGATATAGCGTTCGATGATCGTCATGCCGCCGAGCCTCCCAGGCAGCAGCTTACACTGCGCAGGCATGCAAGTCCGGCCATGGAATTCGGGCCGTATCCGGCAAGCGGAGTGGCGGGATCACGCATGACGGCGTCCTCCTTCATGGTTCAGGCGTTCGATCGCCGCGCGCAGAAGATCCGCAACCTGCCCGGCCCAGACAGTCCGGCCTTCTTCGCCGGAAATAAGATCATTGCGAATCTCCAGCATGACGTTGGCGATTTGCCGGGTCAATCCATGCCGCTTGAGCGTGTGCGTTACCCCGTCTTCAGGGCCATAGGGATAGTTTCTGCTGACCCGCTCCAGCTGCGCTGCCGCTGCAGCGTCGAGCATCGCATCGGCCAGGCGGCTGTCCTCATCATGCAGGATGCCGAGAAAGCCGTCGCGCGGCTGGCCGAAATAGACCGGCGTGAACGAGTGGACCGTCACCAGCACCACATCGCGACCCTGCGCCAGGCGTTCATCGATGAGCGCGTCGATGGCCTGGTGGAATGGAACATAGAGCGCCTCCGCGCGGCGTGAGCGGTCCTGCTGGTCAAGCCCCTGGTTGCCGGGAACCTCGAAAACCTCGCTCCGTTCCGGATAGGCGTCGGCGGATTCGGGTGGCCGGTTGCAATCATAGGCCAGCCGGGAAAACCGCTGCGAGACGAGCGTCGCGTCAAGAAGATCGGACAGGCGCTCGGCCACGTCCATGGCGCCGATATCCCAGGCGATGTGGCTTTCGAGTGCGGCCTGATCGAGCCCCAGCGTCCCGAGCGCCTTCGGCATCACCCTGGACGCATGCTCGCACACCAGCACCACGTCGCTCGCCCCGCCGGGGCGGCGAACGGCAAACGCCGGACCTTCTGATGCTTCAATCAGCCTGTCGCCTTGCACTGGTATGTCTGCTCCCCGGCAGTTGCGGCATCGATCGACCGCTTTCGTAACATTGATTAGGATTGCCCTGTCATTGTCAACACTGTAATTTTTGTTACGCTGCCGCGAACCACCGGACAGGAGAGACCCATGGCGATACGCGAACAGATCCAGGCAGCACTCGGCACCCTGCCCGGCGCGGAGAAGAAGGTGGCGCACGCCTTTCTCGCCAATTATCCGAGCATCGGGCTGTCAACGATCGCCGAACTCGCAGCGCTCGCGGGCACTTCGGCGCCGACGGTGCTGCGCTTTGTCGCGCGGCTTGGGTTTGAATCCTATCCCGAGTTCCAGCGTGTGCTGCGCGGCGATGTGCAGGCGCAGCTGATGTCGCCGCTTGAGCGGGCGCGCAGCACCGGCCCGCTGACCGACAATCCGGCGCTCAGGACAAGCTTTGCCGACATCGCCGCCAATCTCGAAGCCACGGCAAGGGCCGTTCCCGAAAGCGAGTTCGAGGCGGCCTGCGACCTGCTCTCCGATCAGAAATCGGCCTGCTATTTTCTCGGAGGCCGGTTCACCGACGCCATCGCCGGCTACATGGCCGCGCACCTCAGGATCATCCGTCCCAATGTCCGGCATTTCGACGGGCAGACCTCGACCTGGCGCGACCAACTGCTTGATGTCCGTCCCGGCGATGTCGCGGTCATCTTCGACATTCGCCGCTACCAGTCCGATCTGGTAAGGCTTGGAGAATTGCTGGTCGAGCGCAAGGCGCGAATCCTGCTGATCACCGACCCCTGGCTGTCGCCGATCGCCCGGTCTGCCCGTGTGGTGCTTCCCTGCATCGTCGACGCCAACCGCACCTGGGATTCAAGCGTGGCGCTTCTGGCCCTGGCCGAAGCTCTGATCGACCGCGTCTCCCGCGCCCAGTCCGACAGTGCAAGGGCGCGCATGCAGACGCTGGAAGACATTCACTGGAACAATCTGCCGGGACGCTAACGCGCGTCGCATTTATCCGGAGTCAGGTGACGCGCGTTAACCTTTTGGATTTGCATGTCGTTATCGCAAAACCGCTGCGCACTTTTGCGCGACATGCATTAGCCGCGCCGATCGGCATGGACTTGCGCAAATCCGCGTCATCCAATACCCATTTCCCATGGATCAGCAATCTGCACTGGACGCATTCTCGGCCTTGAGCCAGGAAACACGGCTAGCCGTGTTCCGGCTTCTGGTGTCCGCCGGCACCGAGGGCCTGGCGTCGGGCGAAATCGGCGAACGTCTCGGGGTAAGGCAGAACACCATGTCGACCAATCTCGGGATCCTTCTCAAGGCCGGACTGGTGCGGCGTGTCCGCGACGGGCGCACCGTTCGCTACCATGCCGATCATACCGGCATCAGCGCCCTGCTCGGCTTTCTGCTTGAAGATTGCTGCGGCGGGAGACCTGATCTTTGCCAGCCCGTCATCCAGCAGATTTCCTGCGCATAACCGCCTGTCACGCCGGTGACGTTGCCCGCCGGTAGAGATGCCATGTTGCGTGGCCAAGCACCGGCAGAACCACCAGAAGACCGATGAAGGCCGGCAGCAAGGCCACGAGCGTCGACACCCCGACGATAAGGCCGAAGCCGAGCATGGGCACCGGGTTTTTCACCACTGCCGAAACACTGGTGATCATCGCAGTGACGAAATCCACCTCGCGTTCGGCCAGCATCGGCAGGGAAATCACCGTGGTGGAAAACAGCACCAGCGCCAGAAAGCCGCCGACAACCGTGCCGACGGCCAGGAACCCCCAGCCTTCCGGGGTTGACAGCACGATATCGACAAACCGGTCCCAGCTCGAAAACGACTTGAACCCCAGGAACAGCGCGAGCAGCAGCCGCACCTGGTAGACCCAGATCCAGAAGATGAACATGACGACAAAGGCCATCCAGCCGAGTTGGCGTTCGCGCTGGTGAAAAACCTGCGCCAGCACGCTCTTGCGCGTGACCGGTTCGCCTTCATGCCGGCGGCGGCTGATCTCGTAGAGCCCGACCGCAACAAAAGGTCCGAGCAGGGGAAATCCGATCGCCAGCGGAATGATCATCCATGGCGCCCCGATGCTGTTGAGAAATCCCAGGATCGCCAGACCGCCAAGCATGTAGATGCCGCCGAAGAACAGTCCAAAGCGGGGATGGGCCAGGAAATCCCTCCAGCCCTCCCTCAGGCTCGCCTTTACATCCCCCATGGAAATGGCGCGAAGCGCCGGCGCGCCAACCGGACCGTCTCCCGCCAAACCGGTCGGATGGCCGGTCGTGTTGCCACTCGTATTGTTTGTCATGACATCCTCCCTCGTTGGCTCCCTCCATTTCCGCATGCATCAATGCGACCCATACGGAAATTGCCATCTATCCATCATGATCCGGTTCACTGCGAACCGCAATGCCGCCAATGCTCGCCTTGGAAACGGTCGCGGGTTTCCGCCGGACGGAGCCTGGCACTGGCAATTCCACCGGCAGCCCCTACATTGCAAATATTTGCTGCAGCATATAATCCGGCTATGGGTTCGCCGCAGCGCCGGATCTTGTCCCACCGCCGAACCGGTTCTGGAGTGCGAAATGTCCGCCATCATCATCGCCATTCTCGTGTTCGCGACAGCCTCAAGCGGCGCTGTCTTCAAACCTGGCGACTGGTATCAGTCCTTGCGTCGCCCCTCCTGGACGCCGCCCAACTGGGCCTTCCCCGTGGTCTGGGGCATCCTGTTCATCTCCATTGGGGTTTCGGGCTGGCTGGTGTGGGAAGCTGCGGGACTGGGCCTGGCGATGGCGCTCTGGCTGCTGCAACTCGTCTTCAACGCGGCCTGGTCCTGGCTGTTCTTCGGCCAGCGACGCATGGATCTGGCCTTTGCCGATGTCTGCGCCCTGTTTGTCATCATCATCGCCTACATCGCGGCCGCGAGCCAGGTGTCTCAACTGGCAGCCCTCTTGTTCGTGCCCTATGCCATCTGGGTCGCAACCGCCGCGACACTGAACCGGGCCGTCTGGCGGCTCAATCCCGATGCCGTGCCAGGCTGAGCCGGCCGTATTCCAGCGCTCGCTCGCATGTCCCGATCGCAGCGGGCATCCCTTTCGCAAAATCGCGTTCCAGCGCCGTGCGTCCGTTCGAACGCTCGTTGGTCGCTGTGGCACTTTGGACTGCTGCATAATTTCTTGGGCCAAACCGATTCCGATTTCGGGAATTATGCAGTAGGTAAGTGTCAGTATCAGCCACAGCGGCCAGTGGCGGAAAAAGACCCGAGGCTTTTATGACCCTTTCTCCCTTTGCTGTGCCGGAAGCCCGCCGCGCGAGCGTCGCCGTCGATGTCGGCGGCGTCATGGTCGGCGGCGGCGCGCCGGTGGTGGTGCAATCGATGACCAACACCGACACTGCCGACATTGACGGCACCGTCGCCCAGGTTGCGGCCCTCCACCGCGCCGGCTCGGAAATCGTCCGCATCACCGTCGACCGCAACGAGAGTGCCGCCGCCGTACCGAAGATTCGTGAGCGGCTGGAACGACTGGGCCTTGATGTGCCGCTGGTGGGCGACTTCCACTATATCGGCCACACGCTGCTGGCCGATCATCCGGCCTGCGCCGAGGCGCTGGCCAAATACCGCATCAATCCCGGCAATGTCGGCTTCAAGGACAAGAAGGACCGCCAGTTCGTCGAGATCGTCGAGATGGCCATCCGCTACGGCAAGCCGGTGCGCATCGGCGTCAACTGGGGCTCGCTCGACCAGGTGCTCCTGACCCGGCTGATGGACGAGAACGCCGCCAACGGCTCGCCGCTCTCGGCCCGTGACGTCACCCGCGAAGCCATCATCCAGTCGGCGCTGCACTCGGCGGCGCTGGCCGAGGAGACCGGTCTCGAACGCAACCGCATCATCCTGTCGGCCAAGGTGAGCCAGGTGCAGGACCTGATCGCCGTCTACTCCGAACTCGCCCGCCGCTCCGACCACGCGCTGCATCTGGGCCTGACCGAGGCCGGCATGGGATCGAAGGGCATCGTCGCCTCGTCCGCCGCCATGGGCATCGTGCTGCAGGCGGGCATCGGCGACACCATCCGCGTCTCGCTCACCCCGGAACCCGGCGGCGACCGCACCCGCGAGGTCATCGTCGCCCAGGAACTCTTGCAGGTGATGGGCTTCAGGCAGTTCGTGCCGGTAGTCGCCGCCTGCCCCGGCTGCGGTCGCACCACCTCGACCGTCTTCCAGCAGCTGGCGCGCACGATCGAGGACGATCTGAGGCGCAACATGCCGCTCTGGCGCGACAAATATCCCGGCGTCGAGGGCCTGCAGGTGGCCGTCATGGGCTGCATCGTCAACGGACCCGGCGAATCCAAGCACGCCGACATCGGCATCTCGCTGCCCGGCACCGGCGAAAGCCCCGCCGCGCCGATCTTCATCGACGGCAAGAAGGCCGCCACCCTGCGCGGCCCGAACATCGCCGAGGACTTCCAGCTCATGGTCGCCGATTACATCGAGAAACGGTTCGGTCAGAACGCCTGACGGCGGCCGGCCGCGTGATCCATCAGCAGTTTCGCATGGGCTTCATTAGCTCCATAAAATAGGCAATTCTACCGGATTTATGATTTAAATGTCATTAATCAAATTCATGTACTGGGGAATCACCCCAGGACAATTTCCGTTCTGGCGCCCAGCCCTGCGGCATTGCTTCGTGCGGATACCTACATGTTTTCATTTGTCAGAAGACTCCCCCTGACCGTCCAGATTCTGGCCGGCGTCGCCATCGTGCTCATCGCAGCGGAGACCATCAAGGTTTCGGTCGATCTCTCCAGGAACTGGCAGAGAATCGTCCATGACGGCAAGTTGCGCGGCAATGCCGCGCTGGACATGCTCGAAGCGGTCCATGTGCAGGCGATGGTCAATCGCGGCCAGATGGAGGAGGGCGATCCGGCGGTCGAAACACTCAACGGCACCATGGAGATGTTTTCCCAGTCCAACACTGACATCGACATCTGGATCGTGATGGCCGACAAGATCACCGCCTTCCAGAAGGAGATGGGCGAACCGGAGCTTCCGGCGCTTGATCGGATCGACAGGGCGGCCCTGGACAGCAAAGAGCGTCAGGTGGTTGTCGACGGAGCGGGATTGCGGCTTTCGCGGCCTGTGGTTCTGGGAGAAGGAAGTGCCGCCGATGAACGCTGCGCCGGGTGCCACACAGGGATGATGGACATCGGGGAGGGTGAGATTCTTGGCGCTTACAGCGCCTCGATCAACCTCGCGCCCGAATTCGCAGCCTTCAATGCCGGGATATGGAATCACATCATGACCGGCGCCGCAACCATTGCGGTCACGCTCGGCCTGATCATGGCGATGCTGCGCCTGACCACGCTGTTGCCGCTCCGCCGTCTCGAAACCGCGACCAGTCGCCTGGCCGGCGGCGACATGGATGTGCCCACGGGGCTGGACGAGCGGCGCGACGAGATTGGCGCCCTGGCCCGCGCGCTTGAAGTGTTCCGCGCGGCGTTTGTCGAAAAGAAAAGGCTCGAGGACAGCGCCGAGGAACAGCGCGAGGCGGTCGAGGCCCATCGCATTGCCGCTCAGGAAAGAGCCGAATCCGCCGCCGCCGAGCGGCTGAGAATTGCCACCTCCGGTCTCGCGGATGGTCTGAAGCGGCTGGCAAGCGGGGATCTGTCCACGCGCCTTGATCAGGCTTTCGCGCCCGAGTTCGAGGCGCTAAGGGCGGATTTCAATGTCTCGGTGGAGCAACTGGGACAGACCCTGGCCGCCATTCACGATACCGCAGGCACCATCGACACAGGCTCGAGCCACATATCGATGAGCATCGATGAACTGGCGGGACGGACCGAACGGCAATCCGCATCGCTTGTGGAAACTTCCGTGGCGCTCGGCCAGATTACCACCAGTGTCAAGACGACGTCCGACCGGGTGACCGAGGCGAGAGCGGTCGCAGCAGCGGCCAATGAGAGTGCCCACAGATCCGAAACCGTGGTGACCAACGCCGAACAGGCGATGGGTCGCATTCACGAGTCCTCGCTGAAAATTGCCAGCATTATCGGCGTTATCGACGAAATCGCGTTCCAGACCAACCTGCTCGCCCTCAATGCCGGGGTTGAAGCCGCGCGCGCCGGCGAGGCGGGCAGAGGCTTTGCGGTGGTTGCGCAGGAAGTGCGTGCGCTGGCTGGCCGGTCATCCGATGCCGCGAAGGAGATCCGCGAACTGATCGCCAGGTCCTCCAGCGAAGTTGACGGCGGCGTGGAGCATGTTCGCGAAGTCGGCGAGGCCTTGCAGCGAATCAGCGGGCTGATCGTCGATATCAATGGCCACATGGACGCCATCACCTCGGCTTCCCATGAACAGGCGGGTGGCGTGAAGTCCGTCAATCACGCGCTCGAAGGCCTGGAACAGGTGACCACGAAGAACGTCTCGATGATTGAGAGCGCAACCCAGTCAACCTCCAGTCTGGCCGCGCAGGCTTCCAAGCTGCGGCAAATGGTCGGCAGGTTCAGACTATCGAACGAAGCCTCTGTGGCAGGTCGCAACAGGGCGGCCTGATCTCTCACTGACGCTCAAGCGTTCCGGAAGCGCACAAAGCAAGCCTTCAGCGGGACTGCATTGGGGGGATGTCGGTCGGCCAAACCGGCCGCGGCACCGAGGTCTCCACCGGCCGGCGTGTGAAAGCCCTGATCCATCCCGGCGTGCCCCCAAAGTGCGCTGCTTTTCAGCGGTATCGCAGGCCTGACACGGGTTCGGCGTCCTTGCCGAAACCGCTTCACCCCAGGGGTCGCAATCCTCGCACCGGCACTGGCGCAATAACGAGGATGAGTTTCCGGCCGCTTTCAACGAAGTCAACTGTTCCCCGGCAGGTCCCAGGATACGGCGGGTGATCGAAGGCGCTGAAGATCAGGTTGGCTGCCGCGCTCTACGACCCCGTCTGCATCAGGCGATGGCCGCCTTTTGGTGAGGTCTCGGGCAGCCAGCGGTCAATCATCGCACCGAGTTTTTCGGGCGAGATCGGCTTGGACAGATAGTCATCCATGCCCGCTGCAAGGCAGCGGTCTTCGTCGCCTTTCAGGGAATGGGCGGTGACCGCGATGATCGGTGTCGGCGAGAGCCCCTCGCGGGCTTCGATCGCCCGAATCTCCGCCGTCGCTTCCAGACCGTTGAGTTCCGGCATCGACACGTCCATCAGCACCAGCGTAGGCCGCAGCGCTGCCCACAGGCGCACGGCTTCGCGTCCGTTCACGGCAAGACTGTGCTCATACCCCATGCCATCGAGTGTCTGCTGAAAGACGATCTGGTTGATCTGGTTGTCTTCAGCCACCAGCACAAAAGGCTCGACCCGCTCCACAGGACCATAGGAAGCCTCGACATCAGGTACACTCGGGGCCTCATCAGGCGCGGCAATGGACGGGGTCGAATTCACATCCCCCTGGGGGGAACCAGGCGCCCGCTTTTGCGCAGGCAGGACAATGGCCGCATGCGGCTGGTTCAGCGCCGACTGCACGGTCTTGCGCAGTTGCGCGGTGCGAACCGGCTTGGTCAGTTGAGCGAAGATTTCGAGGTCATTAAGCGCCTGAAGCTGATCGGCCTGATCGACGGACGACAGGATCAGGATCGGGGTATCAGCGATCAACGGGTCGGAACGGATCTCCCGGGCCACTTCAGCGCCTGTCATTCCGGGCATCTGGAAATCGAGGACCACAAGATCAATGCCTATACCGAGGTTTGAACGGGCATGCCGCAACAGCTCAAGGCCGATTTCCCCGCCTTCCACCGCGACACAGTCAAAACCCCAGTCACGGATCTGATCGGTCAGGATCATGCGGTTGATCGCATTGTCGTCGATGACCAGGACCCGGCGGCCGGGCAGGTTGGCTGACGGATCCTTTTCCGCAACCGGCTCCCCATGCACATCCATCTCGATGGTGAAGCTGAAGCACGAGCCGACACCGACCTCGCTTTCGACCTCGATCTTGCCACCCATCAGCTCCACCAGCCGGGTGGCGATGGCGAGACCCAGGCCGGTGCCTTCATGTTTCCGGGTGGAGGAGCCGTCCACCTGGCTGAACTTGTCAAAAATCGTGTCGAGTTTTTCAGGCGGGATCCCAATGCCCGTATCGCGCACCGCAACCGAGATCGCCAGCCGCCCGGGCTGATCGCCTGTGTCGAGCTTGCGCCAGTTGATCTCGACCATGACATGGCCTTGCTCGGTGAACTTGACCGCATTGCCGACGAGATTGGTCAGGATCTGCCTCAGACGGCCGGGATCGCCGATCAGCTTGTCCGGCAGACCCGGAGCGATGCGGACGACCAGTTCGATGTCCTTCTCCACAACCCGCGACGACATCAGCGTCGCCACATCCTCGGTGGTGTCGACAAGATTGAACGGTTTCGGGCTCAGCACCAGCTGACCGGCATCAATCTTCGAGAAGTCGAGAATGTCGTTGATGATTTCCAGCAGCGCATTGCCCGATTTGAGAATCACGTCGGTGAACGTGCGCTGCCGCGTGTCGAGGTCGGTCCGGGTCAGAAGTTCGGCCATCCCCAGGACGCCGTTCATCGGGGTGCGGATTTCGTGGCTCATGGTGGCCAGGAACTCGGATTTTGCACGATCTCCCATCTGCGCCTTGGTCAGCGCCAGATCAAGCTCGCGGGTCTTGCCCTGCAGCCGCTGGATCATCTGCCGGATGATGATGTCGATCGGCACGAACACACCGAGGCCCAGCACCAGCAACAGCCCCATGGTCGCCAGAAGATACCGCTGCAGCAGCGCGCCTTGAACGAGCGAGAGATTGGCCAGGTAGTCCCGGAATTTTTCATTCACATGCAGGTTTGAAGGCTGGATCACTTCCTCGTAAAGCGCATTGATCTCGCGGCTGGCCCAATAGAGATCCTTTTTGGTTCGCGCAGTGTCCAGACGTTCAGCGCCAACCATCTGCATATGATACAAGAACGGATCCGCATTGGTCATGTAGCGAGATGTGGACTGGATCGACCGGATCAGGGCTGCCGGCGCCAGATTCCACTCTTTCCTCAGATGCGCGATCTTCCAGCGCGTCCGTTCGAACCGGAACCGCAAGCTTGACAGCGCTGAAATGATATCCGGATCAACAGGCATCGCCTCGCGGATTTTCTGTTTGTCTGCAAGCGTTGCAGTGGCAAGTCTCGGATCGAGATAGGCCTGATACGCGGCATAGGTCTCGGCCAGTCTCTGGCTGCGCTCAGAAATGGCGCGCATGGCAGCGTCAACGTCCGCGATGCGTTCCGACAATTCGCCAATCTGCTGGATGGATCTGTTGCGCTCGTTCTGTTCCATGAAAAAGAACGCGCAGACGGTGGCGATCGCCGCCAGCGAGACGATATAGCCGATGCGCAGCGCCATGATCGATCGACGTGCAACCGCGGTTTCAGCCTGATCTTTGCATATCTCGGTCATGTTTCTGGCAGCACCTGTTTTCCGGGATAATGCCGCCAGTTGGTTAATAAACCTGTATAAAAAGGGCCTTTCCGGGACACTTCACACCATCAAAATCTCGGCTCAGGCGAAGCTGGAGCTTACCGGTCGCGGCTGGCAATGAACCCGGCGGCTTCAATCAGGGTGCCGGCCCCTGCCCCAAACGGTTCAAGCAGCAGCGCTGCTTCCTCGACCAGGCCATCGAGCCTGCGCCGCGCGGCATCGACGCCCTGAAGCGACACCAATGTGGCCTTGCCGCGCCCGGCGTCCTTGCCTGCGGCTTTCCCAAGGGTGGCGGCATCCGAGGTCACATCGAGCAGATCGTCCGCCAGTTGGAAGGCAAGGCCGATGATCTCGCCAAATCTGGTCATCCGCGCCAGGGTCTGGGTATCGGCGCCAGCGACGATGGCGCCTGCCGCACACGCGTAACGCAACAGCGCACCGGTCTTCATCGCCTGAAGCCGAACGATCCCGGCCTCGTCGGGCGTCACCCGCTCGGCAAAAAGGTCAAGCGCCTGACCTCCGACCATGCCGCCGATGCCCGATGCCCGCGCAAGCTGGTTGATCAGTGCCAGTTTGGCAGGATCCGGCAGGTCGGTCTCGGGCGCGGAAAGAATGTCAAAGGCCAGGGTCAGAAGCGCGTCGCCTGCCAGGATTGCTGTCGCCTCGTCAAAGGCGATATGGACCGTCGGCTGGCCGCGCCTGAGGTCGTCATCATCCATCGCCGGAAGATCATCGTGAATCAGCGAATAGCAGTGAATGCACTCCAGCGCCGCGGCAACCCGCAACGCCGCATGCTCAGGGCCCCCCAGGAGCCGCGCAGTCTCCAGCACCAGAAACGGGCGCAACCGCTTGCCTCCGTTGAGAACGCCGGAGCGCATTGCCGACATCAGGGGTTCGGGGCGTGCGATCTCGCCCTCAAGCGGAGTGTTCGACAGGAGCGCCGAAAGCAGCGCCGCCACGTTCTGGGCCGCTGCATCAAGCCGCGCGGCGAAGCTCTCTTGGTATAACCGGTCCATTGCGGTTCCTTGCCATGCCGAGGCGCGCGCGGCAACGCTTTGTTTGTCCGGCCCTAAGGACCCCTGGCGTGGGCATCCAGCTCCGGTGGGCGGAGCCGGGGGACTGGCAATAGGCGCCCAAGCTGGTTATGGACAGTGGGGAAGATGGCCACGCGCGGCGTCTTTCAGTCAGGGAAAGCCAGGTGGCCAGACAGAGTACCAGCAAGACCTCGGGTTCAGGGCAAAGTTCGAGCCGGCCGCCCCGCCGCCGGTCGCCCTTGCGGCGCGCTCTGACATGGGCCCTCCTCATCGTCGTCCTGGCGGTGGGCCTGCCCTACGGGCTGATTCCGCTCTATGCGATGCCGCAAATCCGTCCCATCTCCACCCTGATGCTGGGCGAGATGGTGTCGGGCCGGGCCTATGAGCGCCAGTGGGTCGATTTCGACGCCATTGCCCCGGTTCTGGTGCAGTCGGTGATGATGTCGGAAGACGGCCAGTACTGCGCCCATTCCGGCGTCGACTGGAAGGAGCTCAATCTGGTGATCGACGATGCGCTTGAGGGCGAAGCGACCCGCGGCGCCAGCACCATACCGATGCAGACCGCGAAGAACCTGTTTCTTCCCGCAACCCGCTCAGTGGTGCGCAAGGCGCTGGAGATCCCGCTGGCCCTGTGGATGGACATGCTTTGGACCAAGCGGCGAACGATGGAAATCTATCTCAATATCGCCGAATGGGCGCCCGGGATCTA
Organism: Hoeflea sp.; assembly: GCF_014359905.1. Classification (GTDB taxonomy): domain Bacteria; phylum Pseudomonadota; class Alphaproteobacteria; order Rhizobiales; family Rhizobiaceae; genus Hoeflea. The sequence goes on along the minus strand of NZ_JACIYP010000034.1, from coordinate 29,346 downwards.
TGGCGTCGAAGCCGCCGCACAGGCCTATTTCGGCGTGACCGCCGCCGACCTCTCGGCCCGCCAGGCCGCCCTTCTTGCGGTCACCCTGCCCAACCCGATCGAGCGCAACGCCGCCAACCCCTCGCGCGGCATGACACGCCTGGCCGGTGTCATAGAAAAACGAGCCGCCCAGTCCGGCGCATATATCAAATGTCTTTATGATTGAGTTCAAGCGAATTGGCTTTTCCGGCCGGGTTGCGCATGCAAGGGAGTGAACTCCCGTAATCGAGAGGTGCGCTCATGGCCGGCCCGGTCCTTTACATTGGCAACAAGAACTATTCGTCCTGGTCGTTCCGGCCCTGGATCGGCATGCGCGTGACCGGCATTGCGTTCGAGGAAAGACTTGTCCCCTTCGACATGGCCCAAGGCAACGCAGCGTTCAAGGCGTTCTCGCCGACCGGCAAGGTGCCGGTCCTGGTCGACGATGGCGTCACCATCTGGGAATCGCTGGCGATCCTCGATCATGTCGCCCGCAAGCATCCGGGTTCGGGCCTGTGGCCGCAGCAGCCGATCTTGCGCAGCAAGGCCATGGCAATGGGGTCAGAGATGGTCGCGTCATTTCACGCGCTCAGGTCAGCATGCCCGATGAACATGCGGCGCACACGCCGGCCAATCACCCTGACGCCCGCGATTGTCGCCGACGTCGCCCGCATCCAGTCCCTGTGGAGCGAATGCCTGGACCAGCATGGCGGACCGTTCCTGCTTGGAGGGTTTTCGATCGCCGACGCCATGTTTGCACCGGTGGTCAATCGCCTCGACGTCTATGCCTTCGAGACCCGCCCGGATGTGACCGCCTACATGACCCGGATGAAAGACCTGCCGGCCTGGCGCGAGTGGGAAGCGGCCGGCCGCGCCGAAGCCTGGGTCGTCGAGGAAGACGAGGCCTGATGGATTGCCGGGCGCGGCAGAGCCCAACCGGGTTTCCGGTGGCAAAAAAATGCGGGCCAACGCTGGTCAAACCCGCAAGAGCCATGTATAAGCCCGTCAAATTTCCGAAATCGGCATGCGTCAGTTTCGGCCCCTGGGTCGGCCGTTGATCATGTCTAAATGTTGAACTGGAGTTCGTCATGGCTGTTCCGAAGCGTAAAACCTCCCCGTCCAAGCGCGGCATGCGCCGCTCCGCCGACGCCCTCAAGGCCCCGACCTATGTCGAGGACAAGAATTCCGGCGAACTGCGCCGTCCGCACCACATCGACCTGAAGACAGGCATGTATCGCGGCCGCCAGGTCCTGACCCCCAAGGAATCCGCATAAGCCTTTCAGGCTTGTCGACGTTTGAAGGCCGGTCCGTCGCGGACCGGCTTTTTGCGTTTGCGCCCGGCCCTCGAGCAGGCGGCTGAACTGCTCGGCGGCGCCATCAGGACACAAGAAAACGCCCGGAAGCCGAAGCTCCCGGGCGCAATCAAATTAGAGAGACCAGCCTAGCCAGCCGGTCTCAGGTTGGACTTTTCAGTCAGCCTGGATGGTCGAAACGGCAGTCTTGCCGGTGCGACGGTCTTCAGCGGTGTCGAACGACACCTTCTGGCCTTCGGCCAGACCGCGCATGCCAGCGCGCTCAAGAGCAGTCGCGTGTACGAACACGTCCTTGCTGCCGTCGTCAGGTGCGATGAAGCCGAAGCCCTTTTGGTCGTTATAGAATTTGACAGTACCGGTTTTCATGGGGGGAGTCCTTTATGTCCATGAATGCATTTTCCGGCGCAAGCGCTCTTTAAAGCGCTCGGCGCAGGCGTTCGTCATCGAATTTAAGTGAAGTGTTTAGTCTGTCTCCGCCTCTAGCGGTGAGCAACCAAGTCGTCCGGTCAAAAATCGATGGCTCATCTGTACACTGTTTTTTCCGTATGCACAAGCAAAAGCGATAGCAGGCAAAAACACAGCCGCGCGGGCATACCCGCGAGGCCTGCGCACCCCATCACGACCTGCATGACGAAACCCCGGTCAAGCGGCCGCGGCCGCTCCTGCCGTCCGGCCGCGGACTGCGCGGAAAGGCACCAGCCGCCGGCGATCCTCATCCCAAAGGGCAAGCGGAACGCACTTGAAGCTTTCCCACAGTGTCAGCCGGCCGATCTGGCCAAGCTCCGGGAAATCCCTGAGAACCTGCGGCAGCCGGTAAAACGGGATCCGGCTGGAAAGATGGTGCACATGGTGAATGCCGATATTGCCGGTCACCCACATCAGCGGCCGGGGCAGATCGTAATACGAGCTGCCGTGGAGGGCGGCTTGTTCGCGCTCCCATTCAGGCGCGTGGTCCCAATGGGTCGGGTTGAACTGGTGCTGGACATAAAACATCCACACGCCAACCGATGCACCGATCAGCATGATCGGCAGGTGAATGATCAGGAACGCCTTGAAGCCGACCAGCATGCCCAGCGCGATCCACATCGCGGCGATCGCGAGGTTTGTCACCATCACACTGGTCCAGGACATGACCCCGTCTTTCAGGGCCGAGACCGGCAACCGGTGCTGCAGCATGAAGATGAAGGCCGGCCCGATGCCAAACATCACCAGCGGGTGACGGTAGAGCCGGTATTTGAGCCGGCCGATCCGTGACAACGCCAGATATTCCTCCACCGTCATCGTATCGATGTCGCCGACCCCGCGCCGGTCGAGATTTCCCGATCCGGCGTGATGGATCGCATGCGAGCGCCGCCAGTAGTCATAGGGTGTCAGTGTCAGCACGCCAAGCGCACGGCCGACCCGGTCATTCCACTTGGCCGTCGTGAACATCGACTGGTGGCCGCAATCATGCTGGATGATGAACAGCCGCACCATCATCAGCGCAGCCGGGATGGACAGCAGCAATGTCAGGATGATGCTGTAGGAAAGCGCGAACCACATCAGGACCCAGAAGGAGACCAGAAGCCCGAACGTCAGAACTGTCTCAAACGCGCTGCGTCGATTGCTGGGCAGCCTGTAAGGCTGCAAACGCCGCACCCATTCCCGCGCCGATCCTGTCGTCATGCGTGCTTCTCCCGAACTTTTGGTGGTGTCAGGCGCGGCCCATGGCCTCGCCTTTTGCTTAAGGATGCCCGCACCTAACACGTTAATGTGCAAAACGGCATCTTTTTCTGTCTGGCCTAACCACTTCACGATGTGTCACATCGTCACTGCGAACGTGAAGCGCCGGGCGATTTACCCTCGGCGGGAATGTCTGTATCCATTTTTTCAATCGATTAAACGCGGAATCACCATGTCGGCTTCGAGTCTTGCTGCGCGCCCGTTCCTGTCCCCCGAACGCGTCGCCGTCTCCCTGATGTTTCTCGCCAATGGCTTTCTGGTTGGCAGCTGGGCGCCGAAGATCCCCGAATTTGCGCTGCGGCTCGACCTTGATGAAAGCGCTCTGGGCCTGATGATCATGTGTTTCGGCATCGGATCGCTCTGCGCCATGCCGCTGGTCGGTCTGGTGATTTCCAGACGCGGATCGCGCATGCCGGTGCTGTGGCTTGCGGCGATGGCAATCACCAGCCTGCCGCTGGTCACGCTTGCGCCGTCGATCTGGACGGCAGCAATTGCGCTGTTCCTGTTCGGCGGCATGATCGGCGGAATGGATGTCGCCATGAATGCCAACGCCGTCGAAGTGGAAAAACACCTCGACCGGGCCATCATGTCCTCCTGTCACGGATTCTGGAGCCTTGGCGGCGTTGCCGGGGCAACGCTCGGAGGACTGCTGATCGCCTATTTTGGCGTCCTTGTTCATGCCCTCCTGGCATCGCTGATGATCGTGGTCGCTGTTGCGCTGGCCTGGCCGCGCCTGCTTGCTGATCCGCCACACGCGCACCTGGATGATGCCTCGCAAGACAGGGTGAGCTCCCCCCGGCCCGGTTTGCTGACTGCTGGCGCCACTGTCTGGCTGACCGGCATTATCTGCCTGATCATGATGACCCCGGAAGGCGCCGTTCTGGATTGGGGGGCGCTCTATCTGCGCCAGGAACTGGCGGCCAGCCCGGCGCTCTCGGGACTTGCCTTCGGCGCTTTCTCCGCTGCCATGGCGCTTATGCGGTTTCTCGGCGATCTGGTCCGCGACCGTTTGGGCGCGGTCAGGACTTTCCGGCTATCGGCCACACTGGCGATGATCGGGCTTGGCGCCGCAGGCCTCGCACCGTCGGCGGAATGGGCCGTGGCTGGCTTTGCGATTGCCGGCCTGGGGCTTGCCAACACGGTTCCGATTGCCTTTTCGGCCGCGGGCAACCTGCCCGGCCTGCCTCAGGGAGTGGCGATCTCGGTCGTCACCTTCATGGGCTATTCGGGCCTTCTCTTCGCACCATCGGTGATCGGCTTCGTCGCCGAGCATACCGGTTTCGCGCCGATCTATCTTGCGCTCCCGGTCTTTGTTGCTATCCCGCTCGTGTTCTCCAGGCTGATGCGCCACGCCGACCGGGTGGCCGGCTGATCCGTCAGACCCGCGACACCTTGCTCATCCAGCCAAGACCGTCGAGCGTCGCGCCGCTCGGCCGGTACTCGCACCCGACAAAGCCCTGGTAGCCCAGATCATCCAGCGCCCTGAGCACACGGAAATCGTCGAGCTCGCCCAATCCCGGCTCATTGCGGTGCGGCACCGAGGCGATCTGGACGTGGCCGATGATCGGCAGCAGGTCTTCAAGTCCGCGGATCACGTCGCCGCACAGAATCTGCCGGTGGTAGATGTCAAATTGCAGCTTGATGTTTTCGCGGCCGAGATCGGCGATCAGATCGGCCGCATAATCGAAATCATGGAGAAAGTAGCCCGGCATGTCGCGCCCGTTGATCGGCTCGATCAGCACCTCCACTCCCCGTTCCGCCGCTGCGTCCGCCGCGAACGCCAGGGAATCCCGGTAGGCGGCGCGATGCGGCGACCTGCCCGGGTCTGCAAGCCCCGCCATCATGTGCAGCCGCGGCGCACCGATCACCGCGGCATAGTCAAGCGCGGTTCGCACGGACTGCCGGAATTCGGCCTTGCGCTCCGGCAATGCCGCCAATCCGCGCTCGCCCCTGGCCCAATCGCCGGGCGGCAGGTTGAACAGCGCCTGTTCCAGGCCGGCGCCGACCCGTCTCGCGGCAATGTCGCGAGCCGGGTACTCATAGGGAAATAGAAACTCGACCGCCTCAAAGCCCGCTGCCGCCGCCGCCTCGAAGCGGTCCGGGAATGCATGTTCCGTGAACATCATCGACAGGTTTGCAGCAAAGCGCGGCATGGGCGGTCCTTTCGACGTTGGGCCTCCCCGGCTTACTTGGCCACACAGTCGGCAAAGTGGCGCACCACGCCATCGCTTCCGGTCTCCTGCACAAGGCCATGGATATCTGTCTCGAAACCGGGACATTCGCGGGCGAATTCGCGGTTGAACTTGAGATATTCCACGATCTTCCTGTTGAACACCTCACCGGGGATCAACAGCGGAATGCCGGGCGGATAGGGTGTCACCAGGCTGGTGGTGATGCGGCCTTCGAGTTCGTCGATGGGAACTCGCTGCGTCGTGCGGTGGGCGATATGCGCGAAGGCGTCGCTGGGCTTCATCGCCGGCGTATGGTCGCTCAGATACATGTCGGTCGAAAGCCTCGCCACGTCATATTTGGCGTAGAGCGAGTGCACGTGCTGGCACAGGTCGCGCAAGCCCATCTGCTCGTAGCGCGGCTGCTTGGCGCAGAATTCGGGCATGATCCGCCACATCGGCTGGTTCTGGTCGTAATCGTCCTTGAACTGCTGCAATTCGGTCAGCAGCGAGTTCCAGCGGCCCTTGGTGATGCCGATGGTGAACATGATGAAGAAGCTGTAGAGCCCGGTTTTTTCCACCACCACCCCGTGTTCGGCCAGGTATTTGGTGACGATCGAGGCCGGAATGCCGGTATCCTCGAAACGGCCGTCAAGGTTCAGGCCGGGCGTGATGATCGTCGCCTTGATCGGATCGAGCATGTTGAAGCCCGGCGCCATGTCGCCGAAGCCATGCCAGGATTCCTCGCCATCCGACTTCTGCACGCCCTCGGCATCGGTGCGCTTGAGCACCCAGTCCTTGGTGTGGCCGATGCCTTCCTCTTCCAGTTTGGCCGGGCCCCAGACCTGGAACCACCAGTCCTCGTCGCCGAACTCGTCGTCGACCTTGCGCATGGCGCGGCGGAAATCGAGCGCCTCGGCGATGCTCTCCTCCACCAGCGCCGTGCCGCCGGGCGGCTCCATCATCGCGGCCGCCACGTCGCAGCTGGCGATGATGGAATATTGCGGGCTGGTCGAGGTGTGCATCAGATAGGCCTCGTTGAAGAGGTGCCGGTCGAGCTTGGTGTCCTTGCTGTCCTGCACCAGCACATGGCTCGCCTGGCTGATGCCGGCAAGCAGCTTGTGAATCGATTGCGTGGCGTAGGTCACCGAGTGCATCGGCCGTTCGCGTTTGCGCCCCATCGCGTGGTAGCTGCCATAGAACGGGTGGAACGCGGCGTGCGGCAGCCAGGCCTCGTCGAAATGCAGATTGTCGACATAGCCGTCGAGCAGCGTCTTGATGGTCTCGGTGTTGTAGAGAACGCCGTCATAGGTGGATTGCGTCAGTGTCATGATGCGCGGCTTGACGGTGTCGGCGTCCACCCCTTCAAGCAGCGGATTGGCGCGGATCTTGGCCTTGATCGAGTCGATCTCGAATTCGCTCTGGGGGATCGGGCCGATGATGCCGTAATGGTTGCGCGTGGGCTTCAGGAACACCGGGATCGAGCCGGTCATGATGATCGAGTGCAGGATCGACTTGTGGCAGTTGCGGTCGACCACCACCACGTCTCCCGGCGCCACGGTGTGGTGCCACACCATCTTGTTGCTGGTCGACGTGCCGTTGGTGACGAAGAAGCAATGGTCGGCGTTGAAGATCCGCGCGGCGTTGCGTTCGGACGCGCCGATGGCGCCATTGTGGTCGAGGAGCTGGCCGAGTTCCTCCACCGAGTTGCAGACGTCGGCGCGCAGCATGTTCTCGCCGTAGAACTGGTGGTACATCTGGCCGATCGGGCTTTTCAGGAACGCCACGCCGCCGGAGTGGCCGGGGCAGTGCCAGGAGTAGGATCCGTCCTCGGCGTAATTGAGCAAGGCCTTGAAGAAGGGCGGCTTGATGCCTTCGAGATAGCTCTTGGCCTCGCGAATGATGTGGCGCGCCACGAATTCCGGCGTGTCCTCGAACATGTGGATGAAGCCGTGCAGCTCGCGCAGGATGTCATTGGGCAGGTGCCGGCTGGTCTTGGTCTCGCCGTAGATGTAGATCGGAACATCGGCGTTCTTCCAGCGCACTTCCTCGATGAAATTGCGAAGGTTGACCACCGCCGGATCGACGTCCGGCCCGGGGCTGAATTCCTCGTCGTCGATAGACAGCACGAAGGCGCTGGCGCGCGACTGCTGCTGGGCGAACTGCGACAGGTCGCCATAGCCCGTCACGCCGAGCACTTCGAATCCCTCGTTCTCGATGGCCTCCGCCATGGCGCGAATGCCCAGGCCCGAGGAATTCTCCGATCGGAAATCCTCGTCGATGATGACGATGGGGAAGCGGAATTTCATGGCGTTTTCCTGTCGGGAGGGCGTTGGATGAGGTCCTACAGCAAAATTCCGAGATTCGGAATCGATTTGAACACAGCCGCGGACGCGGGATCATGGGTTTTGACGCATCAAGCGCACGAACGTCCTGGTGCAGTCCGTTCTTCCATCAGCGAAGGAAATATCGGCAGCCTGAATTGGCTGCAATCTTGTCTTCAATCATGTCAGTTTGACGGAATTATGCCGTCGGCCCGGATTGCTATTGGAACGAACCGTTGCGGATCAGGCTTATCAGGACGGTCAGGCCGCAGGAGGAAGCAGCTGGGTCTGTTTCAGGCGGGCTGATCAGCCGGCTTCGCCGATCCCCCCGAGGAACACCCGAATGGCGAGATCGAGCCTGCGATCATGGGCCTGCTGGCGTTCGCAGGCCGGCTGCGGAGCCACGAGATGCTCAAACACGTTTTCATGCGCCATGTCGGTCATCAACCGTGCGGCACTTTCCGTGTCGCTTATGCGAATCTCGTCGTGGGCAACGGAGCGGTCGAGCTCTGCCCGAACCATGCAGTAAAGCGCATACGGCCCCTCCTGCAGAAATTCCCGTGCCAGATCGGGTTGCCGGTCTGCCTCGACAATGACCGCGCGCAGGATCGCGAGCGGAAGCAGATCCGTAAATTTCTCGCGCGACGGCGTCAGCAGCAATCTCAGGCGCTCTGCCAGGGGAAGCTCGAGTTCACTTTCGGTCAATGGCCGCGACACCCTGTTGCGGATACGACGGACCACAGCCGCAAAGAGGGCTGCACGGGATTCGAATACCTCGTAAAGCGTGCGCTTGGACATTCCGGCCTCGTGCGCGATCGCCGCCATCGAAGCGCCTCCCAAGCCTTGGGACAGGATCACCCGTTCCGCGGCGTCGATGATGATCGCTTCGCGTTCCGTGGTGTCGAGCTGTCGTGGCCGGCCAGGGCCGCGACAGCGGTTGCGACTTTTTGGCAACAAATTAACTCTCCTTGTTCGCAGGTGCAGCGTTTCGCTTGCGCATTGCAAAAAAGCAATTATAAAACCATTTGGTTTCCATATTAGTCGCAGTCGGCGTTTTCGCCAAGTGGCCACTCCAAGATTCACGGAGATATTCAATGAGGTTAGCGCGTTACGCCCTCTTTTGTTCCATGCTTGTCGTTCTGGCGCCGTCTGCGGCCTCGGCGCAACAGCAGGAACGCCCGCCCGCAGCCGTGACCGTCGTCACGCTGAAGGCAGAGACCGTCACGGTCACGTCCACGCTGCCGGGACGCGTCGTCGCGTCCGGGGTCGCCGAAGTCCGCCCCCAGGTGAACGGCATCATCATCGAGCGCCTGTTCGAAGAGGGGTCTGCCGTCAAGGAAGGCGATATCCTGTATCGCATTGATCCTGCAACCTACAGGGCGCAGGTCGTGGCGGCGCAGGCCGCCGTCAATCAGGCTGAGGTCAGCCTCAAGTCGGCCAACCGCGAACTCACCCGCATGGAGAGCCTGCGCAAGAGCAATGTCGCCAGCGAACAGGCCCTCGATGCCGCCATCACCACGCGCGACATAGCCGATGCCGCCCTGCAGGTTGCCAAGGCGCAACTGCTTGCTGCCAATATCGACCTGGAGCGAACCACGATCCGCGCTCAATTGTCGGGCGCCATCGGACGGTCGCTCACCACTCAGGGCGCGCTCATCATATCGGGCCAGGCCGCTCCCCTGGCGGTGATCCGCAAACTGGATCCGGTCTATGTTGACGTCGCCCAGTCGGCGGCCGATCTGGTGCGCTGGAAGCGCAAAGGTCCGCAGGCGGCAGGTGAGAATATCGACACCAAGGTCGAACTGATGCTGGCCGATCGCACGATCTTCGATCAGACTGGCGAACTCACGGCTGCGGAGCCGCATGTTGATGAGCAAACCGGCGTGGTAACCCTGCGCCTGCAGTTCCCGAACCCCGACGAAATGCTGCTGCCGGGCATGTATGTGCAGGTCGAGATGCCCCAGGGCGTCATCGAGGACGCCATACTCGTCCCCCAGGAAGGCGTCTCGCGCGACCGCCGCGGCGCTCCGACCGCCATGGTTGTCGGGCCCGACAACGTGGTCGAGCAGCGCACGCTGACGATCGTAAGCGACCGCGGGTCGGACTGGATCGTCACGGACGGCGTCAAGGCCGGCGAAAAAGTGATCGTCGAAGGACTGCAGAAGATCGCGGCCGGAGCAACGGTTGCCCCCGAAGAACGCGCCGAACAACCGGCACAGAACTGACCTCGCGGAGACCGACATGGCACGCTTCTTTATCGACCGGCCGATCTTTGCATGGGTGCTCTCGATCATCATCATGGGCGCCGGTGTATTGTCCATCCTCACCCTGCCGATCTCGCAATACCCGCAGATCGCGCCACCGACGATTTCGATCTCGGCGAACTATCCGGGCGCATCGGCGCAGACCATTGCCAACACGGTGACCCAGGTCATCGAGCAGCGGCTGACCGGTCTCGACGGCCTTCGCTATTTCTCGTCAAGCTCCACCTCCGCCGGCACGGCCTCGATCACGCTGACCTTCGAGACCGGCATCGATCCGGATATCGCCCAGGTCCAGGTCCAGAACAAGCTGTCCCAGGCGACCACCCTGCTTCCGGAAACGGTCCAGCGTCTGGGCGTCACCGTTCAGAAGTCCTCTGCCAGCTTCCTGATGGTCATTGCGCTCATTTCCGATGATGGCAGGCTCGATCAGACCGACCTTTCCGACTACCTCAACACCAATCTCGTGGACGAATTCAGCCGTCTCGAGGGCGTTGGCGAAGTGCAGGTCTTCGGCGCCAAATATGCCATGCGTATCTGGCTCGACCCGGTCAAGCTCGCCGCCTACGAACTCGCGCCGCAGGATGTCGTTGGTGCGGTCTCGGCGCAGAATGCCCAGATCTCCGCGGGTGCGTTCGGCACCTTGCCGACAGTCGAAGGCCAGCAGCTCAACGCCACCATCACCGCGCAGTCGCTGTTGACGACGCCCGAAGACTTCGAGGCAATCGTCATTCGGGCCGCGACCGATGGCGGCCTGGTGCTGCTCAAGGACGTGGCCCGTGTCGAAATCGGCGCGGAAAACTATTCCACCATCGCCCGTTTCAACGGCAATCCGGCAAGCGGCATGGCGATTCGTCTGGCAGCCGGGGCAAACGCCCTCGATACGGCAGCCCTGGTCAAGGCCAAGATCGAGGAGGCTTCGGCCTTCTTCCCCGAAGGCGTCAGCTACGTCGTTCCCTACGACACGACGCCGTTCATCGAGATCTCGATCGGCGAAGTGGTCAAGACCCTGGCCGAAGCCATCGTGCTCGTCTTCCTCGTGATGCTGCTGTTCCTGCAGAACTTCCGCGCCACCCTCATTCCGACACTCGCCGTGCCGGTGGTTCTGATGGGCACCTTCGGCATCCTTGCCGCCTTCGGCTATTCGATCAACACGCTGACCATGCTCGCCATGGTGCTTGCCATCGGACTTCTTGTCGACGACGCCATCGTCGTGGTCGAGAATGTCGAGCGCATCATGGAGGAGGAAGGGCTCAGTCCGATCGAGGCCACACGCAAGTCCATGGGGCAGATCACCGGCGCTCTTATCGGCATCGCCCTAGTGCTGTCGGCGGTCTTCGTGCCGATGGCCTTCTTCGGCGGCTCGACCGGCGTCATCTACCAGCAGTTCTCGGTCACCATCGTCTCGGCCATGGGTCTTTCCGTCCTCGTGGCCCTGACGCTGACGCCCGCACTCTGCGCCACGCTGCTGACGTCCAAGGCCGCGCACCATGCCAAGCGCGGTCCCGTCGGCTGGTTCAACCGCGGATTTGACCGGCTCAGCAATGGCTATGGCGGCACCGTCGGTTGGATCGTACGCCGTCCGTTGCGTGTCGGCGCCATCTACCTTGCGCTCTTTGGCCTCATGGCGTGGAGCTTCATGCAGACTCCAACCGCCTTCCTGCCTGACGAAGACCAGGGAATTCTCCTGGCCCTCATTCAGGCCCCCACCGGCGCCACCGCCGAGCGGACCCAGAAGGTTCTCGAACAGGTGGAACAGCATTTTCTCGAAAACGAGAAGGACAATGTCGAAAGCATGTTCGGCGTGGTCGGATTCTCGTTCTCGGGCCAGGGCCAGAACATGGGCCTCGCCTTCATTCGCCTGAAGGACTGGTCGGAACGGCTATCGCCGGGACAAAGCGCCCAGGCGATCGCCGGCCGCGCCTATCCGGCGCTTTCGGGCATCCAGGACGCCATGGTCTTCCCGATCGTTCCGCCGTCGGTTCCCGAACTCGGCATCATGAGCGGCTTCGACTTCTTTCTGGAAGCCCGGGATGGTCAGACCCATGACCAGTTGCTCAATGCGCGCAACCAGTTGCTCGGCATGGCCGCGCAGAGCCCGCTCATCGGCTCGGCTCGGCCCTCGGGTCTTGAAGACGCCGCGCAGTATCACCTCGATATCGACTGGCGTGCAGCCGGTGCGATGGGTGTCACAGCCTCCGACGTGGCGCAGCTGCTGCAGGTCGCCTGGGCCGGAAGTTACCTCAACGACTTCATCGACCGGGATCGCATCAAGCGCGTCTACATACAGGGTGAAGCGGATTCCCGCGCGCTTCCGTCCGATATCTCGAAATGGAAGGTGCGCAATTCAAGCGGCGGACTGGTTCCCTTTGCCAATTTCGCCGAAGGCAGCTGGACCTTCGGTCCGCAGGGCCTCACCCGCTACAACGCGGTCAGCGCCATGCAGATCCAGGGATCTCCCGCCGCAGGCGTGACCACCGGCGAAGCCATGGCGGAGGTCGAGCGGCTGGCCTCGCAGTTGCCCGGCTATGCCGTGTCCTGGACGGGCCTGTCGCTGGAAGAGCGTGAATCCGGCAACCAGGCACCGCTGCTCTATGCCTTGTCGCTGGCGGCTGTGTTCCTCTGCCTCGCCGCCCTTTATGAGAGCTGGTCGATCCCGTTCGCCGTCATGCTGGTCATGCCGGTCGGCATACTTGGCGCGGTTCTATGGACCCTGTTCGGCGGCTATCAGAACGGTGTGTTCTTCCAGGTAGGCCTGCTCACCGTGGTCGGCCTGACCGGCAAGAACGCCATCCTGATCGTGGAGTTCGCCCGGGACCGCTACGAGGCCGGAGAAGGCCTGTTCGATGCGGTGCGCGAGGCAGCACGCCAGCGGTTCCGCCCGATCATCATGACCTCTATGGCCTTCTCTCTCGGCGTGCTGCCTCTGGTCTTGAGCACAGGCGCGGGCTCGGGCGGCCGCAACGCCATCGGCACCAGCGTGCTCGGCGGCACCCTCACAGGCACCATCCTGGGCATCCTGTTCGTGCCGATGTTCTTTGTGCTGGTCACCCGAAAGCGCAAGCCCAAGCAGAAGGCCAACGAGGCGCCATCGGAAGCATGATCGCAACCGAGACGGCAAACCGCGACGGTTATCCGTCAAGCTGAGCCGGCCTGAAGCCTGCCTGAGATCCCCGACCTCGCCCGCCCTTGCCCGGCGGGCGTCGTCTTGTGGGACTGGGCGTCGTTGCGCCATTGACCGGCCGGGGCGCTTTTCATCTCGCCCTGCATGGATGATCCGAAGTCCGGGACGCTGGGACATTTCACCCCTTGCGACTTTTCCGCATTGTCGGCGACAAGCCAATCTCTGCCGGACCGCACATCCGCTGCGACCTGCCCCCCCCGGCGCAGCACACGGCCGAATCGTGCATTTCAAGGACGGCATCCCCATGCGCAGGCTTTTCTTTTCCGCAATCGCAGTCTCATTCCTGATCTCGGGGCTCGCCTTCACCGGCGCCGACGCAGCGGCGGCCAGCAAGAGACCGGCGCCCATGGCGTTCATCGATCCGGCGCAGCCTGCCTGCTTTTCGCGCTCCTACTCGGCCGCCCACATGGCGTCCCATCCGCGCCAGACCGTCACCGACATCGCCTTCATCTACCTGCCGACCCAGGTCATCGACGGCGAGACGGTGCAGCACTGGGTCGCCGACGGCGAGTTCCAGTCGCTCACGTTCTTCATTGCCGTGCGGCTGCGGAACGGCGCCATGGCGCCGCTGATGGGGGCCGGCGTCTGCCAGCCGACGGGTGGCAACAGGCTCGCATGCGGGCTGGACGAGGACAGCGGCACCTTTGATCTCAGAACGGCCAAGGATGGCTACATGCTGGAGAACAAGAGCAACTTCGTGGTGATGCCGGCCACCGGCAATTATCACAACGACAGCAGGAACAGCACCGTCATCGACCGCAGGGACGATCATGACGCGTTCCTCCTCAGGCCATCCAGGGGAGGATTGTGCGACGCGCGCTTCCCGCCCCGCACCGATGCCGCCGACTGGAACTGATGCCTGCCGCCGATCCCGGGTCGCCGGTCAGGGCCGGCAGCGGCAGACGGGGACAAGGGAAGGCGGCGTCACGCGCCAAATGGCATCGGCGGCATGGCGCAGGATGCCTCAAACAAGCCTTTCAAGGATGACACGCATGAATATCCACTCCCTCGGTTTGCCGGTCGCCGCAGCCCTGGTCTGGGCAGGGGCCGCCGCCGCGCAGTCGACGCCGGACACCTACACGGACCGTTACTGCACACTTGTCAGCGACGCGGACAAGATCTCCTCCACCGGAACCAGGCTGACGGATGCCGCTTCGATCCTGCGGCAGGATCGCGCCAATTTTCACAGGTTCGGCAAGGCCGATCCCGATGATCTTGGCGATGCCAGCTTCGCGACCGCCGAGGCCCGCGCCCGCATGCCGGCCATGATCGACAAGGGCAAGCTCGATCCGGCCGTCGCACGGGAGATCAACCAGGGCAACCCGGTCATCTGCACCGACATCTTCACCCACTCCATGGTCGTGGGGATCTCGAATGCGGAAGCGCTCGACCCCACGCCGCCGGTATTCGCCTTTGCCGGCCAATGGAAATGCGGCGCCGAAACGTTCCAGATCACGCCCGAAATCTTCAACGACGGCGCCCGCGATCGGCCGATCATCGAGCTGCAGGAGGGAACCGACTATTCCTACACGCTCTTTCTCACCGACGAGGCCTACATCACGGTATCCGACATGCAGCAGGACAGCCTGACCTGGTTCTCGTCAGAGACGAAACAGACCCTGGGCTGCCAGCGCATCAAGTAACGATCCCGCGCCTGCCCCTTCCGGCGCGCAAGCGGATGACGGCAGGCGGCATCGCCCGCTGCAGCCTAAATCAAAATGCCGGGAGCGCAGTCTCTGCGCGCCCGGCATTTCGGTGTGCCCGTAACGGGAGTGTTCCCTCAGTAGCACTTGTCGAGGATGCCTTCGATCTGGGTAGCCGCATCGACGCAGAAGATGCCGCCCCAGTGGTATCCGCTGCCCCGGAATGTCTGGATGTAATACCACTTGTAGCCGTCGAACCAGACACCGCTGTCTTCGAGAATGTCGATCGGGTCGCCTTCCTGCATGCTGGCGATCTTGGCGTATTCCATGCCCGGGCCCTCGCGAAGCACACCGCCATAGGAAAGGCCGCGCATCGTGTCGTCCTGTGTGTCCTGGCCGCCCTGGTCAGCCCTGGCTTCCCGGTCCATTTCGAGCATCATCTGCACGTCGCCGACGCATTCCGGACCGATGATGTCCATCATGCCGGGACGGCTCATGCAGCTGACGTAATCTTCATCGGCGCAGATATCGGTGAGCTGCTGGTCGCAATCGCGGCTCATCTGCGCCAGCGAGGCGGTCGAACCGGCAACCAGAAGGCCCAGGGTTGACAGCGTGATGGCGATAAAGCGTGTCATCTTGATCGGTATCCTTGGGAGATGAGGGTGCAGAACGGATGAGGTTCGGCCCGGCGCAACCGCCGGCCCGTGACCCGATAGCCTTCTAGTTGCAGCGGATTGCCCCGAGCCGGGAGCCGGGGTCCGACCCTTCGATGTCGGACACCTGCCAGTAGCCCGAGGATCCGACCAGGGTCCAGACGATGTACTTCGTCTCCCCGAAACTGTCGAAATTGACCTCGACCAGCATCTGGCCGTTCGCCGCCCGGTTGGCCGTCACGGTCAGGGTGCGGGTGATCTCGTCGATGTCGTAATCCTGGGCATCGACGAACGGGTTGGTGTCGATGCAGCCCCCGGACGCCGCATTGTTGGAGCGGATCGCATCGATCGCCGGATTGGTGAAGAACATCTCGTTCTCGCGGCTCACGCCCTCCGAGAGAGATGGTTCGGTGTAGAACACGCGAACATAATCCGCCGCATCGGCCGTTTCGTCGACAGACCCCTGCTCATTGTCGGGCTGACCTCCGCACGTCGAAAACACGCCTTCGGGCCGCTGGGCGCTTTCGGTGCAGAAGATCCCGCCCCAGTGGAATCCCACCCCGATGGGCGTATCGATCCTGAACCATTTGTAGTCGTTGAACCAGACTCCGGTGTCCTCGAGGATGTTGATGTTGTCGCCTTCATAGAGGCTGCCGAGTTTGCGCGAACTCATGCTTGGGCCGCTGCGCAGCACGCCGCCGTAGGACTGGCCGCGCATGTCGGTGATATCCGCGCCGCCTGTCTTGCGGCGGGCGGATTGCGCCTGCTCCTCGCCGGCCTCGCGCTCCATCTCGATCATCGTCTGGATGTCGCCCGAACAGCGGGCCGGGACCGAATCCCACAAGGTTTCATCCTGAAAGCAACGTCCCGGCGACACCCGCCCGCACAATTGCTTGACCTTGGCCATGCATTCGGGCTGAAAGCCTTGCGCCGAGGCGGGACTCACAGATCCTGCCAAAAGCACCACGCTCACAACTGTCAGGGCGCGCCATATCATCATGTCTTGACTCCAAAGTGAGAGAATTCCGCAGACGCCGGATCCGCGAACGCAGATCAAGGCTCGACACCGAAGGGCACGTTGCCGGCCGGGCGGCCATTGATGGAAAGATCGATCCGGTAGAGCCCCGTCGGCCATCCCTGGTCGGGGCCACTGAATTCATAGGTCAGCGCATCCATGCCGTCGAGAACTTCGAGCTCCTGCTCGAGGACGACATACCCGTCCGGCACGTCGCCGGCATGCACGACGACGAGAGACGCCCTGACCCTGGTCTTCGCGGCCGCGTTTTCCGCCCGCATCGTCAGATACAGGCGCCGGTCGGCGGCGCGGATGGTCTCAACCGGGCTTCCGGCCTTGCTGAGCGACAGCAGGACCTCGGACAGCGATGCGTCCGACGCCGCCTGCGCGCCACGCTCGAGATCCTGTTTCGTCGCGATGTCGAATGTCACGGCCTCCAGAATGCGGCCGGCCACGGCGATCGTGACACTGTATCGCCCGACAGGCCAGCCGGCATCGGGGCGGGACAACTGGCTCTTCAGGGTGGTCATGCCTGCGCCTGCCACCAGGTCGGTGCTGTCAATCAGAAGGCCCTTTTCGATGCCCGGGACATCGGCAGCCAACCAGGAGACCGTAAAGGCCGTCCCGGCGGGCGCGTCGTGGATGTTGGATCGAGGATGGAGAACCGCCGTGTCGGGTGCAAAAGCACCGACGCTGCCTCCGATTTCACTGTCGGAAAGGATGGTCTGCTCCAGGGTGATCGCCGCGGAAGTCGCGCTCGCGGGACTTGGCAGCGGCGCGCCCTGGGCGTCAGCCGCCCCATCGCCGGCGTCGGCGGTGGCTGCTTCGATGGAAAACGCCAGGGTCTCGACCGTCTCGCCATTCATGGCGACGTCCACCCTGTAATCACCGACGGGCCAGCCGTCGTCCGGCCGGTCGGTGGCAAAATGGAACACGTCATTGCCGGGCGTGATCTCTGCCGCAAGGTTCAGGAACGCGAAATCCGCGGATACGCCGGCCACGTCGACGGCAATCCAGGTGGCGCTTATCTCGACGCTGCCGTCCATCCCCGTCACGGTGCCGTCGAGATAGATCGTGTCGATATCGCTAGGAAAGATGTCGTAGGCTTCGCCGAATTCCTCATCTGAAAGCGCCATATCCTCGATGGACTGGGCCAGACTGCCCGGACCTTGCAGCAACAAGAGAGCCAGCGCGGCAAGCAGCATCGTGCGAAGCCGGGTCAAGACCATGGGCAAATTCCTCTCGGCCATGAGGCGCGCCGCACCCGGAATCGTCATGGACGCGTGACCTTCATGGGTGTTATCCCGCACGCAATCGCGTGTCGGAGATCGCTTTTCAGGACCGCGCCGCCGGTTATTCCGTCGTCAGTTCCCGGTCGGTCACCCGGACAATCGCGATGCCGCAATAGTCGATGACCTCGTCATAAAAGGAATCATCGGTGAACTTGATATAGGTCCGCACTTCACAGCGATCATCGCTCTTGTCGTAGAAGCTCAGGGTCAGCCCGGTGCCACTGCTCATGCGGCTGCGCAACCAGTTGCGGCTCCATTTTCCGTTCCGGTTCTTCGTGTTGATCTGCGTGACCGCAAGCCGGGAGTCGTTGAAGAAATTGAAGCTCCAGTCATCGTCGCGGAGATTGTCCGCACGGGCGGACGCCGTCGAGACCAGTAGTGTGATTGAAAGTGCAAGACAAAACAGACGGGTCATGACATCTCCAGTTCAACACGACAGATCCGTACCGTTAAAATCGCCGCGCGGGTTTATCAATGCCAAGTTGAAGCGTGTTATGCTCAAACGGATGCTGAGCCCAAAATACAGGACGCTGGGACAACCCAGGCGCAACAGCCTGCATCCGGCGACCGATCTGAAGCAATCTTCAGCAAAGCCACACTTCGCCCGGATTTGCTCAGGCCGTAGCCCGGTCAAGCCGCTGGGCGGCGATGGCCGAGAGGATGCCGAGGCAGCCGATGCTCCAGAACGTGACGAGAACCGCCAGGCGAAGCCCGTTGGCGGCATCATGGAACTGATCGCTCAGCCAGCCCACCGTTACCGGTCCGGCGCCGAGCGAAACCAGGGTCACGCATAGGACAAACACCCCCGTCACCCGCCCGCGGATGGCCGTCGGCGTGAGATTCTGAATCCCGACCAGACCGGTGGGCGTCGTCATGCCGAGGGCGAATGTTGTTGCCATCAACCCCGTTACGGCAATCGGCAGGGTTTGGGCACTGCAAAGGATCGACCCCGCAAGGATGGCGGCGATCAGAAAAAGGGCGTTGGCCAGGGCAGGGGCGCCCGGCACGCCACGTCTTTCAAGATGGTCGACAAACCATCCGCCGACAATATTTCCCGCGGGACCGAAACACAGCACGATCGGCCCGAAAAGAAGGCCGCTTTGCGATGCCGTGAAAGCGAACGAGCGGACAAGCATTGTCGGGGTCCAGGCGGCAATGATCTGGACCAGCGAGATGCTGGCCGCCGCGCCGCCGAAATAGGCCAGAAAGACCGGCCAGCGGGAGGCCGCAATTCCCAGGAGATCGCGCGTCGATACATCCGATCTTGCCGCGCGAGGCACCGGCCCGGTCGTGCAATACCAGGCCAGCACCATCAGATTGAGCGACAGGGACACCAGAAACAGCATGCGCCAGGGTGCCAGAAGCGGCGGCAGACCGCCATTGATGATCAGGGCCAGCAACACACCTCCGCCAAAAAGCGCGACACCGCGCCCCAGCGTCGCTGCAGCGGTGAAGACCGCGACCGGGCGACCCATCCGGCGCGCTCCGAAGCTCTCGGCGATCAGGGATATGGCGGTGGGCACCAACGCTGCCTGCCCAAGCCCGACCACCATGCGCGCGACCACCAGTTGCGTGTAGGATTGCGCCAGACCGCATGCGGCCGTGCCGATCGTCCAGATGATCAGTCCGCCGATGACGATCCGCCGTCGATCGTGGCGGTCGGCAAGCATGCCGAAAGGAACGATGGCAACCGCGTATAGCAGCACGTAGGCGGTGCCATGCAGAAAGCCGAGATCCGTGTCGGTCAGCTTGAATTCGAACTCGATCGCACTCAGGACCAGCGTCACAATATGGCGATCTACCGAGGAGACCAGGTGAACGGCGGCCAATGAGAGGGCAAGAAGCCAAGACCCGCGGCTTGCCGTCGTCGCTTGAAATGTCACGCGCGGCCGGTGCGCGTACGGGGGCCGAGCGAAGCTATCCAGGCATTGAAGCCGCCATTCTGTTCGAAGCCCATCCGACGCGATGGACTCACATCCAGGGCCTGACGCTTGCGGAACCGTCCGGGCGGAATGCCGAAAGCATCGCGGAACGTCCGGCTTGCGTGGCTTTCGCTGGCGAAACCGCAGGCAAATGCAAGTTCGGCCATGCTCCGCACATCCCGCGCATGGCTCAGCAGGACCCGGAACCTGTGCGCGCGCCTCAGCTGGATATAGCTCGCCACACCGCCGAATTGTCTGAAAAGCTCGTAGAGCCGCGAGCGGGACATTCCCACGCGTGCCGCAATCAGATCCGGATTGAGATCGGGTCGATACAGTTCATCCTCGATAACCCTGCGGGCGAGATGGAGTTTGTCGCGCATGCTTTCGCTCACGTCATCCAGCTTCTCGGACTGACGCAGGGTCATGGCGAGGAGGTCGGAGAACACGTTCAGGGAGTCACTCAGCCCGGTTCCCGCGAGCGACCCCGCATGACGGGTCAATGAACCCATAAAGTCCCCAAGGATTGCAGATTGGCCCGCAGCAAGGATTCGCCCGTGGAGGTCTTCCGAAGCCGCGAACGCCCTCTCCACAAGATAGCGCGCAACTGAAAAGGTGAGCAGGTGCA
Organism: Hoeflea sp.; assembly: GCF_014359905.1. Lineage (GTDB taxonomy): Bacteria > Pseudomonadota > Alphaproteobacteria > Rhizobiales > Rhizobiaceae > Hoeflea. The sequence goes on along the minus strand of NZ_JACIYP010000034.1, from coordinate 9,206 downwards.
CGCCGTTGGAACGGGTGTGATAGGGTCTGCGGGCATCGAAAAAAATGATCTCGCCAGGTTTGACCACCTGGACACCGTCGGGCGTCTGCGTGACCAGGGACCCTGTGAGCGGCATCTGCACGACAAAATGCTCGAAGTCGTCCTGCCGGATGCGCTGCGATGAGCGCTCATGCGCGACATCATTGAGCCACCGCTGAAAGATCACGACATCGCCCAGCGGCCTGACTTCCAGCTGGGCGCCAAATCCTGAGCCCAGGCGCGACACGTCGCTACCGCCCGCATAAAGGGTCCTGTATGCGTCAAAGCCATCCTCGGGAGCAAAGGCCGCAGTCGAGAACCGCATGAATGGCCGGTCATTCTCCTTCACGGCAACCGCATCGGTGTTCAAGATATGCCGCTCCCCCTGAATGCCCCATTCCTAGATAGGCCGGGAATCATCAAAAGAAAACGACAATCATGATATTATAGGATTATTGCCGGATGGTTCCGCGTCACCATCGGACGGGTGCACGAACGCAGTCGCCGGCTGGCAGACGCGCAGTTCGCCCAAGCTGGATGCACCGACTGACGGTACAGACCATCAGCGGAAACTGCATGCACCGATCTGCGCGACAGGACAAAGTGCAGTCCGAACGCCCCCATGCGAATTCCGGATTGATCCGGATGGGGGCGTCCAGGGCCGAAGCTTGAAGAACAACCGACGGAGAGGCCATGCTGCTTGGATCGACCCTGTGCGCGCGAGGCAAGCCGGCCGGCAGCGTCCTCAGCGACACTGCCCCCGATAGCCCGGCAGCGTCAGGTCAGCCGCCATAGACGTACATGTAGTTTCTGTAGATTTCGACGCAGACGAACGGCGTGCGATTGACGATGCTGTTCAGAATGCCCTGATCGGAGTCGCCATTGTCAACCAGTGCCGGAATGCGCGCGCGCGCCTGGGTGCTGGAGAAGGTGTTGTCTCCCTGGTCTTCATCATCGGCCATGCCGAACTTGTGAAAATTGGCACGGTCCTGTCTCAGGATGGATGCGGCGTCCGACAATTGGTAGCCGTCAGAGGCAAACTTGTCGTTCTGGCTGATCCGGGTGCAGTACTCGTCCTGAACACTCTGCGCTGACGCGGGAACTGCAAGAACAAGGTGTCCGGCGACGACCGTGAGGGCGATGGCGGCGAAGGCGAATGATGAGTTCATTGTATCGGTCTTTCCCTTGTGATGAATGATGACGCTTCGCCGGGCAAGCCGGGGACCGTAAAAACCCTGTCCGGTGGCAAGCTTGCCCAACGCGGCCCCGGGCAGCGCCGCACCCTGACGGTCCGCCCCGGAGATCCGCCTCGAACGGTCAGATGGGCAGGTCAGGCCGCCGGTCTCGGGCGCCATGTCCATGCGTCTGGGTTTTCGCCCTCTCGTCCGCTTCCCTGCCTAATTGCGAGGCACGACGACCTGATCGCCATACAGCGCGTTCGCCCGCACTTCGTCGGACGGCGCATCGAAACACTGCCCGAGAAGCGCTGACCACCCGGACGGGAAAGTCGGCTGATCGAACGTGATGATCGCCTGGCCGAAACTGTCGGATGTGGTTCCGTCCGGGCCTGTCAATGATGCATCGCAGTAGGAATCGCTGCTCGGTCCGATCCAGTAGGCATAGAAGGTGCCGCGGCTGTCGACCGCATCGGCCAGCCCCCGCACATACAGGTGCACCCGCTCCCGCGACCGGCCGACGGGATAGCTCAGCACCGAGATCCCATCGATATCCTGATCCCAGGTGACTTCCTCGCCATTTGGCAGAAGCCACGCCTCATCGGCGGACGCGGGAAGCGCCGGCAGCAGCACAATGGCGACACCCAGCCCGGCTAGAAATCTCTTCAACACGATAACCCCGTTCCATGGTCTCATGCTCGTCGGAGCAGTCTGCGACAGGTAACAGGCCACGATCCTGGCTTGAAATAGCTGAGCGTCCGGAATCCATGCCTGACGGAATGCCGACAGGCTCCTCGACAGCGATCCCTCAGGCCGGCAGGCCAGGCCTGAGGGCTGCTTGCGAAATCGGGCCTGCGTCTCAGTCGGCCATCATGGTGCACACACCATCGAGAGCCGCTCGGCATGGCAATGTCAACGGATGTACTGATCCACAAAATCGCCGCCCAGGCCCACCGCCTCGTAGTGCTTGCGGCACATGTCGATCTTGGTGAAGACGTCCTCGAACCCCATGGTCTTGCCATAGGGGTCGACATAGAGCATCACGCCATTGACCTGGAAGTAGGTGATCATCTCCTCCACGCCCTCGGGCACCACCAGGGTGTGTGTCTCGCCGGGGGGCTCGTAGACATATCCGCCTTCTTCCGCCATCCAGTCATGCTCGAGATAGTGCCATCGGCCTTTCAATACCCAGCCATGCACGGCTTGCGGGTGCCGGTGACGGGACAGGACCCCGGATTTTCGAACCTTGAGCAGGTTCATCCAGTAGCCTTCGGACCGGTTGAGGCATAGCGGGCGGAACCAGACATTTTTTGCCTGCGGGACCCATAGGCGGTCATCCTTGGGAACTGCGTCCGGAATGACGATCTCGCTCAGGGCTTCCTTGGGGAACGGCAGCTGGTATGGCATCCGTGCTTCGGCATCATTCGGTTCTACAGGCATGGTGATGTTCCTTACATTGCGGAGTAGCCGCCATCGACCGGATAGATGCTGCCGGTGACGAAGGAGGCTTGTTCGGAAAGGAGCCAGGCGACAAGCGCGCCGACTTCGGACGGCTTGCCCCAGCGCCCCTGCGGTGTCCGGGCCAGGATCGGCTTGTTGCGCTCCTCATCGGCGCGCAGCGCTGTGGTCATTTCGGTTTCGATCCAGCCCGGCGCGATGGCATTGACACGAATGCCGTCACCGGCCCATTTCCCGGCGAGCGCCTTTGTCAGTTGCGCCACACCGCCTTTTGAAGCCGAGTACGCCGGCACGAGCGGACCGCCGAAATAGCTCAGCATCGAGGCCGTGTTGACAATCGCGCCGCGGCTCCCGGCCAGCAGCGGATGTGCCGACAGGCAGGTCCGCATCGTACCGTTGAGATTGATGTCGATCACATTCTCGAAAGTGGCAATATCGTATTCTCCGCCACGGTCGAGAACCCCCGCGCAATTGACCAGCCCGTCAAGCCGGTCGAGTCCTGCAAAGAATGCCTGGACCGCCTCCATGTCACGGACGTCGAGCGTCGATGCGCGGCAGTCGGGATGACCGGTACGGAACTCCGCCACCTCTTCTTCGCCTATGCCCGTGCAGGTGACTGTCCATCCTGCCTGCGACAAGGCTTCAGCGGCGCCGTGGCCTATGCCCCGTGTGCCGCCGATGATAACTGCATGCTTCATCTTCATTCCTCAGCCAGAAAGGATTCGACCGCTGCCGTTCGAGGGATCGGGGCAACCGCGCCATATCCCTGGGTCGAGAGCGCCGCGGCGGCATTGGCGTAGCGTGCAGCGTCAAACGGATCGTCACCGGCCACAAGCCGGGCCAGAAATGCCCCGTCGAACGTGTCCCCGGCGGCGGTCGCATCCACCGCTTCCACGCGGCGACCCTTGATCCGCCGGCGTTCGTCGGCCGTGGCCACCAGGGTGCCCTGTTCGCCCAGCGTCAGCGCCACGACACCCACTCCCAGCCTGAGATAGAAATCCGCAATCGCATCCGGGTCCTCGAGTCCCGTCAGCTGTCGCGCGTCATCGAGTCCCGGCAGGGCGATGTCGCACTGCGCCATCGCCGCATGGATCACCGCGCGGGCGCGCTGCAGAGGCCAGAGCTTGAGCCGGAGATTGGTGTCGTAGGATACCTTGCCGCCTGCCGACCGAACACATTCGATCGCCGCGAAGACCGCATCGGCAGCAATCGCAGAAATGCCCTGGCTGATGCCCGACACGTGGAGGATCCTGGCGGCCTTGAGCCCGTCGACCGGCAGATCGTCCGGACCCATCCTGCTGCTCGCCGAACCCGCGCGCATGTAGCTGAACTCGTGCCCGTCGGGACCGTGGGTGACGAAATAGACGCCGGTATGCGCATCGCCGACCTGTCTGACGGTGGAGGTGTCAATGCCTTCCTTGGCCCAGAGATCCATGAAGGAATTGCCGAAAGTGTCGGCGCCGATATGCGTGACATATCCGACGCGCGCACCCTGCCGGGCCGCGGAGATGGCGCAGTTGGAGGTATCGCCGCCGTGTCCGGCCAGATAGCTGCCATCCGGTTGCTGGTTGAATTCGAGCATCGGTTCGCCAAGGCAAAGAATGTCAGGGGTCATGCTTTTCCTCTTGAGGTCGTGCGGACCGCACCAAAACGATGCCGTCCCGTGTGTCTGAAATCTTGTCCCGTACGGCAGTTCATCTGCAAGGGCGGACTTCGCGGGGCGCGGAAATTGCAGTCCCGCCTTGTCGGTCATTGAGGTCAGGGGACGCCATGTGAGAAGCGACGCGCGGGACACGCCCCTTTGTCGTCTCCCGGCTGCCCGCAGACCACGCCGCGGTCCGCGGGCAGCCGGTTGAATCAGATGCGTCCGTACTTCGCAAGCCCGTCCCTCAGGGAGCCGGATTCGATGATCAGCCGCGCCTGCTCGGCTTCGCGGTCGTCGATTTCCAGCGCCATGGCCAGGACCGCTTCAGCGTGCTCGCGCGGGACCCGGACCACGCCATCAATATCCCCGACGATGATGTCACCCGGCTTGACGATAATGTCGCCAAGGGCCACCTCCACATTCGCGGCAAGCGTACGGATGCGACCAAGGGTCGTGCCCGGTGACACGCAGCGCGAATAGACCGGGAAATCATAGTCCCGCCGGATCTCGACAATGTCGCGCAATCCGCCGTCCAGAACTGCGGCTTCGTGCTTGTTGGCGACCGCGCCCGCAGTCATCAGCCCGCCCCACAGCGCCACATCGGTGGTGCCGTTGGTGGAGATCACGATGACCGAGCCCGCCTCGGCCTCGTCAATCGCATCGATGGCATGCTGCGGCGGCAGGAATTCGCTGGTCGGGCCTTCGAGAATGGTCACCGCCGGGCCGACGATCTTCTTTTCGTTGATGCGCGGCTTGAAAGACTCGGGGAGAAATCCGGTCTTTCCGACGACCTTGTCGACAGCGTCCGCGACGGAGGCCGTCGCCGCACCGCGGAAACCCGCAATAAGTTCATCAAGTGTCATGGTGTCTTCCTTTGGAAGTCTGTGTTGAAGATGGATCCGGGACCGAGGCGGGGCCGGTGGGGCCTCACCATCGATTCACCCAGTTCTGGGGCGGTTCGCCGGAAAGCACCCGGCAGATTTCGGTTGCGGCGTTGCGCTGCAGCACACCCACCGACCTTTCGGAATACCAGGCCGTGTGGTCGGACAGCACGGTGTTGGGCGTGAACAGAAGCGGATGGTCCGCGCGCACCGGTTCCTGCTCGAAGACATCGATGCCCGCGCCGAAAATCCGGCCGGCATTCAGGGCGTCGGCCAGCGCGGTTTCATCCACGAGGCCGCCGCGCGCGACATTGATGACAATGGTCGTGGGCTTCATCGTCGCAAACAGGTCCGCGCCGAGAATCCCGCGGGTCTCGGCGGTCAGCGGCGCGTGGACGCTGATGACATCGGCATCCCGGCACAAGGCATCGAGATCGGTCAGCTCCAGACCCGCCGCGGCAGCCTTGCCGGGATCGAGAAACGGATCGAACACCACAATGCGCTCGAAGCCGAAGGCCCGGAACTTGCGCGCCGTTGCGAGCCCGATCCGGCCGCAGCCGATCAGTCCGAGCATCGCATTCTCACGGCTTGGAATCTTTGCTGCCTGGCCCACGCCCCATCTGCCCGAGCGCACCTCCTGGTCGCGGGCGGGAATGCGGCGCTGGATCGCGAGATAGAGTGCGAGCGCATGATCGCTGACCTCGTTCTCGGCTCCATAGTCGGGGACATTGGCGACATATATGCCGCGGCTTCTCGCCGCTTCGATGTCAATGTTGTCCACACCGACGCCATAACGGACGATGATCTTGAGACGGGGGCAGATATCCATCAGGTCGGAGGTCATGGCGCGCTCGCGCACCATGACTCCCAACGGATTGATGACCTGCAAGGCCGAGGCCGCGTCTTCATGCGGGCCGACGGGAACCACCTTCAAGCCATGGCCTGAAAGGATTGATTCCTCGGTGCTGTAGTCCGCATAGCCGGGTTCGAGAATGGCAATGGCATTCGCCATGACGCGACCTCTTCGTGCTGGTCAGTTGAAGGATGCGCGATAATCGGCAACCGCGGCATCGAGCTTGTCGGGCCACTCGGCGCCGACTTCGCCAACGACGAATTCCCGCACGGCCGGTTGAGCGGCCTGGCGGAACATGGCTTTTTGCTCCGGGCTGACCGCGACGACGGTCATGCCTTTTTCCGACAGGATCGCGCTCGCGTTGGCGTCCTGCGCAGCGGTCATGCCACGATGGATGACCTTTGCGATGTCGACGCACTGTGTGACTGCCGTTTTCTCGCCATCCGTCAGCCCCTGGTAGAAGTCATCGGACATCAGATAGGCGTGCCAGCTGAAGACGTGGCCATCAAGCGTCACATATTTCTGGTTCTGATAGAGCGACGCATTGATGATGTTGGTGACGCCGTTCTCCTGGCCATCGACAACACCCTGCTGCAGGGCGCCCGGCAGTTCCGGCCACGGCACGGGAGTGGCCGACGCACCGAGGCTCTCCACGAGCGTGACCCAGACCGGCGCGGTCATCACGCGCATCTTCAGGCCCGCCATGTCCTTGGGCTCGGCGACCGGACGCACATTGTTGGTGAAGTTGCGAACGCCATTGTCCGCGACGCCGAACATGCGGATGCCCGTCTTGGCAAGCATGTCCTCAGCCATGGCGTCTCCGAACGCACCATCCATCACCGCCCAGGCCATTGCCTGATCGTCGAACAGGTACGGCAGCGCAAGCGCGGAGAACGGCTTGTAGGTGGCCGAGATCGGCCCGTCGTGAACGACCGCCATCTGAATCGATCCCAGCTGAAGTCCCTCCATGACCTCGTTGTCGCCCGCAAGCTGGCCGGCCGGATAGATCTGGACATCAATGGAACCGGCCGTCTTGCCCTCGACGCAGCTTTCGAAAGCCAGTGCTGCGGCATGCTTGGGCGAACTCAGATCCGCGGATTGAAAATGCGCATATTTGAGTTCTTTTGCCGATGCTGCGGACGCAGCGCCGAGAACTGCAATTGCCGCAGTTGTCGCAAGGAATTTTGACATGGATTTCATAATGATCCTCCTGTTCATGTCAGTTGCTAAAGCCAAACTGGTTGGGGACGAACGTACTGACGCCGGGCACCAGAATGACCAGCAGCAGGACGAGAAGTTCTGCCAGCAGCAGCGGCAGAATGGCTTTGGAAAGCGCTTCGATACGCAGGCGGCCAACGGCGGAAATGACGAAGAGAACCGGGCCGACGGGGGGCGTGATCATGCCGATGGTCAAGTTCAGGATCAGCATCATTCCGAACTGGAGCGGATCGATGCCGGCCGAATAGGCGATCGGTCCGAGGATCGGCGTGAGAATGATCAGCGCCGGAAGCGTGTCGATGAAGAGACCGCAGATCAGTGCGAAAGCGGCCAGAATGAACAGAACGCCGAGCCTGCTGTCGGTGACGTTCGAAATTGCCGCAGCCAGTTCCTGCGGGATCTGCAGATAGGTGAGAAGCCACGCGAAGATCGATGCCAGCGCCACGATGAGAAAGACCGAGGAGGTCAACACCGCGGCTCGCACGAAGGCGCCGTAGATGCCCATGAGTGTGAAGGACCGCAACACAAGCCCGAGAAGCAGCGCGTAGGCGGAGGCCACGGCGCCGGCTTCGGTGGGAGTGAAGACGCCAAGCAGGATGCCGCCAAGAATGATGCCCGGCATGACGATGGCGGGCAGCGCTGCCAGGGCTGTCGTCGCCAGCTCGCGAAGGCCGGCGCGAACCTGGCGGCCACGATAGCCGTATTTGACCGATATGACGTGATTGGCCAGGGCCAGCGACACGCCAAGCAGGATTCCCGGAACAATGCCCGCCAGAAAAAGCCCGCCAACGGTCACCCCGGTTGTCGATATGGCGAAAATCACCGCGAGAATGGACGGTGGAATGATCGGTCCGATCGTCGCCGTCGCGGCGGAGAGGGCGCCTGCATAGTTCTTTTCGTAGCCTGCCTCGCGCATCATCCGCATGACGATCGCCGAAGGTCCCGCGGCGTCGGCCAGGGCGGATCCGCTGATGCCGGCAAACAGCATCGAGACCAGGATGTTGACATGCCCCAGACCACCGCGAAGATGGCCCACCAGCGCATTGGCAAAGCCGAGCAACGACCTTGTGAGACCGCAGGCCGTCATCAGTTCGGAGGCCAGAATGAAGAACGGCACCGCCATGAGCGGGAAGCTGTCGATTCCGGCGAACATGCGCTGCGTGGCGATCAGAGGATTGAGCGAACCGTCGATGAAGACGGCAACGATACCGGCGATCCCCATCGTGAAGGCGACCGGCACACCGAGGAAAAGCGTGGCAAAGAACAGGATGATCAGGGTTTTTGCCATGATTCAGGCCGCCCGGTTCTGAGACGGCAGATCGACGGCATCGATCTCGAATTCCTCGGCCACAAAACGGCGGGCGAAAAACGCCAGCTGGATCAGGAACAATCCGCATCCGATCGGTATGGAGAGATAGGGAATTCCGCGCGACATCCCCGTCGACATCGTCTGCTTGCTCCAGCCGAATTCCACGAAGCTGATGCCGAGCCAGAGCATTGTGGCCATGAAGGCGGCCATGATCGCGACGATGATCCAGCGCAGGGCTTTGCCGAAACGGGCCGGCATCAGGTCGGACACCGCAACGATCGCCACCAGCCGCCCCTCCCTGAGCGCCAGCCCGGCCCCCGAGAACGCACCCAGGATCATCAGGTGGCGCGCGGCCTCCTCCACCCATGCAAAGGAATGCGAAAACCCGTACCGGCCAACCACGTTGATGAATACAATTGCAAAGACGAGCGCAAGAATGGCTGCAACCAGCAACCGGTTCAGCTCTACAAACAGTGTCTCCACACGCTGCAAGTTCATCACGGCTGTCCTCCCATCCGAGCGCATTAACTGGCATACGGTATGCCAGTGTGTCAACCTTGCACATTGTATGCTAGTTGCAAGTGATATAGGTTCGCTCCCGGAGTAAGCGCATATGAAACCCTTGGACCGACCGAAATCGCTGACAGAA
>NZ_JACIYP010000339.1 GCF_014359905.1 Hoeflea sp. | reverse complement strand
ATGGTACGAGCGGCCGGTCCCGCCAGCGTCCGAGAAGATCAGGATGCGCTTCTCGTCATCCATGAAGCTTCTCGTCTCGGCGAGATTGGCCGAGGGCGGACGGTTTTCGACACAAAGCCGGTCGCCCTTCCTAACGATCCGCCGTGACCGTCCCGTCACTTCCGCTACCTTGTCTGTCCCGAAGCGCTGAATGATCTGATCGAGCGCGCCGGGCACGGGATCGAGCGAGGCGAGGCGCTCGATCATCCGGTCGCGGGAGGCGACGGCCTCGCGGCACTGGATCGGGTTGCCCTCGGCATTGAAGGCGGGGCGCGAGCGCAGATTGCCGTCTTCGTCGGTGTACGGTTCATAAAGCTGCGTCGGAAAGGCATGCTGGAGGTAAGTCAAGATCACGTCGCGCGGCGACAGATCCACGTTCAAATCCGTCCATTCCTCTGCGGGAATCTCCGAAAGCCGCCGGTCGAGGATCGCCTCACCGGTAGAGACCAGTTGCACGATGGCAGCGTGTCCCGCCGCCATATCCGCCTCGATGGACTTGATGAGCGTGGCGGCCTTCAGCCCCGAAAGCAGCGCGGCGAAGAAGCGCTGCTTGGCGCCCTCGAACACCGACAGGGCGGCGGACTTCGCTTGGCCGTTCAGAGTCCGGCGCTCGCCGGTGACATTAGCGGCTTCCAGCGCCTGACTCAGGTTCCGATGGATGATCTGGAAGGCTTCGGCATAGGCGTCATAGATCGCTGTCTGCGCCGGGGTCAGCGCGTGTTCGACGATCTCGACTTCGACGCCCTCATAGGAAAGCGACCGCGCGGTGTAGAGACCGAGCGCCTTGAGGTCGCGGGCCAGCACTTCCATCGCCGCCACACCGCCTGCTTCGACGGCCTGGACGAACTCGGCCCGGTTGGCGAAAGGGAAATCCTCGCCGCCCCACAGGCCGAGCCGCTCGGCATAGGCGAGGTTGCGCACATCTGTCGCGCCGGTGGCGGAGACATAGACGATGCGGGCGTCCGGCAAGGCGCGCTGCAGGCGCAACCCGGCGCGGCCCTGCTGGGAGGGAAGTTGGTCGCCGCGCTCACCCTTGCTGCCGGCGGCGTTGGCCATGGCATGGGCTTCGTCGAAAACGATCACGCCGTCGAAGCCGTCTCCCAGCCAGTCGATGACCTGGCGCAGGCGCGGCTCGTTGCGCAGAGTAGCGTAGGTCACGAACAACACCCCTTCCGACAACCGGACCGGCGTGCCTTGTTTGAAGCGCGATAGGGGCTGGACGAGCAGTTGCTCCATGCCCAGCGCCGACCAGTCGCGCCGCGCGTCCTCGATCAGCTTGTCGGACTTGGAGATCCACACCGCCTTGCGGCGGCCCTTGATCCAGTTGTCGAGGATGATGCCGGCGACCTGCCGGCCCTTGCCGCAGCCTGTGCCGTCGCCCAGGAACCAGCCGCGGCGGAAGCGCACGGCATTCTCGGCGCCTTCCGGTGCGGCATGGACATTGTCGAAGGTCTCATCAACCGCCCACGATCCGGCGAGATGCCGGGAATGCGCATCGCCGGCATAGATGACGCTCTCAAGCTGAGCGTCGGAGAGGATGCCACTCTCTATTATATGCGCCGGAAGATGCGGCCGATAGGAAGGGTGCGGCGGCGGCGCCGAGGCCATGGCCGCCGACTGCACCAGCTTCGTCGGATGCGGCTTGGCGCCTGGGATATGAATCGATTGCAGGGCGTAGCCCTCGTAGAGCGCGTCGGTCAGGTCGGCGCCCTCGGCCGGCTTCCATTCGATGGGCTCATAGGTGAGCTCGACAGCATCGGGCGCCGCAGAAATGACGGACTGCGGCCTGCGCGCGATTGGCGCGACCTTGCGCGCAACAGCGGTCTTCGCCGCTGTCCCGAGCCCGACCGCGCCGTCCACTTCCAAGCGTGGCGGCAGATGTTCGATGAGGCGGGCGAGCAATTCGACGGCATTTTCCGCGTACGGCAATTCCGGCGGCGAAGCCGTATCGAGCGACTTGTCGATGACGGTGAGGCGCGTGTCGAAGGTGGTTCCGTGCTTGTAGTAGACGGAGCCGTCCACGACGCAGGTGAAGCGCACCGCGCCATCGAGCCGGTCATAGGGAAAATTGTGTCCGGTGATGGCGACCAGACGGCCGCCTTTCGGGAGACGCGCCAGCGCCGAACGCACGTGGTGGAAGTCGGCTTGCGCCACGCGCCCCTGCACGTGAAGCGCCGCCGAGAAGGGCGGGTTCATGAGAACAACCGACGGCGCGACATCGTCCGCGAGCCGATCGTCGATGCTGGCGGCGTCATGTGTGCTGACCGGGTTGTCCGGGAACAGCCGCTTCAGGAGCGCCGCCCGCGTATCGGCGATCTCGTTGAGCGCCAGCCGCGCGCTCATGATCTCGGCGAAGACGGCAAGCATCCCCGTGCCGGCCGACGGCTCCAGCACCACATCATCGCCGGTGACGCCCGCCGCGATGCTGGCCGCATAGGCAAGCGGCATAGGGGTGCTGAACTGCTGGAACTCCTCGGACTCCTGCGTGCGGCGGGTGTGGGTGGGAAGAAGCCCGGCGATGCGGGACAGCATGGCGAGTTGTGCGGCAGGCGAGCCTGCCTTCTCCCGCATGGCGCGACCATATTTGCGGAGGAACAGAACCTGCGCGGCTTCGCAAGCTTCGTATGCGGCTTTCCAGGTCCAGAAGCCCTCGGCGTCCGAACCGCCGAACGCCTCCTCCATCGCCTGCCGCAGGAGGCGGGCCTCGATGAGAAGGCCGCGTTCGAGACCGGTGAGAATGCGCTCCGCCGCCTTGAGGATGCAGGCGGCCTCTTCTTCGGGCGCACGGATGGGTGAGGACTGGTTCGCCGAAGGCGAATTGGAACGTCCGGTGGACGTTCCAAAAGGACGAACGCGGCCCGCCG
>NZ_JACIYP010000338.1 GCF_014359905.1 Hoeflea sp. | reverse complement strand
TCTGCCTCCGCCAGCCGGCGCTCGACCACCTCGGGCGAATCGGTACCGCGCCCCACCAGACGTTCACGCAGGACTTCCGGTGACGGTGGCACAATAAAGATACTGACACATTCGGGGATCAGCCTTCGAACCTGAGCCGCCCCCTGCCAGTCGATTTCCAGAATCACATCCTGACCACTGGCCAGGGTTTCCCGCACCCACACCTGGGACGTGCCATAGTAGTTGCCAAAGACATCCGCGTGCTCCAGGAAATCGCCCTGACCGATCATCGCCTCGAACACGGCCCTGCTGACAAAATGGTAGTTGACCCCGTCCTGTTCACCCTCTCGCATGTTGCGGGTGGTGTGCGAGACGGAAACACCGAGCTTCTCGTCCTTGCGGAGCATTCCCGCCACAAGGCTGGTCTTGCCGGCACCGGATGGCGCTGAAATAACGTACAGGGTACCCTGTTCGACTGCCTGACTCATAACCCGAGAACTCCAAACCTGGACGCGGCGGCCGCATGTTTCGGCCGGTAAAACCCGGAATTATACGGACTTTGGCAAAACACCGCACCCCGGGAGCGCGCCAGCTGATACCATTTGCCTATCCATATGTTCAGTGACCGCAAGATCCCATGCGAACAACCATCGATATCACCCTGAAGCAAACCGGCAAAGCCATCGACGCCCTGAGCGACGCGGCACCCGCGCTTTCCCGCCAGAAGATCAAGGACGCCATGGCCAAAGGTGCCTGCTGGTGGACTCACAAGGGAAAGCGTCTTCGGCTTAGACGTGCCACGAAAGAACTCAAGCCGGGCATCCGGCTGCAGCTTTACTACGATGAGAAGGTATTGGCGAGACAACCGGAGGAGCCTGTCCTGCTGGAGGATCTGGGGCGCTACACGGTATGGTTCAAACCTCACGGGCTGCTGGCCCAGGGATCCCAGTGGGGCGACCATTGCAGCCTGCTCCGCCTGGTCGAAATCCAGCTTGAGAGACCATGCCACCTGATCCACCGGCTTGACGCCGACGCCGCCGGGCTGATGCTGATCGCCCATGACCCGAAAGCAGCCGGCGCCCTTTCCCAGTGCTTCTCAGGCCGGACAATGACCAAACGCTACAAGGCTCGAGTGACTGGCTTGATGGACGCGCGGGACCAGCTCGTTGATGCCCCGGTAGAGGGCAAGCCTGCGGTCAGCCGGGTCTCAACGCTGGAACTCAGCGAAACCGACCAGACTTCCCTGGTGGAGGTCAGCATCGAAACCGGCCGGAAACACCAGATTCGCCGCCACCTCGCCGGCCTGGGGCATCCGATCATTGGTGATCGCCTGTACGGCCGCACAGCCCGGGTACCCTTGCAGCTTTTGGCTTACTATCTCGAATTCGATTGCCCTCTGAGCAAGCAAAAGGTGGTGTTCAAACTACCACCGGAACTGGGCAGCCTGGAACAGAACTGAGCACCAGGGCAGGAGCCAGGGTTATTCAAGGTTCTGCACTTGCTCGACGAATAAAAATTAAAAAGCATTTATAAACAGTTGCTTGGTGTATTTTTCACAGCCATCGCCGCTCAATACTACCCATTTTACTACCCATGGATAGAAACTCTATCTCTGAGCAGTCCGCGTAGTTACTACCCATGATTATAAACTGGGATAATAGGGAAACTGGGAATCTCGCCCGGATATTTGTTTGTCGACAAAATGATATGGGTCAGCCTAATTGCTGTGATTCGTGCGTAAGGTATAGCTTCAGATGTGGGTCTACAAAGATCTCGCTCAGCCTGAATTCAATGGTCAAGAATGAGTGAGCCAACTGGCGTGGAGCAATCCAAGACGTGAAAAAATTCATGAAAGCAGGTATTCGAGGCGTCGCCGCTGCGATTGTCATTGGGCTGGGTGTTTGGGCTTGGTGGCATTTTCAACCGCAGGACTTGCCCGACGGATTCGCCGCCGGAAACGGCCGGATCGAGGCGGTCGAGATCGATATCGCGGCCAGGACCGCAGGCCGGATCCGGGAGATCCTGGTCAACGAGGGCGACTTCGTCCGCGCCGGCCAGGTCTTGGCGAAAATGGACACGGCCGTTCTGGAGGCGCAGCTCCGGGAGGCCGAGGCGCAGTTGCAACGGGCGCTCATCGGCATCGAGACCGCGCAAAGCCTGGTGACCCAGCGTGAGGCCGAGAAGCAGGCCGCCGAGGCGCTCATAGCCCAGAGGAAGGCCGAGCTCGACGCCGCGCAAAAACGGCTTGCCCGCACCCGGGAGCTCGCCTCAAAAAATGCCGCCTCCGAGGCGCAGCTCGATGACGACCGTGCCGCGGCCGCGGCGGCGAAGGCAGCGGTCGGTGCCGCGGAGGCGCAGGCGGCGGCCGCGCAAGCCGCCATAGGGCGGGCCAAGTCGGATGTCATTGCCGCGGAGGCCTCGGTGGAAGCGGCGCGGGCCACCCTCCAGCGCATTCAGGCGGATATCGACGACAGCGTGCTGAAATCGCCGCGTGACGGGCGCGTCCAGTACCGCGTCGCTCAGCCCGGCGAGGTTCTCTCCCCGGGCGGCGTGGTGCTGAACATGGTCGATCTCACCGATGTGTACATGACCTTCTTCCTGCCGACGGAACAGGCCGGGCGGATCGCGCTCGGGGCCGAGGCGCGGCTCGTGCTCGACGCCGCCCCGCAATACGTGGTCCCGACCGAAATCTCCTTCGTGGCGGACGTCGCGCAGTTCACACCCAAGACGGTGGAGACGCAAGAAGAGCGCCAGAAGCTGATGTTCCGCATCAAGGCGCGGATCGCCCCGGACCTGCTCAGAGAGCACCTCCTCCAGGTCAAGACCGGCCTGCCGGGCATGGCCTATGTGCGGCTCGACCCGCGGGTGGATTGGCCGCCTGAACTGCAGACGAGACTGCCGCAATGAGCCGGGAGGCAGATACACTGATCGAGGATGACGG
>NZ_JACIYP010000337.1 GCF_014359905.1 Hoeflea sp. | reverse complement strand
GATGCGCGGACTATGGCATCGCCATACGCATGCGGAACAAGGGCACCGTGCATCGGGGCGGAGTCGTCGAACGCCTGCTCGGGAAAGTGAACACCGCGCTACGCGCCTTGCCGGGCAAGACGGGGCGTTCCATCGCGGATCGGGGCGACTATGCCTCGGAAGAGCGCGCACGACTCAGCTTCGCGGATCTTGAACGCTGCATCGCGCTCGCGATCATCGACCACAACCTGAGCCAGAATTCGCGCAAGCTGACCGTCCCGGCAATAGAGTGGGAAAATCGGTTTCAGCCGAAGGACCGGCCGATTGATGCGCCTGTCGATGTGCTGCTCAATTTCCTGCCGCGCAAGACGCGGAAAATTTCACCTCAGGGCATCAGTCTCTTCTCCATCGACTATTTCGAGCCCTGGCTCGGTCCGCTGGTCGCCCGCCGTGACCAGTTGGATCCATTGCATGTGTGCTATGACCCTCGCGACATCAGCCATGTCTACGTCAAGGATCCGGATACGCTGGCCTGGCGGCCGGTCAGGCGACGGGACGGGCTGGCCGAGCCGATCACGCTCTGGCAGCATCAGGCGGATCGACAGCAGCGACGCGAAGTCCAGCGGCGCCCAGTGCGGGAGGCGGCAGCCATCCGACGCGAAATCGCCGCAACTGTTGCCGCCGCCAAAACCCCGAAGAGCCGGTTGAAGGAGATGACCCGTGCCCGGCATGCCACCGAGGCAAAGAAGCCTCATACCGATCTCGCCGCGCCTTCCGCTCCGGCCCAGGCAAAGCTCGACCCGGATCGCCCGCGGCGGGTCTTCCCGGTCGAGGATTGGTAAAGTGCCGGATCACCTCATGCCCGCCACAGTCCCGCTCTTGCAGGCCGATGACGCAGTGCGGATCGCCCATGTTCGCGCGCCGCGCTGGATCAGCCATCCGGCCGCCGGCGCGGCGCATGACGCGATGCGACTGCTGCTCGAGCGACCGCCATCGCTGCGCCCACGCGGTTTGCTGCTTGCCGGTCCCTACCACAACGGCAAGACCATGATCGCCGAACGCTTCGCCATCGAACATCTGCGTACCGCCGACCAGCAAAAGGTGTGGGTGATCCAGACCCGGGAAGGTGCAGGCCTGTCGCATTTCTATGCCAGCATCCTGTCCGGATTGCGCGCGCCACAAGCCGCGGGCTGGCGCAGCCTGTCCCGCGCCGGCGATCAGGTCGATCATCTTCTGGAGCGCCTGAAGCCGCGCCTTTTGATCTTCGACGAGTTCCACAGCGCGTTGCGCGGGCGGCGCCAGGATGTGAAGGCCATCTTCTCGTTCTTGCGGCGGATCGCACGGGTGCATGACATCTCACCAGTCCTTGTCGGCGAAATCGCGATCTACGATGCGGTGCATGACACCGACGAAATGGGCTCACGTTTCGATACGATCCCCATTCCACGATGGCCGTATGACGAGGAATTCGCGACGCTTCTCGACAGCCTGGAAGCCAGTCTGCCGCTCGCCGACGCCTCCGATCTGTCGCGCGAACCCTTGGCGAAGATCATCCATGATCTGTCAGAGGGGCTGATCGGCGAGGTTGTCGAGATCGTCACCCGTGCCGCAGTGGCGGCAATCTCGCGCGGTGAGGGCCGGATCACGGGCGCAACCCTGTGGGACCTCGGCTATGTGCCTCTCTCGAGGCGCCGTAATTCCGCTTTGCGTCACGATATGACATGAGGTTTGGGCCGACCGAGATATCCGTCACATCTGCAGAGCGGTATGAAAGTGTGGCGGGAAGCCGTTGGCCAGTGAGCATTATGCCCGCACCAGGTGAACTTCTGTCGAGTTGGCTGCACCGCCTCGCCTACGCGAACGGCATACCTCCGCACTATTTTGGCACGCTTCTCGGAGCGCCGGGTGAGAACTGGTCGGCGCGGCTTGATCGGGCGTTGCCCGATCGCATCCTGCAGTTTCTGCGAGAGCATACCGGCATACCCGTGGAAGACATCGCGGCTCTGACCATTGCCCCTGACCCTTTGGCTGTGCTGCGTTTGCCCCTGCGGGCATCGCCTCAGCAGAGTTGCGCACCCAGGAGGCAGGTTACCTGGCTGCAGTTCTGTCCCGCTTGTCTGACGGAAGACGAAACGCCCTATTTTCGCCGAGGCTGGAGCCTCGCGACACGCGTTTCTTGCTTTCGTCACGGTTGTCGGCTTCGAGACAGGTGCCCGTCTTGCGGACAAGGATTGGCTCCGTTCAGCCAGAAGCGTCTTGTGCCGCATCAGATCTGCGCCTGGTGCGGCGCGGCCCTCTGCAAACGCACCCGTCCCGCCGCCAACGGAGTTCGGCGTCTGGAGCGCCTGATCGACGATCTGCTTCGTTTGCATGCAGCAGGGCATCGAATGGCAGAGGGGCGATCACTCCCGGACCTTCTTGGATCAGCCTGCTTTCAATTTGGTAAACAGCGCATGTCCATCGCGCGCCTCCCTCATCGAGATCGCTATCATCTGCTTCGGCAATTGACGGAAGGGCGGTCGACGCCTTTCGGAACGCGAAGAAGTCCCGCGATCTCTTATTGGAAACGCGTCGCTCAGGCTGCGCCAGCTTGGAGCGGACTGGTCACATCCTTCAGCGATGCCGTCCTGCCTCGGCCCAAAGCTGGGCCTTGCTCTACCACCGCTGGCCCGCATTTGGCGGATCTCGTTCAGGCGGCCGCGCGGCTCCATCAGCAGCGGCAGGTGCCCTGATGGTCTGAAGCAGGTTTCAAGGGCGCGCGGCCAGCCCAGCGTCATTCAGCTGTTCAGCGTCTGGCAGGTCGCGCAAGCTCTCCATCCCGAAAGCTGAGAGGAACGCGTCTGTGGTCACGAAGGTATAGGGGGCACCACGACGCGGCGCGCGCGGCCCAGTTCCAATCAGACCGTGTGCATGCAGCCTTCCGATCAGGTCCCGGCTGATCTCT
>NZ_JACIYP010000336.1 GCF_014359905.1 Hoeflea sp. | reverse complement strand
TTGATGACCCAGTTGGTCATGTGAAGCATGTTGCAGATACTGAAGCCCAGCGCATGAACCGAGATGAAGCGGTTGAGCTGCGCCAGCGAGGTGTCGGACCAGTTGTAGACAGCGTGGAAGCCCAGCGGCAGGCCGCGCTCTTCCAGCATCGAATAGACGCGCATGTTGGCGTTGTCGTGAACCGCCCGCTTGGTGTAGCCGGTGGTCAGGAAGCCGATGACGCCCTTGCGCCCGGCAAATTCCTCTATGAACCGCTCGGCCTCGTGCGGCTCGTTCAGCGGCAGATACAGCATCGAGCAGATCCGCGGATCCTCTTCCAGCACCCGCTCGCACAGCCAGCGGTTGTAGGCCCGTGCCAGCCCGACCTCGACATCGGACTGAGGATGCGTCGGCAGCATGAGCATGGGCGTCGGGAACAGGCACGCCATGTCGACGCCCAGCGCGTCCATCCAGCGCCGCGTCAGGGTGATGTCGCGGTGCGGCGCCGGCGGCACCTTCTCGTGCCGGCGGCCCGGATAGCGGGTCACGCGGCCGGCCATGTCCTGCGAGCCCATCGCCGCCGGCAAAAGCCCCGAGCGTCCGATGGCGCCGGACGATTCCCCAAGCCGACGCAGCACCGGGTCGTCCATGTATTGCATGATTTCGGGAAGCGTCTCGGTCTCGTAATGGTGCGCATCCACATCCATGATGAAGAAGTCCTGATAGTTCCGCGCCCGCGCCTGGCGCGCAGCGTTCTTCAGAAGCTTCGTGGTGTCGAACTCCTCGAGCGAGGGATCATGGGCCGGAATGGCGCCTGCTGTCGGGTTGTCTTTCATCTTCTCTCTCCTCCCTGCGCGCAGGGTCATGTCGCGCGCTTGATGGCCTGCCACATCCCGAGTTCGAATACTGCCATGTCGGCAGCCTCGAGCATCCCGGTTGTCGCGTGCGCAACATCCGTGGCAGAAACGACTTCGCCCGGGCCGAACGGGCGTGCATCCGGGTGTGCCTCGCGCCGCGAAGCATAGAGCCTGATCAGCGCCGCGAAAAGCCGCTGCGCGTCCCCCTCGTCCAGGGCTGCGGGCCCCTCGGCGTCCATCGCCTCGCACAGCTGTCGTATACAGGCAGACCTGTCAGATTTCGACATAGAGGCCGCCATCGCGCTCCACGACATCGTAACGGTGCAGCCGGATCGCGGGGTCGCCGGCAGCCTCGCCGGTGTCCAGGCGGAACTCCCAGCCGTGCCACGGACAGACGATGTGCATCTCGTCTGCATCGAAGTCATGGCGGCTGAAGCGGCGTTGTTCATCGAGTTCCGCCCGAACCTTCGCGATCCTTACCCCCTCGCACACGGGTCCGCCCTGGTGGGGACAGACATTGCGGTAGGCATGGAGAGCGCCCTCATGGCGTATCACGCCGATTTCGATGTCCCCGATCTCCACGATCCTGACCCCGTGCTCAGGCAGGTCCTCGGGTCTGCAAAGAAACGTCTCAGTCATGGCGCCCTCTTCATTAGTGCCCGATATACCTATTCCGCGCGGAACGCCTCCGCAAGATTTTCCGCCCGTTGCGCCGGACATCCGAACAGATGCGACAATGACAGGTTTCGGCGTGCTGAATTGGCGCGCGGGCGTTGCGTCGGATTTGCCGATAGCCATTCGGGCCGAAAGCCTTGCACGCCGATCGCACCGAACCGCCCCGGCTTTGCCGAGAGGGCTTGATCCGAGGGGCACACGACCCGCCACCTGCCCTCGCGAAGCGTTCTCCAGATCCGGTTGGGCACAAGGGAACCGCCGCCTTGCCGAGGCCGGGGCGCGCCACTGCCCCGCCCCGGGCGAGCAGCGATCTTCTCGATCGGACAGCGAAGGTTGATTTTGGCTCAAGAAACTTGAATGCTCCGTTATGCAACCATTATCCACTCGACTTACCGGGCCATGAGCCCCTCCCTGTCCGAAAGGGCGATACCATGTCCAAGTCCAGCGAAACCGTCCGTTCTCGCCGGAAGATTTCCCATCACGGGCACCGCATCCGCCACGCCCGCCTGCTGAAGGGCTATACCCTGCGCCAACTGGCCGATCAGGTGGAATGCTCGGAAAGCATGATCTCCAAGCTCGAGAACAGCCGTCTTTCGCCCTCCCTCGCCATGCTGCACCGTCTGGCCGAGGTGCTGGAGACGTCGGTGCCGGACCTGCTGATCCTCGACGACGAGGACACGGGGGCGGCGCCGGTGACGGTGTTTCCACCCGAGCGATTCCTCAAGTTGCCGCATCAGGCCGAGGAGGACGAAAGCCGCCTGGTCTGGTTCGACCGGATCCTGCCCTTCAACAGGGCGGGCCTGTTGCAAGCCAACCTGCTGCATCTGGCACCCGGGGCCGAACAGCCGCGGTTCCTGCAGCACGAGGGCGAGGAGTTCATCTTCGTCCTCGACGGCACGCTGGACGTGGTCGTTCAGGACACGGTCTATCCGGTGGCGGCCGGGGGCATGATCTTCTTCAGTTCGACGCTCGATCACCGCTATGCCAACAGCTGGACCGAAATGGTGCGCGCGCTCTGGGTGAACACGCCACCGACGATGTGATCGCCTGCCCCCGAGCGTCCCGGATCGCCTTCCAGATCGCCTCGGGGGTGGCGGGCATGTCGACGTGATCGACGCCGAGCGGCGCCAGCGCGTCCGCGATGGCCGAGGCCAGGACAGACAGCGCGCCGACGGTGCCGGCTTCTCCAGCCCCTTTCGATCCAAGCGCGTTCATCGCCGTAGGCTCGCCCGACGAGACGACCTTGATGAAGGGCAGATCGCCGGCGCGGGGCATCGCGTAATCCATGAAAGAGCCGGTCAGCGGCTGGCCGGTGTCGGGGTCATGCCGGATGGCTTCCATCAGCGCCTGCCCCACCCCCTGGGCGACGCCACCCATGAGTTGCCCGTGTGCGAGCATCGGGTTGATCACCGTGCCGATAT
>NZ_JACIYP010000335.1 GCF_014359905.1 Hoeflea sp. | reverse complement strand
GGAAATGAGCTAAGACATTGAGAAGAATGGTGCCCCCGGCAGGATTCGAACCCGCGACCCCCTGATTACAAATCAGGTGCTCTACCAACTGAGCTACAAGGGCAGCGGAGATGCGGATAGCATATCCATCGCTGCTGTAAAGCAAAAACCGCGTGATCGGGCTTGGCCGGAGCATTCCGGTCAATGCAGGCCTGCGGCCGGGGCACGCTCAATCGGCGCCGGATCTGCCCAGATACTGCTGCGCTGCGTAGAGCGCGATCGCCGTGGCGTTGGACACGTTGAGCGATTTGATGGCGCCGGGCATGTCGAGCCGCACCAGCGTGTCGACGGTTTCGCGGGTCTTCTGGCGCAGGCCCTTGCCTTCGGCGCCCAGCACCAGCGCGATCCGGCTGCCCGAAAGACCGGATTCGATCGGCACCGGGGCTTCCGAATCGAGCCCGATGGTGACGAAGCCTTGCGCCTTGATCTCTTCAATGGCTGCAGCCAGGTTGCGCACCTCGATATGATCGATCATCTCGAGCGCGCCGGAGGCGGCCTTGGCCAGCACGCCAGATTCCTGCGGGCTGTGGCGCTGCGTGGTGACCAGCGCGCCCGCGCCGAACGCCACGGCCGAGCGCATGATCGCGCCGGCATTGTGCGGATCGGTGACCTGGTCGAGGATGACCAGAAGACGCGTGTCGCCGAGATCACTCAGCGGCCGCGGCTTGAGCGGTGCGGCCTCCAGCAACACGCCTTGATGAACCGCGTCATCGCCGAGCAGCCGGTCGATCTCCTGCGGCGTCACCATCTCGAGCGGGAAGGGCAGGGCGGCGTCTTCGGCGATCTCCAGCCGCATCAGCGCGTTGCGCGTGGCCTTCATCGCAGTGATGCGGCGGTCCGGATTGTCGAGCGCGGCGCGCACCGTGTGCAGGCCGTAGAGATAGACCGTGTCGGGCGCCACCTTGTCCCCATAGAGCGCGCCCTTGCGCGCCGGCAGGTCGCGCTTGGAGCGCGGCTGGGCGGGCGGCAGGCCCTGCTGATCGCGCTTGACGTCGCGGTGCGCGCGGCGAAGCTTGGCGTAATGGGTGTCGCGGTTGGAACCGGCTGCGCCGGCGTCGTCATCTTTGCTCATGGCGCGCTTATACGCCGATTGTTGCGCCACGCAACAGGAGGGGCGGGGCGCCGCCGGTTCCGCGGTCTCACCGGCGCCACTGGCAGCGCCCGCGCGGCGTCGCCGGGGCCGCATCGCAGGCCTTGCACAATGGCCTGTCGGGACCGGTTGTTTTTATGGCCAAGCTTGTTGACACGGGACCCATGCGCCGTCATAACGCCGACCGCGGAACGAGGTTTGCAGATTGCTTGCCTGGCCCGCGAAACCCGGCACTACGGGTTGTCCATCTTGGATGCATGACCCTGGCGGCTGGACCGGAGGGATGCCCGAGTGGTTAAAGGGGACGGACTGTAAATCCGTTGGCTTCGCCTACGTTGGTTCAAATCCAACTCCCTCCACCACCGCCGGCGGGTCATGAATGCGGGTATAGCTCAATGGTAGAGCAGCAGCCTTCCAAGCTGAATACGAGGGTTCGATTCCCTCTACCCGCTCCAATGATTTTTGAATTTACAGCATAAATCCAGCTCGATCCGTGCCGTCGCCATATCAGCATGGGCTGCTCTCGACCTTGGCAGGCAGTTCACCCGTAAGGTTTGTCGGCGCGGACAGGTCGCGTCAGACTGAGCAGGATGGCCGCCGCACCGGCACCGCCAATGGCCCAGAAAGCCATATAGGCTTGAGGCAGCGGTTTTCCGGCCGCCAGATTTGCGCTTGCGGCAAGGCAGACTCCCACCCCGTAGACAAGAACGCCAGCCATCACGGTCACGAGCAGAGGCGACGAACCGCGCGCCGTCCAGGACGCGGCGGCGATTGTCAGGAACATGGATGCAATCAGGCGGCTTGTCAGCGCATCGGATGGCCAGAGCCAGACTGATGGCGCCGGGCCCGCCGGCCAGACAAAAAGGGCAGCGCCCCAGATCCCGGCGGCAATCGCGAAAGACGCTGCCATCCATCGCGCCGCCAGGGGCGCGGCCAATTCGGGGGGCGGCTCGGGATGCGACCGGATGAGCCAGACCGCGCCGGCAAGCAACGGGACGACGATGGCGAAGAAGCCCCAGGTCACCGGCAGCTTCGGATCGAACCGGTCCAGGTGCAACAGGAATATGGCCAGGGACAACGGACCCAGATAGGTCGCCAGCATCACCCCGATCAGCCGGAACTGCGCAGCGCCGGGACGCAGCAGTGCCAGCAGGCCAGCGATCGCGAAAGCCCATCCCGCCGCTGCAAGCATTCGGCCGGCAAGCGGTGGCAGCATCCATGCGAACGCATCCGGATCCCCGCGCCACCAGAAGGGCGCGCCGAGAAATCCGCCGGCCATCGTCAGAAGCACGATCCGCTCAGCCGCTGCGTTGCGCCGCGGGTTTTTCGGTCGCGCCAGAAGCCACTCCCCCGACATCACGACGCCAAGCAGAAGCGCCAATGCAAGAACCATCCACCCCAGACCCGACATGACCCGTTCCCTCCTAGGGCACTGATAATGGCTTGCCGCACCCCATTGCGCAACCGAATCGGCAAACGACAAGGCCGCATTCTACGCCGGCGTTCCGGCTGGCAGGGCGGCATGCTTGCAGTCTCATCCACCCGCATTTGCGGCTTTTGCGGCCGCAAGATTTGCACTTGCGAAACCGAAGCCAAAGCCTTATGTCGCGTTAACTTCTCGCGGGTCCGGGTTCCAAAACCTCCGGATTCACAGTCTGCCAACAGAATTACAGGATACAAGACGATGGCAAAGGGTAAGTTCGAGCGCAATAAGCCGCATGTGAACATCGGCACGATCGGTCACGTCGACCACGGCAAGACGTCGTTGACGGCTGCGATCACCAAGTATTTCGGTGAGTACAAGGCC
>NZ_JACIYP010000334.1 GCF_014359905.1 Hoeflea sp. | reverse complement strand
TCAGATAGTTTGAGCACTCCTGGGCAGAGATGGTCTGGACGAGGAGCCGACATGGCGCCAGGTGGCGTCGCCGGATCGTTTCTGGGCCAAGCACATCCAGTGTTTGACCTTGGAGAAGACCTTTTCGATCGGATTGTGGTCGGGTGAGCAGGGCAGCAGATACCAGAGCCCGGCGCCGGTGCCTCGGATCATCCGGCCGATGGAGGCCGACTTGTGTGAGCCGAGATAGTCTATGACGACGATGTCGCCGGGCTTAAACGTCGGCACCAGCATTTGCTCGACATAGGCGCGGAACAAGTTGCCGTTGATCGGGGCGTCGAAGACACAAGCGGCGGTGAGCGCGTCACAGCGCAACGCTGCGAGGAAGGTCATGGTGCGCCAGTGGCCGTGCGGGGCGAACGCCCGCAGGCGCTTGCCCTTCGCCGCCCAGCCATAGCGCGGCGCCATGTTGGTCTTGATCCAGGTCTCGTCGAGGAACTCCAGGCGCTGCGGTCGAGAAGGGCTGCCAGCGTCTCCAGCGCTCACGCCTGCGGGCGATGTCCCGACGGGCCTGCCCCGGCGCGACCATGTTTTTTGAAGCTCAGCCCCTCGCGCCGCAGGAACTGCCCGACGGCGTGATGGGAGACCGTGACGCCGTGATCGGCCAACAGCGCCTGCGGCCGGCGCACACTCAGATGCAGGGTGGTCGCGATCGCCTGGAGCATGAGAACCAGGTGGGTGTCCAGAACGAACCTGCGGCGTGCGTCCATGCGCGACGGAGCGACCGAGCCGGTTGTTCGGTAGCGCTGGTGCCACTTTACCACCGACGACACCGCGACATCGAAGCGCGTGGCAACCTAGCGCATCGGTTCGCCCGCAAGCACCGCGGCCACGACCCGTTCGCGAAGATCATTGGAATAGGGTTTGGTCATGCATGCCGGCCTCCACCCAGCAGGCAGTTTGATGATGTGGACGCCCCCACCACCACCGTTGGCGGCAAGTAGGATGGCGAACGATGATCCGAGAAGGAAATGGGAGCGGTGCCATGAAGATCAGGACCATCGGACTGGATTTGGCGAAGAGCGTCTTCCAGGCGCATGGCGTGGATGAGACCAGCAGAACGGTGCTGGTGAAGAGGCTGCATCGGAAGCAGATGCTGCCGTTCTTCTCGAAGCGGCCGCTCTGTCTTATCGGGATCGAGGCCTGCGCCACGGCCCATCATTGGGCGCGTACGCTATCGGCGAGGGGTCGCGAGGTGAGGCTGATGCCGCCCTCCTACGTCAGGGGCTGCGTGGAGCGCGGCAAGAGCGACGCACTTGATGCCGAGGCCATCTGCGAGGCCGTGCAGCGCCCTTCGATGCGCTTCGTTCCGGTGAAGACGGTCGAGCAGCAGTCGATCCTGATGGCGCATCGGACCAGATCGGCTTCTGGTGCGCAAGCGCACGATGGCAGCGAACGCGCTCCGCGCCTATCTCACCGAGCTGGGGATGGTCGCCAATCCCGGCATCGCCAACCTTGCAAAGCGGGTCGAGAAGGCCTTCGCCGATCCCGATTGGCCTGCCCCTGAAAGTTCTCTAATCGCATTGGTCAAGCTGGTTGATCGGGCTTTGCGCCCACGCCGGGTTCATGGTTCTCTCCGCGGTCGGTCTCGGTGGACCGCCGCATGTTGGCGTCAGATGGTCGGATCGACCGAAGTGGTCCTCGTGGTTGCCGAAGGCACCGCATTTTCAGGGACGGCCTGATCCGCGCCAAGCGTCCCGGCGGGGACGCATCCGTCAAAGTCAGTCTAGCAGTTATGCCGCCTCCTCCTGGCTCCAACGGAATGGGGTGTTGGTTTTCCACATGGCGTGCAGGATCACGGCCATCTTCCGGGCCACGGCGATCCTCGCCTTCTTGAACCCGGACGCCTTCGCCAGCTTCAGGCCCCAGGCTTTGAGCGTTGAGAATCGTAGGTTGCGTGTCAGAAGCGTCGTGGCCGCTTCATAGAGGTGCTTCCTGGTCATCACGCTCCCTTGCTTGGAGATGCGCCCGTTTCGGCTTGTCTCGCCGGACTCGTATCGTCGGGGTGTCAGGCCGAGATAGGCGCCGGCGCTCGATGACCGGCTGAAGCGTGATCCATCGTCGAAGGAGGAGGTGACGGACAGGGCGGTGATAACGCCAACGCCGGGCACGGTCATGAATAGCCGCGCGGTGGGGTTTGCCCTCGCGACTGCCATCAGGCGACGGTCCAGAACCTTGATCTGATCGAGAATCGAGGCTCTGGCCTTCATCAATGTCTCGGCGATGAGACGCATCTCCGGGGACGCATCGAGTTCACCGGCGATGATCTCGTCGGCCCGTCCGGTGAACCCGCCGACGCGCTTGCCGAACAGAACGCCAAAGGTGCGCAGGAGACCACGGATCTCGTTCTCGATCTTGACCCGGATCCGCACCAGCATCTCGCGGGCGACCAGGAGGGAGCGAACCTGGTAGCTGTCGCGGCTTTTGATGCGCACCTGCTTAAACCAGCCGGTTCGCATGATCTGCGCCAGGCCAGCAGCGTCGTTGCGGTCCGTCTTCACCGGTCGCATCTTCAAAGCTGCGTTGGCATGACGGGCATCGATGCACAGAATTGGAAGACGGCGCGCGGCGAGTTCGTTCCAAAGCCACACGGCCAACGGTCCCGTCTCGAGCCCGACCCGGACGAGGTCTGGCGCTTTCTGATTCAAATATGCGGCGATCGCTTCGGGGCAGGTTGCGACTTTCTTCTCCGCCAGGACCCGACCGGCATCGTCGATGACACAGATCGCTGTCGTCTCCTGGGAAACGTCCAAGGCTGCATAGGAGGGCATCATGGTTCTCCGTTACTTGTCGGCCGAGCCGATCGTTGCTGGATCGCCAGCTTGGTGGACCGCTTCGCTCTCGGCGAGGGGTGCCACCTGCGATTACGCTAAGTGGTCCTCCCTGAAGTAGGCTTTCGAGCTGTTTGG
>NZ_JACIYP010000333.1 GCF_014359905.1 Hoeflea sp. | reverse complement strand
CCCCCCATGGCCACGAAGGCCAGGTCGTGGCCCGCCTTCGCGCGTAGCGGGCCGGTCTGGCCGAAGCCCGACAGCGAGCAGCAGACCAGACGCGGATTGATCGCCTGAAGCGTTTCCGCGTCGCAGCCCAGCCTGGCGGCCACGCCCGGGCGAAACCCTTCGATCGCGACGTCGCCATAGGCGGCGAGGCGCCTGACGACGGCGGCGGCTTCGGGCACCTTGAGGTCGAGCACGATGCTTTTCTTGTTGCGGTTGGCCCCGGCGAAGATGGCACTTTTCATGTGGCGGGCATAGTCGCCGCCGGGCGCCTCCACCTTGATCACCTCGGCGCCGAGATCGGCGAAGATCTGCGTCGCCAACGGCCCCGGCAGAAGCATCGAAAAATCGATGATCCTGACCCCCTTCAGCGGCGCCCAGTCGTCATTCGTTTCGCAGTCCATGCCAATCCTCCGCTGGCGATCGCATGTCGTTCGCGGCGCGGTTCGGCTTGCCGAATTGGCGCGTTGACACCGTGTTGGTGATCGCCTATTGTTCGTGTAAACGTACTTCGTGCGAATATACGTCTATCACCATCGTCACGGGCGACGCAAGCGTGCCGTGACGGCATTGCAGGGAGAGGCAGGAATGGCGGGGCTGTGGTTTGAGGAATTCGAGGTCGGTCAGGTGTTTGAGCACGAGCTTTCCCGCACCGTGACGGAAGCCGACAATATGTGGTTCAGCAATGCAACGCTGAACACGCAACCTCTGCACATCGATTTTCACAAGGCCGCCCAGAGCGAGTTCGGCAAGCCCCTCGTCAACAGCCTGTTCACGCTCGGACTGGTGATCGGAATGTCCGTGACCGAGACCACGCTCGGCACCACCGTCGGCAACCTCGCCATGACCGACATCAATTTTCCGCGGCCCGTCTTCCATGGCGACACGCTGCGGGCGCGCACCACCATCCGCAGCAAGCGCGAAAGCAAGTCGCGGCCCAACGACGGCATCGTGGTATTCTACCACGAAGGCATCAACCAGCACGGCGACGTGGTGCTGGACTGCGTGCGCACCGGGCTGATGCGGAAGCGCCCGGCCTGAGCGTCTCGCCCCGGATGCGACCGGGGGCGTCTGCCGGAGAGCGCTGACAGCCCCCCCCGCTGGATCGCCACGGCAAGCGGGGGGTTGGCCTATGCCGGCACACAACGTCAGACGGTGGCCGCCTCGGTTCCCGAACCGTTCGGCGCGTTCTCGGGCTTCGGAGGACGGATGCGGAAGAGAAGCGCATAAAGCACCGGCACGGCGACAAGGGTCAGCACCGAGGCAAACGCCAGCCCGCCCATGATCGTCACCGCCATCGACGCGAAGAAGGCATCCGGCAACAGCGGGATCATGCCGAAGATCGTCGTTCCCGCGGCAAGCACCACCGGGCGCAGACGGCTGACCGAGCCGTCGACCACCGCCTTGTAATCCGGCACACCCTCGGCCCGTTGCAAGTCGATCTCTTCGACCAGGACGATCGCGTTCTTCATCAGCATCCCCGAAAGCGACAGGAAGCCGAGCAGCGCCGTGAAGGTAAACGGCAGCCCCGTGAACAACAGCCCCAGCACCATGCCCGTCACCGACATCGGCACCACGAGCCACAGGATGAGCGGCTGGCGGACCTTGTTGAACATCAGGATCGAAATCGTCAGCATGACGAGGAAACCCAGGGGAAGCTGCTTGCCAAGGCTTTCCTGAGCCATCTGGGCACTTTCGAACTCGCCGCCCCATTCCATCGAATACCCGTCGGGAAGCGGGATCGCCTCGATCTCGGTCCGGACGCTTCGGAAGGCTTCATCCGCGGTCAGGTCGCCGCGGGCACCGCCCAGGGCGGTGATCGTCCGCTCGCGGTCGCGCCGGTGGATGAGCGCCTCGACAAGGCGTGTCTCGAAACGTTCCACAAGGTTGGACATGGGAACATAGGCCCCTGCCCCATCGGACCACACCGACAGGTCGCGGATCCGGTCAACGCCGTCGCGCTCGCTCTCGGGCAGCCGAAGAAGGATCGGGATCACCTCGTCGCCCTCGCGCAATTCGCCCACACGCAAGCCCGAGGTTCCATAACGGATGGTGTCGGCGATCGCGCTGCGCGTGGCGCCGGACAGCCGCATGCGCGATTCATCGACGACGGGTTCGATGAGTATCTCGCGCTGGCGCCAGTTGGTGCGCGGATTGGTGATCGTGCCGGCCTGCTCGAAAATCCGTGTCGCATCGTCCGCGAGCTGGCGCAGGATGACCGGATCTGGCCCCGAGAAACGAACCGCAACATCCGCACCGGCCGGCGGTCCGAACACGATCTCTTCGACGCGGATCAGCGCGTGGGGAAACTGGGCGGGCAGATCCCGGTTGAGCCGGCCGGCGATGGACGGGATCGCCTCGGCGTCGGCAACCCGGACGATAAGCTGGCCATAGCTGTCATCCGCCTGCTCGGGGTTGTAGGTCAGCATGAAGCGGCTTGCCCCACGCCCCACCAGGGTCGTCACGTCCGTCACGCCGTCCTCTGCCAGAAACATCTGTTCCAGCCGTCGCATCTCACGGTCGGTGACGTTGATGTCGGTGCCCTGCGGCATCTGGAACTCGACATAGAAGATCGGGGTGTTCGATGCCGGGAAAAAGGCCTGCTTGACCTGCCCGAAGGCCATCACCGACCAGACGGTGATCCCCACGATGGTCAGCACGACCGGCACACGCATGCGCAGCGCCGCCCAGAGAAACCCGCGATAGACGCCATAGAACGCGCCCTTGTAGGGATCGTCCGAGAATTCTTTGGGGGCCTTGAGCAGCAGCTTGCCAAGATAGGGCGTGACCGTGACGGCCAGAACCCAGCTCAACAGCAACGAGATGGCGATCACCGCGAAAAGCGAGAACAGGAACTCGCCCGTGGCATCCGGCGACAGGCCGATCCCGGAAAAGGCCATGATCCCGATCACGGTCGCCCCA
>NZ_JACIYP010000332.1 GCF_014359905.1 Hoeflea sp. | reverse complement strand
CAGGATAGCGGGTCTTCGGCGGCAAGCCGTTCAAGACGGGCCAGCAGGGTGGGCAGGCCCGCGCGCTCGGCCATATGCATCGGGCCGCCGCACCAGCGCGGAAAGCCGTAGCCATGGATCAGCACAAGGTCGATATCGGCGGGGCTGTCGGCGATACCCTCTTGCAGGATGGCCAGCCCCTCGGATGCCATCGCGGCCATGGCGCGCGTGACGATCTCATCGGGCGCGAAGCTGCGGCGCGTGATGCCCGCGCGGCTGCTTTCGGCCTCCACAAGCGCGTTGATCCGGGGCGAAGGGGTCTGGCCCGACGACCCGTAATCATACCAGCCCGCGCCGGTCTTGCGGCCCAGCCGCCCGGTTTCCTCGACGATGCGGTCGGCGATCGGGATGTAGCGGATCGCGGGATTGTCGCGCCACCCCAGCCGTTTGCGATTGGCATGGGCGATATCGAGGCCGGACAGATCCTGCACCTCGTAGGGGCCCATCGCCATGCCAAAGTCGCGCAGCGCCGCATCGACCTGATCGGGTAGCGCGCCCTCGATCAGCATCACGTCGCAGGCCTGCCGATACCGGGTCAGGATGCGGTTGCCGATGAACCCGTCGCAGACCCCGGCCAGCACCGGCAGCTTGCCCAGCCGCGTGGCCAGCCCCAGCACGCGCGCCAGCGTCTCGGGCGCGGTGGCCCGGGCGCGGATCACCTCGACCAGTTTCATCACATGGGCCGGGCTGAAGAAATGCAGCCCGACGAAACGCTGCGGCGAACGCAGCCCCTCGGCCAGGCGGTTGGGATCGAGATAAGAGGTGTTGGTGGCGAGAATGGCCGTTTCGGGCAAGGCCGCATCGAGCGCGGCAAAGACCTGCCGCTTGACAGCCAGATCCTCGAACACCGCCTCGATGGCGATGTCCGCCGCGGGCAGGCCCTCATAGCCGACAACAACAGAGATACCGGCCTCGCCCGCCGAACCCGCGCGCGCCTTGCCGCGCTTCACCGCGTCATCGAACAGCCGGGTGACATTGGCACGCGCGCGTGCGGCGGCGGCTTCATTCATTTCGACCAGGGTTACCCTGATGCCGATCGCGTCGAGGGCATGGGCAATGCCCGCGCCCATCGTGCCGCCGCCCACGACCACTGCGGTCGCGACGGGTCTGGACGCCGCCCCGTGCGCCTTGCTGCGCGCCGTGGCCCCGCGTTCCGCCAAGAAGACATGCTGAAGCGCCAGGTTCTGTTCCGATCCAAGCAACTCCAGAAATGCTCTCCGCTCAGCGGCCAACCCTTCCGCCATTGAAAGCCGCGCGCTGTCAGCGACAAGGGCGATGGCACGCGGCGGGGCCACCTGCCCGCACTGCTTTCTTGAGGCGATCGCGAAGGCCCTTGTGACCGCGTCATCGTCAACGGTGGGCGCCGGGCGTGCCGAAATGACCGGATATCTGATCAGAATTGAGGGCGCGATCTTTCGGGCTGCAGCCACGGGGTCAGCCTCAACGGCATCGACAAGACCAAGTTTGATCGCAGCGTCAGAGCGGATAGTCCGCCCCTGCGCAACAAGTTCCAGGGCGGGGCCGATCCCGATCAGGCGGGGAAGCCGCTGAGTGCCTCCGGCGCCCGGCACCAGACCCAGCAAGACCTCGGGAAACGAAAACGTGGCACCGGGGGCCGCAATACGCATGCGGCAGCCAAGCGCAAGCTCCAGCCCGGCACCCAGGGCCGAGCCGTTGATCGCGGCTATGACAGGCACCGGAAACGCTTCGAGTCGAGCGATTATCTCAGGCAAACTCGCGACAGCGGGCGCGTCGAACTCCTCCACATCCGCGCCCGCAACGAAAGTTCCGCCCGATCCCGCCACGATGACGCGGTATACCGTTTCGGCCTCGGCGGCGTCCAGTGCCGCAACAAGAGCCTTGCGCACCGCAATGCTCATCATGTTGAGCGGTGGATTGTCGATAGTGATCAGCGCAATATCGTCGGCGATGTCGGTTCTTACGCTCATCCGTGCGTTCCGTTCCGACTCATGATTGGCGCCCGCAAAATGGGCGCTTCCGCCGGGGAGCGCCCGCAGGAACCACAGGCGGGCGAACATCCGGGCCACAATTCGTGCAGCCCTACACTGAGGCCAGCGGAAAAGATATCGGCTTGCAGGAGCGTTTCGACACGCCGGGCAAGGATGCCGTGATTGGTGGGGTTTTCCATCCTTCGCCAGTTCCTATTCTTCTTTTGACTCAGCATTCCGGCGGCGCCGACCTGCTTCGGTCAATATCCCGGAGAGCACATTGTCGACGTTGTGATTGATGTATTCGTCGAGTGTCAACCGGGATTTGTAAAACCAGCTTTTCAGTGCCCAGCCATGCGCAATAAGCACGAGCTGATAGGTCAGGACATCGACGTTTACGGGGCGGATCAGCTTCTTGCTGATGCATGCTTTCAGTGCATCCGAGATGATCGAGTTCGTCTCGATCTCTCGCTCTTGTATCAGAAGCCGTCGCTCTGGCGACAATGATTTCGTTGAGCGATAGGCAAGCACCGTGGCGGAGCGGTGACGGTCCACGACCCGACAATAAGCATCTACTGCGCGCATCAGTCGTTCGAGCGGATCGGTTATCCCTTCGATTGCTTTCGGAATCTCGAGGGCGTAGCCATCGAGAACCTGCAAAAGCACCAGAAGAAGGACGTCCTCTTTCTCTCGGACATAGAGATAAACGAGGCCGGGACTGACACCCGCCAACTTGGCAATTTCCTTGATCTTGGTGCGATAGAAGCCCTGCTCGGAAAATAGCTCGGTTGCTGCCGCAACTATCTGCTTGCGCCGGCGATCGACCAACTCGGGGTTTTCTACATGCGATGGGCTCTGTTGCACAAATCAGCTGATGGCCGAGGCCCCCCTTCCCCCGGACAGACTTATCCCACGGCTTCAGTGATGGGTATGCCGAGGGCTGTGAAGCCGTTCAGGACGGCTACCCGGACCTGGAACTCGGCGACCTGACG
>NZ_JACIYP010000331.1 GCF_014359905.1 Hoeflea sp. | reverse complement strand
GCAGCGCATTCCGTCCGCCGCCGAATTGCAGGAGCTTCATGTAGGCGGCGGGCGACTGCAGCCACGTCTTCTCCATTCCCCGGCGGACGATCGAGCGGAAGCCCGCCTTGCGGAACGTGGCCAGATTGTCGCGCGGCCGCTCGTAGCCCAGATGGCCGTCGCCATCGATGAACAGCGTCTTGTAGCGCGCCGGATCGGATCGCTTGTAGCGCCGGATCAGCGGGTTTTCGGTCTCGACGTCGTAGAGAAAGATGATCTTGCCGCCGGGCTTCAGGACCCGCCGGCACTCCCGCAGGATGGCGGGCTTGATGTCGGGCGGGATGTGCTCCCAGAAATAGGAACTCACCACCGCATCGACGGACGCGTCCGGGATCGGGAGGCATTTCCCCGCATCGCACTGCACCTTCTGCTGATAGGGAAGCGCCCGCAGCGACGCATGCGACAGATCGCAGCCGATCATCCGGTAGCGGCGTGCGAAGTAGGACACCCCCGAGGCGCAGCCGAGCTCCACGACGCTGGCGCCTTCGGGAACGTGGCGCCGCACCATCCATGGGTAGCCGTTGACCAGCAGCCAGAGCGGCAACGCATCCCAGAACCGCTCGCTCTTCGGCACGTAGGCGACCTGATTGAGATAGGCGCCCTCGTAGAACGCGTCCGCATCCCCGAGCAGCCGCACGACGCCGTCCTCGATCGGGTAGACGCGGCCACATGCGGTGCATCGCATCGCCTCTGCACCGGCTTGCGACAGCAGCGCGTGATCGGCCGGGCAGATGAGCGAGGTCGTCATGATCGCTTCCAAATACGTGCGGCACCTGCTTCCGCCATACGGCGAACACGATCCCGCTCGCCAGGCTCGAGAATGGCGCAATAGGCCCAAAGAAGAAACAACAGCAAAATCCCGAATCCGGCCAACGCCTCCACCGGCGATGGCACCCCGGGTAGCGCAACGAGACGCACCGAATAAAGGGCGAGAATCAAAAACAGCGGAGCCGCGCCGATCAGCCGGCCCAGCCGCACTCCGTTGGCCCTCAACCATGGACGCGTGGCCAGGAGAGTGACGAGAAGAGCAGCCAAATAGCCGAGAAGTTCGGCGGTCAGATAACCGGTCAGCCCAAGAGCCGGGATGAAATATGACCCGAAGCCGAGGAAGATGATGGCCTGCAGCACAGTGATCGCGAACAGGAGCACCACCTTGCGCGCCGAAAGGAGCGCGTTGCTGACCACCCCGCTGATGGCAGTGAGGACAGCTGTCACCAGCGCGACGCTCGCGGCACCCAGCGCCGGCATGTACTGCGCGCCGAACAAAAGCGGAATGAGCCACGGCAAGAGCACCATGACGCCGGCAGCCATCAGCAGCGCAAACACCAGGATCATCCGGACGTTTTGCACGATCCGCACCGCGAGCGCCCCGTGCTCCTGGGCCCTCGTCCGGGCGAACATGGAGATCATCGCAGCGGCGGCACTCGTCGGCGCGAATGCGACGATCGCGACGAACGCCATGATCGCGCGCAGATAGCCGAGCTCCTCCAATCCGGCGTGGCGAACGACCATGCCCTGCAGGACGTAGACGACAGGTATCGAGATGAGGCCCGACACGTAGAAGGGAAAACCGAAGACAAGGAGGCTCTTCGTGCGAGCGGCCGTGTTGCGGAAGGCGAGTCTAAGGTTTTCCTTGCGCAGTGCAGCGCGCATCACAATGCCGAGCCATCCTACGGTGACAGCCTGGACGGCGATGAGTGCGGCGACCGCGCCGGTCAGGCCGGCCGCCAGGGCGCCGAGCGAGATCGCGGCTACGCTGAGCACAGCGGACGCAACCATGACGCGCGCATACTCGGAGAAGCAATGGAGCCCGACCAGGGTCGCATAGAAAAACTGAGACAGGCACTGCAGAAAGACGGCGATCCCGGCGACGCGGATCCAGACGGCGAGCTCCGGCTTCTCATAAATCGCCAAGGCCAGGCGTTCGCCCAGGACCAAGCAGCCAAGCCCGCCCACGCCGCCCGCGAACACAAGCATCAGAAAGCCGGCAGCAAGCAACTCCCGCATTCTCTGCCGGGTCGCGGCGTCGCCGAAGCCTTCGGCGGTGTGGACATGGATGGCCGCGTCGACCCCCAGCCTCACGAGGCCATAGGCGCTGTTCGAAGTGGCGGTTACGACGCTGTAGACGCCGAAATTCGTGGCACCAAGCGTCCGGGCGAGGACAATCGTCGTCACCATTCCGAGCACCCGCTGGACGAATGACTGCCCGACGAGCATCCCGACGTTCCTGGCGTACTGCCCCAGGCTCATGGTCTCTCCGGGGCGGGTCTAGGTGCCACGATCGAAATGGGCTTCGATGTGGCTGGCCACGTCGTCGGCGACCCACATGCAATGGTCGATCTTTCCAGAGAACACTGTGAGGTAGTTTGGCGCATGGGCGCTGACGATCGACGGCCGCGCATCGGTGTCGTCGCGCCTTGCGAGCACCATCCGCGGGCCCTTCAGAAAACCGACGAGGCGCGCCCGCTCCAGCGCCGGGACGAAGCGCATGCAGTCATGCCTCATGCGCTCGTACAAGCCCTGCCGATCGGCGTTGGCGAACGGAGAGGTGTCGGGGGACAACCAGGCCTCGGGCATATCGTGGCCGACAGCCGTTTCGAGGACGGTGTGCCGGACGTGATAGAGCAGATACCGGCCGGACTTGCCGAACGGCAGCACCGTCATGAAGGGGCCGTCCATGATGGTCACACCGGCCGTGTCGAAATCGGTCTCGATGATTGGGACGGCTGTGTATTCGTACTGATTTTCGGCGGTGGTGAACCCGAGCATTGGTGTCAGCCGGTTGATGTCCGCATAGCTGCAGTTGACGATGGCGCGATAGGTCCTCGCCTGCCCTTGTGACGTCATGCAGGCAATGGAGCCGTCGGCCATCGATTCGAGGCCGACAACCGCCGTATCCGTGTGCAGTGTGACAGAGCTGGCAGCGAGCCGGCCGGTTACAAGCTCCCGGAGGATCGAACAGTCGTAGACGAGCTCCCCACAC
>NZ_JACIYP010000330.1 GCF_014359905.1 Hoeflea sp. | reverse complement strand
GCCCTGCGTCGGAGCTCATGTCTGCGCCGTCAAATCCAAGCAGGATCGGCTTGCCATTGAGGGGTGACAGGCGGGGCGTGGAGCACGTAGATTGGACCATGGCGGGGGTCGTCCTCTCAAAAGCTGCATGTTTGGCGGTAGCACCCAAAACATACAGCATTTCAGATGGTTACGATACCTCCGCCGCCTTCTCGTGAATTATCCGGGCTAAAATAGTTCTTCTTCTCAATTCCTCGCCTTGTATCCTGCCCGTGTCGGGATAGTATGCCGACGCATACTGGCGGAGGAAATCATGATCATTCGCGCCATTGACGGGCTTAACGAAACCATCGGCAGAATCGTCTCTGTGGTGGCGATCGTGTTCGCGGCATTCATCATCTATGACGTATTCATGCGTTACGTGCTCAACGATCCGACTCGCTGGGCGTTTGATGTCACAAAGCAGATGTTCGGCTTCTACTTTGTGCTGCTCGGCGGCTATGCGCTGCGGCATCAGGCGCATGTGCGGGTGGATCTGCTGACCGCCAATCTGTCCGAGACCCCGGCCCGTATTGTCGATGCTCTGGGCTATCTGATCTTCTTCTTTCCCTTCGCCTGGGTGTTCACGACCCGCTCCTATGAATTTGCGATGCGGTCCTATGCGCAGGGTGAAACCACCTATGGCTCGGTGCAATTGCCCGTCTATCCGCTCAAGATGGCGATGGCTGCGGCGGCGGCCCTGCTCTTGTTGCAGGGGATCGCAGAGGTTCTGAAACTCGTATTAAATCGTCAGGAGGTGCGCAGTGACGCCTGAAGTCATCGCCCTGTGCATGTTCGGCCTGCTGCTGCTTGGCCTCTTCATGGGCCATCCGCTGGCCTTTGTGCTGGGCGGCACCGCCGTTCTGGGCGCGCTGATCGCGGGCAAGCCGATGGTGCTGGGCATCGTCATCAATCGCATCTTCGGCGATGTGCTGGATAATTTCACGCTGATTGCCATTCCACTGTTCGTGCTGATGGCCCGGTTTCTCTCGGACAGCGGCGTCACCGACCGAATGTTCGAATCCCTCCGGCTGATGATGTCCAATGTGCGCGGCGGTCTAGCACTGGCGGTCGTGTTCATCTCGATCCTCTTGGCGGCGACCACCGGCATCATCGGCGCCTCAATCACCGTGATGGGCGTCATGGCCCTGCGCCCGATGCTGCAATATGGTTATAGCCCGACGCTTACCACCGGCGTCATCGCGGCCTCGGGCTGCCTCGGCATTCTCATTCCGCCCTCTATCATGCTCATCCTGATGGCCAGCTACTCACCGCTCTCGGTAGGCGAACTGTTTGCCGGTGCAATGATCCCCGGCATGTTGCTCGGACTGCTCTACGCCGTCTGGGTTGTGATCGTGGCCTTCGTGCGCCCCGATATGGCCCCCGCCGT
Organism: Hoeflea sp.; assembly: GCF_014359905.1. Taxonomy (GTDB): domain Bacteria; phylum Pseudomonadota; class Alphaproteobacteria; order Rhizobiales; family Rhizobiaceae; genus Hoeflea. The sequence goes on along the minus strand of NZ_JACIYP010000330.1, from coordinate 1,628 downwards.
TGAGCCGGACGAAAAGGTCAGCCGCAGCGCCCTGCTCAAGATGCTGGCGATTGAGGCCGTACCGCCCCTGGTGCTGATCCTCGGCATCCTCGGCTCGCTCCTGGCGGGCATTGCCACGGCAACAGAGGCCTCTGCCATCGGGGCCGCGCTGGCGCTGCTGATCGTGATCTTTCGCGGCAAGTTCAGATTGACCAGCTTCTACGGCGCAATGCTGGAGACCGGGCGCACCTCAGCGATGATCCTCTTCATCGTGATCGGGGCGACCGCCTTTACCGGCGTGTTCAACATCACCGGCGGGTTGCGTGCCACTCAGGAAATCATCCGGGGCATGGATATGGAGCCGTGGATGCTCATTACGATGATGCTGTTCATCGTGTTCATTTTGGGCGCTTTCCTCGATTGGACGGGGATTGTCTTGCTTTCCTTCCCGATCTTTCTGCCCATCGTGCAAGAGATGGATGTCAGCCTCTTGTGGTTTGTTGTTCTCATGTCGGTGGTGTTGCAGACCTCGTTTCTGACGCCGCCTTTTGGCTATGCCTTGTTCTATCTGCGCGCCATCGCGCCCAAGTCGGTCAAAACCTCACAGATCATCATCGGGGTGTTACCCTTCATTGGTCTCATCCTGATCATGTGCCTCGGCGTAGCCATCTTTCCGCAACTGGTCACTTGGCTGCCAGAGACGCTCTACACCAAGTAAAACAAGGAGACTACCCATGCTGAAGAAGACTTCTCTCGTGACCGGCCTCGCCCTGGCAGCAGGGATTGCGACGCAATCTGCCGCGCAGGAAAGCTGGACCATGACAACCACATGGCCCAGCTCTCTGGAGCTGATCGAGATCGACAAGCATTTCGTCGACCTCGCCAACAAGCTGACCGGCGATGCCCTGACCATCGAATTTTTCGAGGGCGGTGCGCTCGTGCCCGCAGGCGAAGTGTTTGGTGCGGTGGAATCCGGCACCATTCAGGCAGGCGGGGATTGGCCGGGCTATTGGGCAGGCCGCGATTCGGCGTTCTCCCCCTTGGCAACCACTGCCAGCCTCTTCAACGCCATCGACTACGTCAACTGGATCGAACAATGGGGCGGTGCCGATCTCTATAACGAGATCTACGGCAAATTCGGCATGGTCTACCTGCCCTACGGCGTGACCAACAACGAATCCGGTTTCCGTACCAATGAGGCCATCGTGACCCTTGAAGATCTGCAAGGCAAACGCCTGCGCCTGTCCGGTCTGGAACAGGGTCGCCTGCTCGAAAAACTCGGCGGCAATCAGGTCTCCATGGCCGGTGGCGAAATCTATCAGTCGCTGGAACGCGGCGTGATCGACGGCGCAGAATTCTCGACCCCCAATGTCGATTTTTCCGGCGGCTTCCATCAGGTGACCAAGTTCTGGGCCACTCCGGGCTGGCATCAGTCGGCTTCGGTCTTTGGCGTGATGATCAACAAGGCCTCGTGGGATGCGCTCTCGCCTGAAACGCAGGAGGATCTGAAAATCGCGGCTCAGGCCAATCTGATCTGGTCGCTTTCCTTTACCGAAAAGCGCGCCACCGAGGCCTATCAGCAGTTCAAGGACGCTGGCATCGAGATCACCCGCTACGACGACGAGACTTTGGCGCGTGTGCAGGAACTC
>NZ_JACIYP010000033.1 GCF_014359905.1 Hoeflea sp. | reverse complement strand
TTGTGAGCGAACTCGTCGGAACCTCCAGTCGGGAGCCAAGACCGATGCGCTCTGCCACTTCCGTCGCCTTGGCCCGGGCCGCGGCGAAATTCCGGTGACGGAGAAATGCGCCGACTGAAATCGACTCCAGCACGGTCATCGAGGTGAAGACCTGCGGGATCTGGAAGGTTCGCGCCAGGCCCAGATTGCAGGTGACGTCCGGGCTCTTGCCCTCGATACGATTGCCATTGAAGCTGACTGTGCCCGCACTGGGTGGAAAAACGCCTGCAATCACGTTGAAGAGCGTCGTCTTGCCTGCACCATTCGGTCCGATCAGCCCCAGAATCTCTCCGCGGCTGACGCTAATGTTGACGTCATTGACCGCAACGAGGCCGCCAAAGCGCATGGTAAGGGATGTGACTTCCAGCATCATTTCGACTCCTCCCTCTCGGACCTGGCGTGAGATCTGCTCACAAACCGTTCACGGAGCGACTTCACCCCTCCGAGCAGGCCGTGTGGCAGAACGATCACGATCACCATCAAAGCTATGCCGTAGATGACGAGATGCAGGCCCGGCGCTGACTGACCAAACGTCTCGAGCAGGATGTCGCGCAAAGGCAGGGCGATCACCGCTCCGATCACGGGACCGGCGATGGTGCCAATCCCTCCGAGCAACGCCATCAGAGGCAGGTCGATCGAAATCGCGGTGCTGAACACGGAGGACGGTTCGATGTAGAGGATATACTGCGCCAGCAGCGTTCCGCCGATCGAGGTGAAGAAGGCGGAGATGAGAAACGCGATCATCTTGTATTTCCGCATCGGAATACCCGAGGCGACGGCGGCCTCCTCGCTGTCGCGGATAGCCCGAAGGTAGGAGCCGATATAGCTGCGCGAAAGACCGAAGGCGAAGATCGTGACGATGATCAGGAAGGCGCCGGTCAGCATCGCGTAGCTTGAGCGATCCTCGAACACCATACGTATGAAACCGGGATCATAGTTGATCGAAAGACCGTAGGGCATGTCGACATATTTCCGCGATGCCATCAGCAGGATGCGGACGGTCTCGCCGAAGGCCAGCGTCGCCATCGCGAAGAAGACGCCGCGCATGCGGAACACCGGATAGGCGATCAGGGCGGCCATCAGCATGCTGAGCAGGCCGCCGGCGATCATCCCCAGCCACGGGGACACGCCCACATAATTGTAGAGCAATGTCGAGGTGTAGGCGCCAATACCGACAAAGGCGGTGTGCCCGAGCGAGAACTGGCCAGCCATACCGCCGATAATGTTCCAGGCCGAAGCCATGCCGGCATAGAGGAACACCAGGACCAGGACATTGATGTAGTAGTCGTTTTCAATGAAGTGCGGGAGCACGAAGGCCGCAGCCAGCAGCACCGCAAACCACAGACCGTCCGTTCGTTTCCAGTCGAAATATCCAAGAAAGCGGCTCATTTCAAAGTCTCCTTCTCGGCGCCCTTGATGCCCAGAAGCCCGTGCGGACGGATGGCGAGCAAGAGGATGAGCAGGACGAACGGCAGGGCTTCCTTGAGATCGGGCGCCACATAGCCGCCCAGCGTCTCGATGATTCCGAGCCCGAGGCCACCGACAATCGTGCCCGTCACGCTGCCCAGACCTCCGAGCACGACCACGACGAAGGCAACCAGCACGAAGAAGGTGCCGACGGAGGGAAAGGCATAGAAGGACGGGATCAGCACGCCGCCTGCCACACCGGTGATCGCGATGCCGAGACCGAAGGTCAGGACAAAGATCTTCTGCGGATTGATGCCCATCAGTTGAGCGGCCATCAGGTCCTGGGAGACGGCCTCGATGGCGCGTCCGGTGAATGTCTTGCGCAGGAAGATGATCACCGCGATCAGAATAGCCATGGCGAAGCCGAAGGCGATGACCCTGTCGGTGGGAAGGTGCATTCCGCCGAGCTGCAGCGAACTCATGCCTTGCGGCATGGTCTGGATGGTCCGGTAGTCCGCCTGCCAGAACATCAGCGCCAGGTTCTGGAGCGCGATCGACAGCCCGAGCGTGACAAAGACCTGCGTCAGTTCGGGCCTGTAGATCGTGAAGCGCATGATGCCGAGATAGAACACGGCGCCAAGCAGGAAGAAGGCAACGGCAATGATCGGCGCCCCGTAATAGGGATTGATGCCGGTCAGCGTCATCAGCCAGTAGCCGGCATACATGCCGAGCATGAGAAATTCGCCGTGGGCGAAGTTGATCACTTTCGCCACGCCGAAGATCAGATTGAGCCCCAACGCCGCCAGGGCGTAGACGCCGCCCAGCAATGCGCCGGAAATGATCAGTTGGATAAGGGTGTCCATCAGGTTTTTCCGCCGCGCCTAGAGCTTGTTCTCGAAAACCGATATTGGCGGATAGGCATCGGCGGCCGTGATCACGTCCAGAACGGTTGCCACCTCAGAGCCAAGCGCCTCTTCGAGCGCGGCGATGAACGCGTCGCCGGTTTCCACGCGAATGCCGTTGCAGCCGGCAGCCCGGGCGATTGCCGCATGATCCACCGGCGAGAAGTCGATGGCGCCGGTGTGGGAGCCGAACTTGACCAGTTCCGCGTGCTTCTGGAAGCCCAGGATGCCATTGTTGAGGACGATCACCGTCACCGGCAGATTCATGCGCCGCGCCGTTTCCAGCTCCTGCCAGCAATGTCCGAACCCGCCATCGCCAACCACGGCCACCACGCGCTGTCCGGGCGCCGCCACCTTGGCGCCGAGCGCCAGCGGCAAGCCCCATCCCAGACCGGCAATTCCGCGCGGCGTGAGAAAGCGCTGGCCGGCCTTGCTGGCGGTGAGGAAATTGAGAACCCACAGCGAGGAATAGCTCGCGTCGGCCGTCACGATGTCGTCGGCGCGCAACACCCGGTCCAGTTCCGCCATCAGGAATTCCGGACGCAGGGGCGTTTGAGCGGAAGACGTCACGCCGGCGGCCTCCCGCCTGCCCTTTTGCTTGCGGTCCGCGATCGATGTCACCAGGGCTTGCCGGGCGTTTGTCCGCTTTTCCAGTCCGGCCTGCGCGATCGCCGCGCCCAGCGCCTTCAGACCGAGCTTCGCGTCGCCGACGAGGCGCAGCGCCTCGTAATTGCGGCCGACTTCCATTCCGTCAATGTCGAGATGAATGAACTTCGCGCCCTTCGGATAGAGCTTCCAGCTGTCGGTGCCGTTCTGGTTCGTTCGGGTGCCGATGAGCAGAACGACATCGGCGCGCTCGAGGATCTCGGCCGTATAGCGTGCCGGGGAATTGGTGCCGAGCGCGTTGGCGAGGACGCCAAGCGAGAGTTCATGGGTCTCGTCAACCGAGCCCTTGCCCATGTTGGTCGTGGCCACGGGCAGCGAGGCGAGACCCTGGAATTCCTCGAGTTCGCGCACCGCCTGGGAAAGATGAACACCGCCACCCGCGATGACGACCGGGTTTTCGGCCGCGGCAAGAAGTGCGGCAGCTTCGGCAATCCGCTCGGGGTCAGGGACGACCCGGTCGAGCGGGAAGTGCCCAAGTTTCGCGCTGCGGACATCGACCAGGCGCTGCGTTTCATTGAGAAGATCGGCCGGGCAGAGCAGGACGACCGGACCGGGGCGGCCCGTGGTCGCGGCGGTCACCGCCATGTCCACATAATCTTCGACGCGCGAGGCGACATCGATCCGGCGGATCCACTTGGCGCAGGACGAAAACAGCGCGAAATGATCGAATTCCTGAAATGCGTTCTTGTCGACCTGGTCGCGGTTGACCTCCTGGACAATCGCCAGGATCGGAACGGAGGCCTTCATTGCTTCCGCCAGGGGAGCAACGAGCAGGGTTGCGGCCGGCCCGTTCTGCGCAGTGACAACACCGATCCTGCCTGAAATGCGCGCATAGCCATCAGCCATGACGCCGCCGGCGTTCTCGGTGCGGTAGTTGACCTGCAGCATGTCGAAATCGGGCGCTACGAGGTGAAGTGCGCTTGGCAGGCTCTGTCCGAAAAGCACTTCGGTGCCATGCCGCTTCAGCGAAGCGGCGAGCGTAACCGCGACAGGCTCCTGCGCGGAATTGTGATGCAAATTATCCAATGTGACGTTCCTCCCAAGCCCGACGTAACCACACTAAATTCGATATTTCAATATGAAATTTGATATATCATATTTTTTCGGTAGACATTTTTGCGTGCCCGGATAAATTTGAAGCCTACGGATTTGGGGTGACCATGATGATCAAGCAGGTGCTGACCACGGAAACGATGCGTTTCCCGGAGCATGATTCGAACGAGGCCAATGGGCTTTTTGGGCTGCGCAATCTTGAACGCGTCAATCTCATGGGCGAGGCCTACAAGGAGCTTCGCCACAGCCTGATGACCGGTCGATTCCAGCCCGGCCTGAAGCTCAACATTCGCGATCTCGCCGCAGCCATGAAGATCAGCCCGACCCCCGTCCGCGAGGCTTTGGTGCAGCTTGCAGCCGAAGGCGCGCTCACCCAGGTTGCCGGCCGGTCCTTCCGGGTTCCGTCGCTGTCGGCGGAGGATTACCTGGAGCTTCGCGATCTACGCATCAATCTCGAAGGCGTGGGCGCTGCAAAGGCCGCCCGGCGGATCAGCGACGAGGCGATAGGGCAGCTGGAAATCATGCATCGCCAGCTGGTGGAGGCCAAGGAGTCGCTGGATTTCCAGTCCGCCCTGCTTTTGAACCAGGAGTTCCATCTGCGGATCTGCGCCGAAGCGGGGCTGCCGCGATTGTTGCGCATCGTCGAGGGACTGTGGCTGCAGATGGGGCCGCTCCTCAACGTCCTGTATGCGCGCCGCGAGATGCCGCAGCCGAATCCGGAGGCCGCCCGTCACGCCCATATCGAGATGATCGATGCACTGAGGTCGCACGACGCGGACCTGGCCTGCAGGGCCATGCAGGCCGACATCATGGGAAGCTCGAACGAGATCCTGACCAACCTGCAGAAAACCCTTCCCGTTGCCAAATGACCATGCTGGGACATTGATGACCTACTCACCCCTCTATCCGTCGGCCGTACCGACTCCGGACGCCATCGTCGACGTCCTGATCGCCGCCGGCATCCGATTTGTCTTCGGAATTTCCGGCGGCCACACCGGACGGATCTTCGGCGCGCTGGAAAAGCGTCAGCAGGAGATCCGGACCATCCTGGTGCGGGAGGAAAGCCTGGGCGCCATCATGGCGGAGACCGTGGGCCGCATGACGGGAAGGCCGGGCGTGGTCCTCGGCCAGGGGCCCTGGATCCTGGGCAACGGCATGGTGGGCACGATCGAGGCGCATCTGTCGTCCTCGCCGATGATCCTGATGACGGACTTCACCGACACGCCGCCCTTTTCGCTGCATGGCCCTTACCAGTCCGGGACCGGTGACTATGGCGGCTGGGATGCGCGCCAGGCGTTCCGGGGCGTGACCAAGGAAATTTTCACCGCTGACGAGCCCAATCCGGCGGTGCTCGCCACACAGCTTGCGGTCAAGCACGCGCTTGCCGGCGAGCCCGGCCCCGTGGCCGTCATCTACGGCGCGCGCGCCTTGCAGGGCATGGCCGGCGGCGACGCGCTGCCGCGGATCTATCAAGCGGATCCGTTTGTCGCGCGCGCGGCCACCGGGCTCCCGAACCTCGGTGCAGCCATCGAGGCGCTCGGCAAGAGCCGCAGCCTCGCTGTGATCGCCGGCAACGGGGTCCGGCTTGGAAAGGCAGAAGCGGCACTCGCCGAATTTGCAGACGCCTGGGGCGCAAATGTCGTCACCTCCCCCTCCGGCAAGGGCGTCTTCGACGAAGGTTCGCCTCGGTCGGCCGGAACTTATGGCAGCTACGGCAATCCCACGGCGCATGCGGCCTTGGCTCAGGCGGATGTGATCCTGGCGGTTGGAACCAAGCTGTCTGCGTCCGACACGATCGGCGCAGACACGGCGCTGATCGACCCCGCACGGCAGATCCTGATCCAGATCGACATCGAACCGCGCAACCTTTCCTGGACCTTGCCGGTCCGGCATCCGCTGTGCGGAGACGCAGCCCCCATCCTGCGGGCGCTGGCAGCGTCAGTTCCGGCCGATCGGCAACCGCGATCCGGCCAGGCATCCGAGACGGCGCGCACCGTCGCCTATCCAGACACCGCCAAGGATGGGCTGTACCCGCCCGAAATCATCGCCGCGATGCAGGCGCATCTGCCCGCCGACACGATCTTCACCTGCGATGCCGGGGAAAACCGCATCTTCATGCTGCACTATTTCGAGGCCAGGGGCACCGGCCGCTTTTCCCAGCCTGCGGGCGCAGGCCCGATGGGCTACGCGATCCCCTCCGCCATCGCGCAGAAGCTGCTGAACCCCGACACCCCGACCGTCGCCGTGTCGGGCGACGGCGGCTTCTCGATGACCATGAACGGCCTGATCTCCGCCATCGAGGCACATGCGCCGATCATCGCCGTCGTGATGAACAATCACGCGCTGGGCTGGTCACAGCATTCCCGCGGACCGTTCGCCACCAGCTTTGCCGAATTCGACTATTCGGCTATCGCCCGCGGCATGGGCTGCGGCGGCGTCAAGGTGCGGACAGCGAGCGAACTCGAAGCAGCCCTCCGGGAGGCCGTCCGGTGGACGGTGGAGACGGGCCGCCCCTTCGTCATCGACGCCGAGACCTCGATGGATTTCTCCTTCGCAGCGCTCGACTACACCAGGACACAATGATTGCCGGCCCATTTCAGGGCCGGAACCGGGAGGGACTTCATGACAGACATCCAGTTTGAGACCGTTGCCGACGGTCTGCGCTTTCCAGAAGGGCCGATCGCCATGAAGGATGGCTCGATCATCCTTGTGGAGATCGAGAGGCGGACCATCTCCCGGATCCAACCGGACGGACGCACCGAAATCCTGGCCCAGATCGAAGGCGGACCCAACGGCGCAGCCATCGGTCCGGATGGAGCGCTCTACATCTGCAACAATGGCGGCTTCAACTGGCACGAGAGCGACCAGACGGGCCTGCGGCCGCACGGCCAGGCGACCGATTATTCGGGCGGCCGGATCGAGCGGCTTTGCCTTGAAACCGGCGAGTTGACGGTTCTCTACACCGCCTCCGACAAGGCGCCGCTCAAGGGTCCCAACGACATTGTCTTCGACAAGAATGGCGGCTTCTATTTCACCGACCATGGCAAGGTGCGGGCAAGGGAGATGGACCGCGGCGCGGTCTGCTACGCCACCATCGACGGCGCCTCCATCCGCGAGATCATCTATCCGATCATGAGCCCGAACGGCGTCGGCCTGTCGCCGGACGGCAAGACGCTTTACGTGGCGGAAACTTTCACCTGCCGCCTGTGGGCCTTCGATGTCACCGGCCCCGGTCAACTGGCGCTCCAGCCCTGGCCGCAGTCGCCCAATGGCGGCCGCTTCGTGGCAGGCCTGGGCGGCTACCGCGGCTTTGATTCGCTCGCCGTGGATGCGGACGGCAACATCTGCGTGGCCACCATCTACAGCGGTGAGATCAGCGTGATCTCGCCGGACGGGAGCAGCGTCGAGATGATCCCCTGCCCGGACCCGTTCGCGACCAATATCTGCTTCGGCGGTCCGGACCTGATGACCGCCTATGTCACCATGTCATCCACCGGTGCGCTGATGAAGGCGCGGTGGCCACACGCGGGTCTGCCGCTTGAATTCGAGCGTTGATCCCATGCACGAGAGGCGAGAGACCATGAAAACAGTGCTGGTTGTCGGTGCGCTTGGCGTGTGGGGCGCGCAGCCCTTGATGCGTTTTCCGCTGATCCTGCGGTCCGCACCATAGGGCTGTCACGGCGCGCGCCGGAGGACGGCTGCCCCGCAGAATGGGTTCAGGCCGACCTCATGGACCGGCAGACGCTCGCATCGGACCTGCATGAACTGGGACCGATCACCCATGTGGTCTACGCAGCCCTTCAGGAGGAGCCGGACCTGATCACCGGCTGGAGCGAGTCCACCCAGATCTCGGCGAATGTCGAGATGCTGCGCAACCTGCTCGATGCGTTGGCGCAGAACCGCCAGGATATCGAGCACCTGACGCTGCTGCAGGGAACCAAAGCCTACGGCATACACCATGGCACCTACAAGATCCCCGCCAGGGAGAGCGATCCGCGCTTCATTGCGTCCAATTTCTATTATGATCAGGAAGACCTGCTAAAGGCGCGCAGCAAGGATGCGGGCTTTGCCTTTACCGTTCTCAGGCCGCAGATCGTCTGCGGCTTCGCCATCCAGAATCCGATGAATGCTCTGACCGCCGTCGGTGTCTACGCCGCCATCTGCAAGGAGCTCGGACAGCCGTTGCGCTTCCCGGGCGGACCCGCCTGCTTTCAGCAGGCGACGGACGCGGGACTTCTGGCCCGCGCCATCCGCTGGGCCGGATCCGAACCCCGCGCCAGAGGCGAAACCTATAATATCGCCAATGGCGATTGTTTTTCGTGGCCGACCATATGGCCCGGTATTGCGCACCGTTTCGGCGTAGAGCTTGGCGTGGCGCACTCTTTCTCGCTCGCCAGGGTGATGGCCGACAAGGGGCCGGTGTGGGACACAATCGTCAGGAAGCACGATCTGCGCCCCTATGCCTTCAACGAGATTGTCGCCAATTGGCAGTTCCTGGATTTCACTTTCCGCCACGCGACGACATCGCCGCAGCATTCGATCGTTTCGACCATCAAGGCCCGCAAGCACGGTTTCCACGACTGCGAGGACACGGAAGACATGTTTGCAAGGATTTTCGATCAGCTCAGCGATGAAAGAATTTTGCCCGGGCAAGATGCATAGGTTCTCAAGCAGCGCGGGCGACGACCGTGTTCAGCGAACAGATAGCCACTTTCGTCCCGAGGATTTTCAATCCGCTTGCGCTGCTGCTTCCTGATCGCCGGCGCCTGGTTTCCCATCGCACGGGCGGTGCGCAGACCGGCGACAAGAACGGTGCGGGTTTCGCGCTCGCTCAGGTGTCGTCTCGCCGGTGAACAAGGCGACAACGGCTCAGGCCGCGCATCGATCCCCGCGCATTGAAGAGCATTTCAGGGGCCGGGAAAGCGCCCCTGGCGACAGCCGCGCCGCGACCGCGGGCCTGAGCCGCCAGATCAAACCTGAGAGCCGACCTTCCTGGAAGGCCGGCACACCGGATCAAGCCGAACCGCGCGCCAGCACGCCGCCTGTAGCGGGTTCGTTGACGCCGGTGGTGCCCGGATAGGTGAGCGCCAGGCCCCGTAGCGACCTCACAGCGAGCCAGGCCCAGGCCTCGGCCTCCATCGAATCGCCATTGAGCCCGGCCTCTTCGGCGACGATCACCTGGCCGGTGTGCCGGGTCGCAACCGTCAGGTCCTCGACGATCAGCCGGTTGTGCCGTCCGCCGCCACACAGGATCCAAAGTTTGGGTTTCTCCGGCAGATGCGCCTGCGCCTTGGCAATCGCCGCCGCGGTGACAAAGGCCAGCGTGCGCGCCCCGTCCTCAAGACCGGCCTCGGTGTCGTCGGGCAGCGTGAAATCACTCCGGTCAAGCGAGATGCGCTGCTTGGCGGTGAAGAACGGGGATGACAGGTATCGGTTGGCAAGCCCTGCCAGCACCCGGCCTTCAGACGCGATGGCGCCGCCCGAATCGTAGGGGATGCCCGCATGCCGCGCCACCCACTGGTCGATCAGCGTGTTGCCGGGACCGCTGTCGAAGGCGAGCAGCGTGCCGTCCGAACCGATATAGGTGATGTTGGAAATGCCGCCGATATTGACGAACACGACCGGCCTCTCGCCCGCCCACTCGCCCGAAAGCCCTGCGGCCAGAGCCCGGTGATAGGCCGGCACCAGCGGTGCGCCCTGCCCGCCGAGCTTCATATCATTGGCGCGCAGATCATGGACCACATCGATGCCGAGCCGGGCGGCCAGCCGCTCGCCATCGCCCAGTTGCACGGTCAGCGCCTCGAGCGGCCGGTGCAGCACCGTCTGGCCGTGAAATCCGACCACGTCGATATCGCGCGCCGCCAGGCCCTCGCGGGCCAGGAACGCCTCGACCGCCATGGCATGCCGGTCGGTCAGCTCGGCTTCAAGCCTGGCCAGATCACCCGGACGCTCGCGTCGCTCCCTGATGGTCTTTGCGGTCTCAAGCGCCTGCTCGAGCCGCTTGCGGAACTGCGCGTCATAGGGCGTGAAGGACGACGCGCCGCGGCCCACGATCCGGTCCCCGTCGGTGTCGAGCATGGCGAGATCGATCCCGTCCATCGAAGTGCCGCTCATCAGCCCGATTGCCCGTCTGACATGAGGTTGCCCGGTCATGATACCAATCCAATTCGATTGAGCCGCAAGGTCCCCGGCAGCCGGGGGCTGCCCGTTTGCAGCGCGGTGATTAACTCGGGCGCCCAGGACCATGCCTGTCGCCGGCAGCTTTGGTTGAACGTGCGCCACGCTAGTGCTAAACGCGCCCGCAGGGTGACCGTGTTTTACCGTGGCGCCCGAGCTCGTTTGCGGTATTTCCGTCATAATTTCAAGGTCAGTGACATGTCAGCTTTCAAGTCCGATTTCCTGCGCACGCTTTCAGAACGCGGGTTCATTCACCAGCTCTCCGACGAGGCTGGGCTCGACGAACTGTTCGCCAGGGAAACCGTGACTGCCTATATCGGCTTTGACCCGACGGCGTCGAGCCTGCATGCCGGCGGTCTGATCCAGATCATGATGCTGCACTGGATGCAGCAGACCGGGCACCGGCCGATCGCGCTGATGGGGGGCGGAACCGGCATGATCGGCGATCCCTCGTTCAAGGATGAGGCGCGCAAGCTGCTGACGCCGGAGCTGATCGCCGAAAACATCGCCGGCATCAAGAGCGTGTTCGCCAACTACCTCACCTTCGGCGAAGGCCCGACGGACGCGGTGATGGCCAACAATGCCGACTGGCTGATGGGCCTCAACTATGTCGAGTTCCTGCGCGATGTCGGCCGGCATTTCTCGGTCAACCGCATGCTCGCCTTCGACAGCGTCAAGACCCGGCTCGACCGGGATCAATCGCTGTCGTTCCTGGAATTCAACTACATGATCCTCCAGGCCTATGATTTCGTCGAATTGAACAAGCGCTACGGCTGCCGCCTGCAGATGGGCGGATCCGACCAGTGGGGCAACATCATCAACGGCATCGACCTCGGCCATCGCATGGGCGGACCGCAGCTCTATGCGCTCACCTCGCCGCTGCTGACCACCTCATCCGGCGCCAAGATGGGCAAGACCGCCAATGGCGCGGTCTGGCTCAATGCCGACATGCTCAGCGTCTATGATTTCTGGCAGTACTGGCGCAATTCGGAAGACGCCGATGTCGGCCGCTTCCTCAAGCTCTACACCACCCTGCCGCTGGACGAGATCGGCCGTCTCGAAGCGCTTGAAGGCGCGGAGATGAACGAGGCCAAGAAAGTGCTCGCCAACGAGGTAACCGCGTTGCTGCATGGCCGCGCCGCCGCCGATGAGGCAGCGGAAACAGCCCGCAAGACATTCGAGGAAGGCGCGATCTCGGACAATCTGCCGACGATCGCCATAGCTTCGTCCGAACTCGAGCAAGGCGTCGGCCTGCTGGCGCTGTTCGTCCGCGCCGGTCTGGCAGCCTCCAACGGCGAAGCGCGCCGGCATGTGCAGGGCGGCGCCATCCGGCTCAATGACGTGGCGGTCAGCGACGACAAGATCCTCGTCAATGCGGACTATCTCAACGATGACGGCGTGATCAAGCTGTCGCTCGGCAGGAAGAAGCACGTCCTGGTGCGCCCCCAATAGAGCCGTCGAACCGTTCGCTTGTGCCAAAACCGCCGGATCGTGAAGAACCGGCGTTTTTTTTACGGCCTGAACTCGAAGATCGAGCGGAACACGCCCGGCGCGATCAGCGACAGCGGATTGACCTGCAACATCGGCGATTCGGTCTTGCCGGCGAGCCGGAAGGTGATACCGAACAATCCCTGGTCCCGCCCATTGCCAAGAAGAAGGCCGATCACCGGCAATTCCGCGAACAGCCGGTTGATGCCATAGGCCAGCATCAGGGTTCCGGTCATGTCGGTGTTGCCGCTGGCGTCGCGGACCAGCCCCTGGAACGACGCGCCGATCTGCGGGCCGCGGATAACCCCATCGCTGATCCGGAGCTCGCCATTGCCCACCAGCAACCGGGCATTGGCCACCTCAAAACTTGCTTGCGACACGTTGACATCGGCCTTGACTGCATCCTTGAGGCTTCTGCCGTCCTGCTTGCTCGGCGTCGACACCAGCGATTCAAGCCGCGGTTCGCCCACGAGCATGAAATTCCGCACATCGATCGTGCCGCGCCTGACCGGGCCCCCCTTGCGGTTGAGCCTGACGTTGAGCAGCCCGCCCTGCATCCGGGCATAGACGCCGGCAAACCGGGCCATGGCGCCGGCATCGCCGCTGGTGACTTCAATGGACTCGCTGGACTTGCCGCCTGCCACCTTCATCACCAGCGCCTGGCCGCTTTTGGTGACGGCCTTGAAATCCAGCAGGTCGATGCGCCCACCCTGCCCCTTGTAGCTGACGGTGCCCGACGACAGCCATTCATCGAAATAGCCGTGCACCGTGTCAACAGCGCCGGACAGCTCGATTTTCAAGGCCTTCGCATTGTCCGCCGGACTCGCGGTTTCGACGGATTTGGCGCGCGCAATCAGCGGTCGCGCATCGATCGCCTTGCCGCCCAGCTTGATCTGGTAGGTCCCGCCCCTGGCGGTGATGTCCACCCGGTAATCATCGCGCGGCGAAAGCGCGACCTGATCGAAGGTGGCGGCGGACAATTGCCCTTGAGCGAGGGTCACCGAACCGCTCGCTGCAAATCCGTCGCCGGACAATTTCAGATCGGAGAGTTTCGTCACGTCACCGTCGGTCTGCATCGTGAAACGCAAACTTGCGGCAATGCCCTTGTCCTTGGTCCAGCCGATGCCCGGAACGGTGAGTTTTGCCGGCTTGAGGTCAAGCGTGACGATCTGGCGGCCGTCGGCTTCGGCCTTGAGCACAAACCCCACCGGCCCCGATATCAATTCGCCGGTGCCGGGGGCCATTTTCTCCCGCGCCTCGGGGCTGAGCGTTCCCGACAATTCGCGCTCTGCGGCGACATCCGAGCCGCCGACCGGCTGCAGCACGTCGAGCGTCATCCTTGCCCCGTCCACCAGCGCATCGGCCTTGAGCTCGGCGCGCTCCGGCGTGACGTACAGGCTTCCATCCATGTCAGTCAGCATCCGGCCCTCGACCGGCTTGGCGAGATCGACCCCGCTCATCTTCAGATCGACGGTCCAGTCGGGCGGCGGCGGCGACTGTGTGGCGATGAGGCCAAATCGCGCCGTCACCACGGAGGAGATTTCCCCGCTGAGATCGGCCGCCCGGAAACCGATCTGTTCCAGCGCATTGATCGGACGGTAGCTGATCAACTCCGCCACGGCGTCCGCCTTGCCGCTGACCGACATGACCAGATCCGCCATCAAGGGCTTCTTGTCGGCCGCAGGGATCGAAAAACTCGCATCCGTCACCTCCACGGTCCGGCCGGTCGGAAAGAACGCGGTTGCCGAGTCGATGGTCAGGCTGACATTTGATCCTCTGAGGCGCATGTGGCCTTTGGTGTCGCGCAGAGGTGGAATATCGCCAGCCACATTCATGCGCGCGCGCTCGACGTCAAAATCGATCTGCAACTGGTTTTCGTCGAAGCTGGCATCACCGGTCGGCGTATAATGCCCGGCAGGCGCCGCCAGTTGGATCCGGCCATTGCTCACCGTGCCGCCGTAGAGATTGTCGAGCACCCATGTTCGCGCCATCTTGCCCACCCAGTAGGGCCAGAACTGCTTGACCGCCGCCATCGACATCCGCGGCACGCGCGCCACCAGGTTTATCTCCGGCGAGATGCCTTCGACGAAACGCCACGACGCTGATCCGTAGAGGTCGCCCTGCGGCGTGGCCAAGGCCAGTTCCTCCGCCACCAGAAAACGCTCTGCCGCATCGAAGCGCCCATACGCCTTGCCGTCAAACCGGATCGGCGCCTCGTCGGAATCCCCGGGTGCGGCGAGGCCATTCTTGACCACGAAATCGAAGGCGATGCCCGCGCCCTCGATGTCGGCGATCCTGTCGGCGTCGATCAATCCGCCGGTGAACGGCAGAACCGTCTCGCCGATCCGGATGACCGACGGGGTGATCTCGAGCTTGTTCTGCGCCGGCATGTAGACGAGGCGGATGCGGGCGTCGCGCAGGTCTGCCTGAACGCCGCCCATGGTGATGGTGCCGTCCCGCGCGCTCAGATTGGCGGACAGTGTTGCCTGCTTGCCCGGACGGGCCCGCGAGGCCGTGAAGGAAATCGCCAGCGGCGTCGACACGCCGTTCTGACGGTCGGCGACCTCTCCCGTCGCAAACTCCAGCATGAAGCCGTCGATCCTGGCGGTAATCTCGGACAGCCCCGCGCCGTCGGCAGGTCCCTTGGCTGTTGCCGCAACCGCAATCGCTTGCCCGGCGCGCACCAGATCCGCTTCGATTTCATAGTTCAGCCCGTCAAGCCTGCGAACCTCGGCATTGGCGATCTCGATATTCTCTCCGGTTCCCGAAATGGTGATGTCGGAAAACCGGAACGCCCCGGCCTCCACTGCGTCGATCTGTCCGGCAACGCGGTTCAGAGCCAGGAACATCTGCTCTATCATCGCGCCCATGGCATCCACCCGGAAGCTGGCAATATCGGTGAGGGTGAACCCGTTGCTTTCGGGCGCCCTGAAGCCGACGCCTGCAATATCGACGGATTTGACCGAGATCTGTCCCGACAGCAGCGCCATCGGATCCAGTCCGATGAGCACGCTCTTGACGGAATTGGCTTCCGATGACCCGTCCCGCGGCTCAACCGAGACATCGCGGGCCTCGAGCGCCAGATAGCCGCGCCGTGTCAGGCGTATCGCCGCAAAGCTCAGTTCCGCCCGGTTTTCCGGCCCGACCGCCTGAGCCAGCGCCCGCTGCGCCCGGTCCCGCACAAACCCGTCGGAGATTCCCGATTCAAGTGCCGCCAGCAGCCCGCCGGCCACAAGCGCCAGCGCCAGGACGGACCCGATGACCCAGCGCAGCATCGAGACATGCCAGCGCCGCGGATGATGGCCACGCACAAGGATCTGGTCTTGGACAGTGGCTGACGGCAGTTCATGAAGGGCGACCATGTCGCGTTTTCTGAAATGAACCTTGTCGATCTCTTGATCCGGCATGGGCGTGCGATGGTCCGCTTTCTTTTTTGGTGATTCTGTTGGACTGTTGCGCTTGCGTTTATATATCGCCTCGGGACAGGGTCACCTGCAAAACAATTCCGTTGAACGGCGAAAGGTCTAGATGATGAGTGAAGTTGGCGAAGGCATGACAGCGCCTCAATTTGATCTGCCACGGGATGGCGGCGGAAACGTGTCGCTGGCCGACCTCAAGGGCAAAAATGTCGTCCTCTATTTCTACCCCAAGGACGACACCAGCGGCTGCACCGTCGAAGCTGTTGATTTCACCGCTCTCTCGGACGAATTCGCCAAGGCGGGCGCCGTCGTGATCGGCATGTCGCCCGATCCGGTCAAGGCCCACGACAAGTTCATTGCCAAGCACAATCTCGGCATCATCCTCGCCTCCGACGAGGACAAGTCCGTGCTCGAAGCCTACGGCGTGTGGAAGGAGAAGAGCATGTACGGGCGCACCTATATGGGAGTCGAGCGCTCCACTTTTCTTATCGGCAAGGACGGCACGATCGCCAGGGTCTGGCGCAAGGTGAAAGTTCCCGGCCACGCAAGGGACGTGCTCGACGCTGTGAAGGCGCTGTGAGCCCAAGCCGGAGGCCAGTCCTGTGAGCGGCGATCAGCCGGTGCTTTCGCTGCGCGATGGCGCGGCGCGGGCCATCATTGCCGACGATCTCGATGTCAAAACCGCGCTGGCACAGGATGTCGCCACACGGTGGCATGCCCGTCGGCTGTCGCTGCGCTCGCCGCTCGACACGCTGGCGCCGCTCCGGCCCGGACGTCCGGCCAGGCCGGAGCTTGTGTCGCCGACCCAGGTCAAGCGCCGTTCGCTGCATTCCACGCACGGACGGATCGCACTCCTGCACGCCATCGCCCATATCGAACTCAACGCCACCGATCTGGCGCTCGATATCGTTGCCCGATTTGCCGCGGCCCCCATGCCGCAGAGTTTCTTCGACGGATGGATGCAGGTCGCCTTCGAGGAAGCCAAGCATTTCAACATGGTGCGTGAGCGGCTTCGCGCATTGGGTGCGGATTACGGCGACGTGCCCGCCCATGATGGACTCTGGCAGGCGGCGCACGACACCCGCAACGACCTGACCGCGCGGCTGGCCGTGGTGCCGCTCATACTCGAAGCCCGCGGCCTCGATGTGACGCCTTCCCTGCGGGCAAAGATGCGCGAGGCCGGCGACGAGGACAGCGCGGCCGTTCTCGACGTGATCTATGAAGACGAGAAGAAGCATGTGGCGATCGGCGCCAAATGGTTCCGCTTCCTCTGCGCCCGCGAGGGCAAGGATGCGGCGCAAACCTTCCGGCTTCTGGTGAGGGCCAACTTCCGCGGCGCGCCAAAACCGCCCTTCAATGACCTCGCGCGCGCTGCCGCCGGCCTCACGCCGACCTTCTACCGGGCGCTGTCGAGCCAGAACATGTCCTGACCCGCCTCAATCGGCATTCCGTGCCGCGGGCTCAAATGTTTGTTAACCTTAACCGGGTGTAATAAACCTCGATCAATCAACGGCAAACCGTTCTGACGAGGATTTATTCAGTGTCGCAGAGGCAGGACAGCCGCGTCTTTGGCAAACGGCCAAAACGTTCCCACACCATCATCTTCGCCAGTGGTGACACCATCCGGCACATGACAATCCGGCCGTGGATTGCCGGGGTGTGCATGTCCATGCTCGGCGTCATGGCCATCGGCTATCTGGCGGCAACCTCCTATCTGGTGCTGCGTGACGACCTGATCGGCGCCTCCATGGCCCGCCAGGCCCGCATGCAGCACGCTTACGAGGACCGCATTGCCGCCTTGCGCTCCCAGGTCGACCGGGTCACCAGCCGGCAGCTGCTCGACCAGCAGCTGATGGAGGAGAAAGTGGCCGAACTGATCGCCCGGCAGGATGCGCTGAGCAACCGCCAAGGCAAGCTCGGACCCTTGCTGGACAGGCTCGGCGGCCTTCCGGCAGAGATTCCGATTCCGATTGAAAATCCGAAAAAACAGGCAGGCCTTGCCTTAAGCTCCGCCAAGACCCAGCGCATGGCCGCCCTCGCCGCGACGCCCGAATCCCTGGCCGACCCGGCGCGGTTGACCGCCAATCCACTCGCCTACGCAGCCCCGACAGGAAACAGGGAAACGGTCAGCGAAAAGGCCGACCGGATCTTCTCGACCGTCACTCTGTCGCTCAAATCCATCGAGCGCGAACAGATTGAAAAGATGCAGGGGCTGGCGATCGACGCGTTCGAGACCGCATCCGAGATCGACGAGATCATCCAGTCCGCAGGGCTTCCGGCGGCGGCCCCCGATGACAGGGCCGTCGGCGGTCCGTTCGTGCGCCCCAACGATCCCGCTGCCTTCGAATCGACGCTCGACGACCTTGATCAGGCGCTTGATCGCCTCGACACGGTCAGGCGTCACGCCCGCAAGCTGCCAATCGGGATCCCTGCCCCGGGGCAGGAAATCACCTCGAAATTCGGCAATCGACGGGATCCGTTTCTTGGCAGGCTTGCCTTTCACGGCGGCATCGATTTCCGGACACCGACCGGAACGTCGATCTACAGTTCCGGATCCGGCGTTGTCACCCATGCCGGCCGCAATGGCGGCTACGGCAAGATGGTGGAGATCGACCACGGCAATGGCATCACCACCCGCTATGCTCATCTGTCCCGCGTCGAGGTCCGCCAGGGCGACCATGTGGCCATGGGCGCCGAGATCGGTAAATCCGGCTCAACCGGCCGCTCTACCGGCCCGCATCTGCATTATGAAATCCGCCGCAACGGCGATGCGATCGACCCGATGCACTATCTCAAGGCCGCCCGGAAGCTGCAGCCGCTGCTGGTGGCCAATTGATCGCCGGGCTCCGCCACCTTCTGCTCTCCCGGCCATATTCATGAAAAAGGGGGCCGCATTCGCGCGGCCCCCGTCTTCGATCGAAGCGCTCAGTCGCTGATTGGTTACAGCACGCCTTCCGGCACCAGAACCTTGTCAATCACGTGGATCACGCCATTGGAGGTTTCGATGTCGGCCGTCACCACGGTGGCGTCATTGACCATGGCGCCATTGTCGAGATCGATCGTCACCATCGAACCCTGAACGGTGGCAGGCGTGGAATCATCGACCAGATCGGTCGACATCACCTTGCCCGCAACCACGTGATAGGTGAGCACGGCGACCAGCTTGTCCTTGTTTTCAGGCTTGAGCAGGTCTTCCACCGTTGTTCCCAGCGCTGCGAAGGCCTCGTCGGTCGGCGCAAAGACCGTGAAAGGTCCCTCGCCCTTCAAGGTCTCCACGAGCCCTGCTGCCTGCACCGCAGCCACCAGCGTATCGAAGCCGTCGGCCTCGACCGCCGTGTCGACGATGTCCTTGGCGCCTGAATGCGAAGCGGCCAGGGCGGACCCGCCCGCGATGCCCATCGCGATAAAGCCTGCTGCGATTGTCTTGATCAGTTTCATAGATGTAACTCCCTTGTGAGCTTTGAATGCCCCCTGCGCTCCCTTTCACGTAGCGCGGGTCGTTGCGGTTCACGGCAACGCACCAAAGCCGAGGTGAAAGTGTTATGCCTCTTTTGCCTGATCCCCGGCCTTGATTTTTTTGGCGCGCGCCCATGCCCGAGATGCGGCAAGGCGGCGCATTTCCGGGCTTTTCCTTGACTTAACGCACTGCAGCGACTATGCGGAGCACACTGGGTTCGCGTTCAGAACGCGCACCCGCGCATCGTCGCAATATCCGAAACGGAAAACGCTCTCAATTGACCACTTTTGCTGATCTTGGCCTAAGCCAAAAAGTACTGTCCGCTGTCACTGACGCCGGCTACACGACGCCAACCCCGATCCAGGAAGGCGCCATTCCTCCGGCGCTCGAACGGCGCGACATTCTGGGCATCGCCCAGACCGGAACCGGCAAGACGGCCGGCTTCGTGTTGCCGATGCTGACCATGCTGGAACGGGGCCGCGCCCGGGCGCGCATGCCGCGCACCCTGATCCTCGAGCCGACGCGCGAACTCGCGGCCCAGGTTCACGAGAATTTTGAGAAGTACGGCAAGAATCACCGTCTCAACATCGTGCTGCTGATCGGCGGCGTCTCCTTTGACGAGCAGGATCGCAAGCTCGAGCGCGGCGCCGATGTGCTGATCGCGACACCGGGCCGGTTGCTCGACCATACAGAACGCGGCAAGCTTCTGATGACCGGCGTCGAGATCCTCGTCATCGACGAAGCCGACCGGATGCTCGACATGGGCTTCATTCCCGACATCGAGCGCATCGTCAAATTCATTCCCTTCACGCGTCAGACGCTGTTTTTCTCGGCCACCATGCCGCCGGAAATCCAGAAGCTCGCCGACACGTTCCTGCAGAATCCGGTCCGCATCGAAGTGGCGCCGCCCTCTTCGACCTCGGCCACTGTCGAGCAACGGCTCGTTGCCTGCAGCAGCAAGGATTTCGAAAAGCGTGAACGACTGCGCGATCTGATCCGCTCCCAGACCGAACTCACCAACGCCATCATCTTCTGCAATCGCAAGAAGGACGTGGCGGATCTTTACAAGTCGCTTGAAAAGCACGGCTTCTCGGTCGGCGCCCTGCATGGCGACATGGACCAGCGCTCGCGCACCAACATGCTGCAGGGTTTCAAGGACAACGAGATCACGCTGCTGGTCGCCTCCGATGTCGCCGCCCGCGGGCTCGACATCCCGGCCGTGAGCCACGTGTTCAACTTCGATGTGCCGATCCATGCCGAGGACTATGTCCACCGCATCGGCCGTACCGGACGCGCCGGACGCGCCGGCGCCTCGTTCACGCTGGTGACCCGCCGCGAAGCCAAATATGTCGACGCCATCACCAAGCTGATCGACCGCGATATCGAATGGCTCGACGGCAAGGACGCCCTCAACGCGTCTTCCGATGAGGGTGACGACAAGCCGGGCCGCGGCCGCCGTAGCGACAGCAAGGGCACCGCGCGCCGCTCCGGACGTGACGACAAGCGCGCCCGCGACGAAAAGCCCGCCACGGTTGCCGCAGAGGAAACCGTGGCGGACATCGCGGCAAGCACCGAACCGGCCGAGGCCGCCGCCACGCCGGCTCACAATCGCGAAGAACGTCAGCCGCGCGAAGAGCGCCCTGCCCGTCAGGAGCGTGAAGAGCGTCAGCCGAAGCAGGCCCGCGAAGAGCGCCCGGCGCGTCAGGACCGTGAGGAACGCCAGCCGCGTCAACGCGCGCCGGAACCGGCCAATGCCAATGATGACCGCAACCGCAATCGGGGCCGCCATGGCCGCGACAATGACGATCGCGAGAATACGCCCGTGGGCTTCGGCGACGAAATCCCGGCCTTCATGATGATCGGCAGCTGATCCCGCGCATCAGGATATTGCATGACCTGGCCGTCGGCATCCCAGCCGGCGGCCATTTTCATGATGGGTGGCCCGCTGCCCTGCCCGCACGACAAACATGTTTGAGCATAAGCGGGTCTAATCGCCGCGCATAAGCCGCGCGGACATCATCGATGAGGATTCTCTCCGGACTCTGACACAAACAGGAAAATCCCAATGAAAGCTGTTGCCCTTACCCACTACCTTCCCATCGCGGACCCAAAATCCTTCCTCGATGTCAACCTGCCCAAGCCGGCTGCCTCCGGCCGTGACATTCTCGTCGCCGTCAAGGCCATCTCGGTCAACCCGGTCGACACCAAGGTCCGCGCCCCGAAGGACAC
The DNA here is from genome assembly GCF_014359905.1 of Hoeflea sp. Lineage (GTDB taxonomy): Bacteria > Pseudomonadota > Alphaproteobacteria > Rhizobiales > Rhizobiaceae > Hoeflea. Next base: position 28,110 of record NZ_JACIYP010000033.1, on the reverse strand, counting down.
GGTGGAAGAAACACCCCGCGTCATCGGCTACGACGCCTCCGGCATCGTCGAAGCCGTCGGCCCCGAGGTCACTTTGTTCAATGTCGGCGACGAAGTCTATTACGCCGGCGACATCACCCGCTCGGGCACCAACCAGGAATTTCATCTCGTCGACGAACGCATCGTCGGCCGCAAGCCCAAAAGCCTGAACTTCGCCGAAGCCGCAGCGCTGCCGCTGACCACCATCACCGCCTATGAAGCCTTCTTCGACCGTCTCCACATCGACCGCGACGGCGCCGACAAGGGGCAGTCGATGCTGATCATCGGCGGCGGCGGCGGTGTTGGCTCGATCGGCATTCAGTTGGCCAAGGCCGCCGGTCTGGTCGTCATCGCCACCGCCTCACGCCCGGAAACCGAAAGCTGGGTCAGGGAACTTGGCGCCGACCATGTCGTCAATCACCGCCAGGACATGATTGCGCAGGTCCGGGCCCTCGGCTTCCAGCATGTCGACCACATCGCCATCATCAATGACATGCGCCACTGGGACGCCGCGGTCGAACTGATCCGTCCGCAGGGCGGCATTGTCTCCATCGACGCCACCGACCTGCCAATGCCGATGGCCGGCATGAAGACGAAGTCCGCCAGCCTGCACTGGGAATTCATGTTCGCCCGCGCCATGCACCAGACGCCTGACATGATCGAGCAACACAAGCTGCTGAGCTATGTCGCCGATGAAATCGACGCCGGCCGGATTCGCACCACGCTCGATACGGTGCTGAGCCCGATCAACGCCGAAAACATGCGCAAGGCCCATGCCTTGATCGAAACCGGCACAGCCAGGGGCAAGGTCGTCGTCGAAGGCTTCTGACCAGCTTTGATGGGCTGACCTCAACCGACCGTTCCAGCCTCCGGCCTTCACCAGGCCGGAGGCTTTTCGTTGTCGCGGACGAGCGTCGCTATCTTGTCGCCCGCAGCGCCGCCGCCCAGGCAAGGGCCACCCACGTGGCAAGGTCTTCGGGATCGTCAAGGGCGGCATCGGGGATGGACCAGTAGGGCATCGCCACCGGCCGCGCGCGCGCCTTGCCCTCGTAGACCCACTGCCGCGCGCCCGCATCCCTGAAGGCCGGCGCGCTTTCGGCATCCGCCTTGAGCAGGATCTCGCCGCCCACTTCCAGCGCCAGGATCCTGCCCCCATGATAAATCCCCTTGCCGCCGAACATCCGCTTGATCGTCACCTCGCCCAAGCTGTCGAACATCTCGCGGATCACATCATTGTCCATCTGGCGCTTCCTTCCCTCAGGGTGATGTCGCGCCGAGACCAAGCGCAGCGCGATTTCCAAAGCCCGCGCTTGCCGTCCGTCCGGCGCGCGCCATATCGTGCCCATGCCGAAGCATGTTGCCAAATCCGATCTCGCTCAAAAGACCTGCGCCCGCTGCAACCGCCCCTTTTCCTGGCGGCGCAAATGGGCGCGAGTCTGGGACGAGGTCAAGTATTGCTCCGAGCGGTGCCGCACCGAATCGCGCCGCAAACCGCCCTCAGGTTAATCCCCTGGCGGCGTTTCGGTGATGCCGCCTGCGGCCTGCAGGGCCTCCGGCGTGTCCACGTCCAGCCGCGCCGCCGGGCCGATCTCGACATCGATCACCGGCCATTCGCCGCTTTCAATCAGCGCCCGCGCGCCGACATCGCCCGACAGCTGCATCACCTCCGCAAAGGCCGCGCGCGGCAGGATCACCGGATTGCCGCGGCGCTCGCCGTCGCAGGCCCGGACGATGGCCCGGCCTTCCGCCGCAGCGAAACGCTCGATCAGCGCGTCCAGATGCTCCGGCCGCAGCGCCGGCATGTCGCCCAACAGCACCATCGCGCCCGCAACCGAGGCATCGAGTGCCTGCAGGCCCTGCTTGAGCGATGACGCCATGCCCGAGGCAAAGTCCGGATTGGCTGCCACCTGCACGGCGAGACCATCGAGTGCTGCGGCAATGTCCGCGCCGCGATGCCCCGTGACGACGACGGTCGCTGCGGCCCTGGACGCAAGCGCCGAGCGCGCCATCCTCCGGATCAGGGCTTCGCCATCAAACGCGGCCAGCAGCTTGTGCCCCGCCCCCTCGCCCATCCGGCTCGCCCGGCCCGCAGCCAGCAGCACCACGCCCACCGGCATCGTGGAGCGGTTCTCGCTCTTGCCCCTGTTCGGCTGCCTTGGCTGCGGCCGGGTTGCGATTTCCGTCAGCAGGCCGCCCACGCCCATGCGGGTGATATCCTGCGCCGATGGCGTCTGCCCCGAGAGAATGCGCGCCAGCACCCAGTCGAAGCCGTTTTCCTTGGGACTGCGGGCGCAGCCCGGCGCGCCCACCACCGGGACATCGCCGACCGAGCCGAGCACCAGCAGATTGCCCGGATCGACCGGCATGCCGACGCGCTCGACCTTGCCGCCGGCCTTGCGGATTGCGGCCGGCACCACGTCCTCGGAATCGGTGACGGCCGAAGCGCCAAAGATGACGATCAGGTCGCGTGACGCGGCCATCCGGACGATTTCGGCGCTGACGGCTTCGACATCATGGGCAACCCGGCGTTCCTCGGTGAGTGTGGAGCCGCTCAGCGCCAGACGGCCTTCCAGAAGCCTGCGTGTCTTGTCCATCACTGTGGGCTTGAGCGTCGGCAGCATCGTGGCGATCAGGCCGGCGCGCGCAGGCTTGAACGGCAGGATGCGGGCCATGTTGCGCGCCGTCATGGTGTCGCGCGCCTGCTCCAGCGACGCGCCCGCCACGGCCAGCGGAATGATCTTGATGGTGGCCACCATCTCGCCGGTCTGCACCGGCGTCTGCTCGGCAAGGCAGGCGAAGGTGATGGCCGGATCGATCCCGTTGAAATGATCAACCATCAACCGCTCGGCGCGGAACATGCCGGCCCGCGTCGCATGCAGGTTGACCCGCCCGGTGGAGGCATTGGCGGCGCGGATATGAGCGCCGGCAAAAGCCTTCGCCAGAGCCTCGGCGGCGGCGTCCTCGCCGACATCGCCCGCTTCAAGCCTCGCCACGATCACCTCGGTGACCTCGCTCTGGCCGAGCAGCATCAGGTCGGAAGCGGTGAGCACATGTCCCTTTTTCAGCCGCAACGAGCCCACCGACAGGGAATGCGCCAATACAGCGCCCTCGGACTCTTCAAGCGGAACAGGACCGAAGAGCATGGATCAGACGCCGCCCATATCTTCGGGCTTTCGCAAGGCCGCGATCACCTGTGCAAGGATCGCCACCGCAATCTCCTCCGGGCTCTGCGCGCCGATATCGAGCCCGATCGGGGCCGCGATCCGCGCGATCTGCTCGCTGCTCAGGCCCGCCTCCGTGAGCCGCTCGACCCGCTTGCCGTGGGTCTTGCGCGAGCCAAGTGCGCCCACATAGAACGCCTCGGCCTTGAGCGCCGCAATCAGCGGCCAGTCGTCGATCTTCGGGTCATGGGTTACCGCCACCAGCGCCGTGAACGCGTCGAACGACCGGTCCCTGAGCGCGTCCTCCGGCCATTCGGCGACGAGATTGACGCCCTTGAAACGGTCCTGCGTGGCGAAGGCCGTGCGCGGATCGATCACCTTGACGTCAAACCCGGTCCTTGCCGCCATCGGCGCCAGCGCCTGCGAGATATGCACCGCGCCGATGATCACCATGCGCGGCGCGGGCAGATGCACATTCAGGAAAAACCGTTGGCCCTGCGCTTCGACCACACCGGATTTTCCGCTGAGGAACGCCTTGCCGATCGCCGCCGCCAGGTCTCCGGCAACCGCATCGCCGCGCATCACCAGCCGGTTGCTGCCGTCGTCAAGTCCCGTGACCAGGATCGCCGCCTGCCGGTTGCGCCGCGCCGCATTGAGGGATGTGAGCAGTTGCGGATCCATCAGCCGACCCGCTCCAGATAGACCTGGATCCTGCCGCCGCAGGATAGCCCCACCCGCCAGGCGGTCTCGTCGGCCACGCCGAATTCGAGCATCTTCGGCGCGCCGCTCAAGATCACATCGGCGGCCTCGGCAATCACCGCGCCCTCGACGCAGCCGCCCGACACCGAGCCGCTGAAATTGCCGTTTGCGTCGATCACCAGATGACTGCCTGCCGGCCTGGGCGCGGAGCCCCAGGTCTCGATCACCGTGGCCACGGCCACGCCGCGGCCATCGAGCACCCAGCGCTCGGCCACAATCAGCGGATCAAGCTGGTCTTCGGCGCTCCCGTCCGATGCAGTGTCGTCAGTTGCGCCTGACTCGTAAGATGCCATGCCTGCCTCCATCACCTGTTGCGCAAGTATGGCCATCGCCCCATGACGAATTCAAGTCGGAACCGGGCGTCTTTCAAAGATACTTTCGCGGATCGGATGTCGCCGCATCCTTCTCGCCAAGCGCCGCCACCAGCCCGGCCATGGCCTCGATATTGTGGACCGGGCGGAACTCGTCGACATGCGACAGCATGGTGCGCACGCCGCGCGCACGGGCCTCGAACCCGTCGAACCTCAGCAGCGGATTGAGCCAGATCAGCCGTCGGCAGGACCGGTGCAGACGGTCGATCTCCGCGTCGAGTTCGGCGATCGAATCGCGCTCCAGCCCGTCCGTGATCAGGATCACCACCGCTCCCTGCCCCAGCACACGGCGCGACCATTGCCGGTTGAACAATCTCAGCGCCGCGCCGATGCGGGTGCCGCCCGACCAGTCCTTGACCGCCCCGGTGCATTGATCCACCGCCTCGTCGGGATCCTTGTTGCGCATCTGCCTTGTGATGTTGGTGAGCCTTGTGCCGAACAGGAAGGTGTGCACGCCGCGGCGTTTCTCGCTGATCACATGCATGAAGTGCAGGAAGATCCGTGTGTACTGGCTCATCGATCCGGAAATATCGGCGATGATCACCAGCGGCGGATGCACCTTCCGCCGCTTGCGGAAGCGCGGCAGGATCAGGTCGCCGCCGGTGCGCATGGCAGCGCGCATGGTTGCACGCGGATCAATACGCTTTTGCACCGATGACGGCTTGTAGCGCCGGGTCTCCACCTGATCGAACGGCAAGGCCAGCGCGGCGATCGCCCGCTTGGCTTCGCTCAGCTCCAGCGCCGTCATCTGGGCAAAATCCTGCTGGCGCAGCACCTCATTGCCCGAGACGGTCTCGCGCGCGTCGATGTCGATGATCGGCTTGTCTTCCGGCGGCCTGCTTTTCTCGTGTCCCTCGAACAGCGACTGGCTGACGCGGGTCTCGCCGGGCTTGAGCTTTTCCTGCCGCTTGGTCTCCATCGCCACAGGCGAAAACATGGCGATCATCTTCTCGATGAGATCGCGCGACCGCCAGAACAGCCGGAACGCCTGGTCGAACACCTGGTGATCCTCGCGCCGCTTGACGAAGACCGCGTGCAGCACCCAGTAGAATTCCTCGCGGCTGCCGATTCCCGCGATCTGCACCGCCTCGACCGCGTCGCGCACCGCAGCCGGCCCGACCTTCAGCCCGGCCTTGCGCAGCACGCGGGCGAAATAGACGATGTTGTCAACGATGCGCCCGTCGCCCTGCCGAAAGACGATGGCATTTCCGGCGGCGTTTCCGGCTTCCGCCATCACAGCTGCTGCGCCAGCTCGGCCTTCACCTCGGCCAGCAGCTCGCGGCCCGCGCCGCCCTCGATGCGGGCGATGTCGTCCTGGTATTTGAGCAATGTGCCGAGCGTGTCGGAGACGGTCTCGGGATCGAGCGCCAGCCGGTCGAGTTCGGTGAGCGCCGTGGCCCAGTCGATGGTTTCGGCCACGCCGGGGCTCTTGAACAGGTCCATCTGCCTGAGCTTCTGCACGAAGGCGACGACCTGCCGCGACAGCTCTTCATGGCAGCCGGGCACCTTGAGGCGGACGATCTTCAACTCGACATCAGCAGCGGGATAATCGACCCAGTGATAAAGGCACCGCCGCTTCAGCGCGTCATGGATCTCGCGGGTGCGATTGGTGGTGATGATGACGATGGGCGGTTCCTCGGCCACGATCGTGCCGAGCTCGGGAATCGTCACCTGGTAGTCCGAGAGGATCTCCAGCAGGAACGCCTCGAAGGCCTCGTCGGTCCGGTCGAGCTCGTCGATCAGGAACACCGGCGCGCGGCCGCCGGAGCCTTCCAGCGCTTGCAGCACCGGACGCCTTATCAGGTGCTTTTCGGAAAATATGTTGCGCTCGATGGCCGACCGGTCATCCTCGCCTGTGGCTTCGGCGAGCCGGATCTCCAGCATCTGCGCCGGGTAGTTCCACTCATAGACCGCCGAGGCGACATCGAGGCCCTCATAGCATTGCAGCCGGATCAGCGGCCGGTCGAGCGCCCTGGACAGAACCTTGGCGATCTCGGTCTTGCCGACGCCCGCCTCGCCTTCAAGAAACAGCGGCCGTTTCATTCGGAGCGCCAGAAACAGCACCGTCGCCAGCGCCCGGCTCGCGACATAGTCCTGGTCCGACAGCATGGCCAGCGTTTCATCGATGGAATTGGGCAGCGGCTTGGTTATCGACATCATGGCTCCGTCAGCAGGCAGGCCGGGACCAACACCCGTAGACCCGAACAGGATCGAGGCTAAACAGAATGGTATCCGCGGTCCATATACAAAAGCGCAGGCCCCGCCTCTCCGATCCTGATGCCGATCACTTCGCCGATCATGATTGTATGGGTGGCCACTGGCTTGGCTTCTATCAACCTGCAGTCAAACACGACCCGCGCGCCCACCAGCGCCGGCGCGCCGGTTGTGATCGTGTCCCATTCGGCCAGCGCGAACCGCTGGTCGACATCGAGATGATCGACCCCTGAAAACGCTACCGCCAAAGGCTGATGCTCCGTCATCAAGGTGTTGAGCGCAAAGATGCCCGACTGGTTGAAAAGCTCATTGAGCGGATTGGAATGATTGAGGCAGACCAGCACCGTGCCCGGATTGTCCGAGACCGAACAGGCGGCCGTCACCGTCACGCCCCGGCGCACGCCCTCATGAACGGTTGTTGCGATCTGCACATGCCCGGCATAGCGCGCCATCGCGTCGCGATAGTCCCTGGAATCGATGGATGGCCGTTTCAACACGCATGCGCCTCAGACTTTGAAGTGATCAGGATCCATACATAAAGGCCATGGGTAAATTTGAAACCCACGCGCACGACTTTTTATCGCCCGTGCACGCCCGTCGGGCCGCAACGGGACGGAATTTGCTTTGAGTTACAATCGCCGCTGGGCTAAATGTGGCGCATGAACATGCGCCGCCCGTTCCGCCTCCTGGCCTTCATTCTGGCTCTCCTGTCCACCGCCCTGCCGGCGCGTGCGGAAGCGCTTCAGGTTGGCCTTGTCATTCCGCAATCGGGCCAGTTCAAGCTTCTGGGTGATCATGTCCGCGAGGCCTTCGCCATCTGGAATGCCGACAACCCGGGGAGGTTCGACGACATTGTCGAGGGCGATGACGGCTGCACGCCCGAATCCGGCGCCGATGCGGCGGCCGCCATGAGCGAGGCCGGCGTCGACATCGTCGTCGGGTTCCTGTGTACAGAAAGCCTCGCCGCAGCGCTGCCGATGCTGACGGACAGCGGCATTCCGGTGATGACGCTGACGGTCCGCGCTGACATCATCGGCGAGGAAGCCTCACGGCTCGGATGGAAGTTCTTCCGGCTTGCGCCGCGCGCGGGCTCGGAAGCCGAAATCGCCGCCGACGCGATCTTCCGGTTCTGGGCGGACAAGCCCTTCGCGCTGATCGAGGACGGGGCGATCTCCGGCCGCGAGCTTGTCGAGGCGGTCCGGGTCAGGCTGGAAGACCGGGCGCTCAATCCGACATTCGTCGACAATTACCGCCCCGGCCAGGAAACCCAGCCGAGCCTGGTGCGCAGGCTCAAGTCCGCGGGCGTCAGCCGCGTCTTTGTCGGCGGCGAACGCGCCGACCTGGCAGTGATCGCCCAGGAAGCCGAGTACCAGGGCGTCGCGCTCCGGTTCATGGGCGGCGACGCGCTGCATGCGCCTGCGGGAGACCTTCCGCTGCCGGACGGAACCATCGCGGTGCTCTCGGCGGGCGCGGTTCCCGGCCCTGAGGATGCGGGCGCCCGCCAGGCCTTTGCGGATCACGGCCTCATCGCCGAGGGTCTCAGGATCCCCGCCTATGCCGCAGCTGAAATCCTTGGCGCGGTCGCAGCCCGGATGGGCTATGGCGAAGCGGACCTCGATGACCTTCTCGCCGGCGCCACCTTTGCCACCGCGCTCGGACCGGTGACCTTTGATGAGGACGGCGAGCGGCGCGAACCGGGCTTTGTGCTCGCCATCCAGGACGATGGCGGCTTCCGGCGGCTGAGCGTCGACGACGCTGCGCGCCTGTCCGGCCAGACCCAGTAATCGAGAGCCCCGACGATGCAAGCAGGCCCAACACTGCAAAGCGGACCGCGCAACCTGATCACCGATGTGGCAGGCCTCACCGTCGGCAATTCAAGCGATGCCAGACTCCATTCCGGCACGACGGCGATCCTGTGCGATCCACCCGCCACCGCCGCCGTGCAGGTTCTGGGCGGCGCGCCCGGCACCCGCGAGACCGATCTGCTCGAGCCGCACAACACGGTGGAAACCGTCAACGGGCTTGTTCTTTCCGGCGGCTCGGCTTTCGGGCTGGATGCGGCCGGCGGGGCGCAAGCCTATTTGCGCGAACAGGGCATGGGCTTCGCGGTCGGGCCTCACCGGATCCCGATCGTGCCCGCGGCCATCCTGTTCGACCTGATCAATGGCGGCGACAAGGATTGGGGCCGCTATCCGCCCTATCGCGAGCTCGGCTACCAGGCAGCCGCTGCGGCTTCCCGCGATTTTGCCATCGGCGCCGCCGGCGCCGGCGTCGGCGCGCTGACGGCTACCTTCAAGGGCGGCCTCGGATCGGCCTCTTCACTGGTCGCGGGCGAGCACATGATCGGCGCGCTCGTCGCCGCCAATCCGATGGGGTCAGTCACCATCGGCGACACGCGCCATTTCTGGGCGGCGCCCTTCGAGATCGGCGACGAGTTCGGCGGTCTCGGCATGCCGGCGCCCTTCCCCGAGGATGCGAGCGACCTCAGGATCAAGTTCCGCGAGATGGCGCGCGGCGTCTCCAACACCACCATCGCCGTCATCGCCACCGACGCGGTCCTCTCCAAGGCCGAGGCCAAGCGGCTGGCGATCGCGGCGCATGCCGGTTTCGCCCGGGCGATCTGGCCCAGCCACACGCCCTATGACGGGGATCTGGTGTTCGCGCTCGCCACCGGCGCGTCGGGCCGCAAACCCTCGCCCGAGGCGTTCCTGGATCTGTGCGCGGCGGCGGCCTCGACCATGAGCCGCGCCATCGCCCGCGGCATTCATGCCGCCACGCCCGATCCGCGCGATCTGAAGCCGGCATGGACATCACGACAAGATTGAACAGGCTTCCGGTTGCCCGTCCGGCCCGGCAGTGATACCCGGTTCATCCTGACCAATCCGAGGGCCCGCGATGCCAGCCATTCGTCACATGCCGATTGCCTTGATTGCCCTGTGTCTCGCGCCGTGCGCGACCCAGGCGGGCGAATTCGCTGAAGTGCGGCCGATCGGGTTTTCCGCCGATGGCAAGGTCTTCGCCTTCGAGGAATTCGGCATCCAGGACGGCTCCGGCTTCGCCTTCGCCAACCGGTTCTTCATCGACACCACGGATGATTCCTTCCTGCCCGGCTCGACGGTCCGCGTCGTGCTTGAGGACGAGACCCGCTCCATCGGCGAGGCTCGCGCGGAGGCGCAAGCCCGGTCCGAATCGCTGGAGGCGAGCTACCGGTTCGCCAGCAACCCCGGCACCATCGCCGCCTTCAACCCGCTGTCGGAGATCGATGGCGCGGCACATCAGTTGCGCTACACGCCGTTTTCCATGGCCCCCCAGCCGTTCGGGCCCTACGAGGTCACCCTTGAGGAAAAGCCGCTGCCCGCATCGTCGCTCTGCAGGGATATCGACGAGACCTCCATCGGCTTCCGGCTGGAAATGACACAAACCGACGGCCGGCCTTCCGACCTGGTGCTACATGACGACACCTCCGTGCCACGCAGCCGCGGCTGCCCCCTGGCCTACCGCATCGGCGGCGCGATCACCCATTCTGCTGACGGGGTCTCGACCCACGCCGTGCTGGTGCTGGTCCGCTCCATCGGTTTCGAGGGCGAAAGCGGCCGCTGGATAGCCGTGACCCGACGGCTTGAATGAGCAACCCGGTCAAACGGCACAAGGGACCGGCGCCCAGACCGGCCAACGACAATTCCAACCGGCGCGACCGGATTCAGGCGGCGCGGATCGGCTGGTCCGAAGCGATCCTTGGCGCCATCGGCTGGGGTGCGGCCATGGCGCTTTCGGCGCAAGCCTGGCTGTGGCTGTCGATGGCAGCACTGACCTCGCATTACTGGAGCATCACCGCCCTGGTCTTTAGCGGCGCGGCGCTCGCCTGGCCGATGAGCCTCGCGAGCTTTCGCTTCATTGCCTTCCGGCGGTCGCGTGAAGCGGCCTTCGCGGCCGCATTCCTGTGCCTGACGCTGTTCACCCTTTGCGTCACGGCGGGGCTGTTTGCCATTATCTACCGCAATTTCTACGCCCAATGGCATGGCGACCCCTTCACCAGATTGTGGCTGTTGCAGCTCGTCTTCACCAGCGCTGCCGCGATCTACCAGTTCACCGTCGCCGGCGTGCGGCTCTACCTTCCGCTCGGCGTGGCGTTTCTTTTTGGCGCCTCCTGGATGCTCGCGCGCGCCAACGATCGCAGGACGCCGCCCAAATCCGGCAATATCTCCTAGACAAGGTCGACAGACCGTTTGATTCGCGGACAAAATGAACTAGACCCACGGCACCGAGAAACACATTTACGGACCTTGCCATGATCCCGCGCTATTCCCGCCCCGAGATGGTCGACATCTGGTCGCCCGAATCCAAGTTCCGGATCTGGTTCGAGATCGAGGCGCATGCCTGCGACGCGCTGGCCGAGCTCGGCGTCATTCCGAAGGAAGCCGCCAAGACCATCTGGGACAAGGGCGGCGCCGCCACCTTCGACATCGACCGCATCGACGAGATCGAGCGCGAGACCAAGCACGACGTTATCGCCTTCCTGACCCATCTGGCGGAAATCGTCGGCCCCGACGCCCGCTTCGTCCACCAGGGCATGACCTCGTCGGATGTGCTCGACACCTGTTTCTCGGTGCAGCTGGTCAAGGCCAGCGATCTCCTGCTGGCTGACATGGATGCGCTGCTCGCCGCCCTCAAGCGCCGGGCGTTCGAGCACAAGGACACCGTCTGCATCGGCCGCTCGCACGGCATCCATGCCGAACCGGTGACGTTCGGGCTCAAGATGGCCGAGGCCTATGCCGAGTTCGACCGCTGCCGCACGCGGCTCGTCAATGCCCGCGCCGAAATCGCCACCTGCGCCATCTCCGGCGCCGTCGGCACCTTCGCCAACATTGATCCCTCCGTGGAAGAGCATGTCGCAAAGGCCATGGGCCTGACCGCCGAGCCTGTCTCCACCCAGGTCATCCCGCGCGACCGCCACGCCATGTTCTTTGCCACGCTCGGCGTCATCGCCTCCTCGATCGAGCGCGTCGCCACCGAGATCCGCCATCTGCAGCGCACCGAGGTCCTGGAAGCCGAGGAATATTTCTCGCCCGGCCAGAAGGGCTCGTCGGCAATGCCGCACAAGCGCAATCCGGTGCTCACCGAAAATCTCACCGGCCTGTCGCGGCTGGTGCGCATGGCGGTGACGCCGGCGATGGAAAACGTGGCGCTGTGGCACGAGCGCGACATCTCGCACTCCTCGGTCGAGCGCATGATCGGGCCGGACGCCACCGTCACGCTCGATTTTGCGCTGGTCCGCCTGACCAACGTGATCGACAAGCTGCTGGTCTATCCCGAGCGCATGGCCGGCAACATGAACCGGCTCGGCGGCCTGGTGCATTCGCAGCGCATCCTTCTGGCGCTCACCCAGGCCGGATCCTCGCGCGAGGACGCCTATCGTCTGGTTCAACGCAACGCCATGAAAGTCTGGAACAGCTACCAGGTCTCGGGCGATTCGGAGGTGGATTTCCTCACCGAGCTTCTGGCTGACGAGGACGTGCGCAAATATCTCTCGGAAACAGAAATCCGCGACCGCTTCGACTTGGGCTACCACACCAAGCATGTCGGCACGATTTTCAAGCGCGTGTTTGGCGAGAGCTGATGTAGTTCGGGGACAGTCTATTTTTTCGCGATAAAATTGAACAATAGCAATACACAATCTAAATGCGAAAAAACAAACTGTCCCCGGCAATCTCGGATCGCACGCGCGATTAACCAACTGTCACCGGAAGTGACCGCCCCGCTCCGCATGCCATGATATCGCCCTCATATTGCCGCGGTTTTCGCCGATCCTAAGGATCAAACCGAAAACTTGCCGGAATCATGAGGATGCCATGCAGGACTATCCACCATTCGCAAACCGTGGCCACCGCAAGCGCGAGCCGGACGGCCCGGAACCGCACGAAATCAACGACACAGGCGCCAGTCTCTGGATCGCGGCCGCGTTGGTCATCGCCGCCCTGGTCGTCATTGTCACCTTCAACCAGGTCAATCTGAAAAACGACGGCGCGCCGTTTCTGATCGTTCCGCCGAGCCAGGTCGCCATGCCCTCGACCGGTTGACATTTGCGCCGCGCTCCCCCACCTCGGGCAGCATGAAAGTTGCCCAAGCAGACATCCTGATTGTTCCCGGCTACACCAATTCCGGCCCCGATCACTGGCAAACGCGCTGGCAGGCGCGGCTGTCGACCGCCCGCCGTGTCGAACAGGACGCCTGGGCCAAACCGGTGCGTGAGGACTGGACCGCCCGCTTTGCCGAATCTGTCAACGAAGCTCGAAAGCCGGTCGTCGTGATTGCCCATTCGCTGGGCGTCGCCACCGTGCTGCAGTCCTCGCCCGAATGCCAGGACAAGATCGCAGGCGCATTCCTGGTGGCCCCGCCGGAAGTCAACAATCCCCGGATCCGGCCAAGGCATCTGATGACCTTCGGTCCCTACGGGCAGGACCCGCTGCCGTTTCCCTCGATCGTGGTGGCAAGCCGCAACGATCCCTTCGGTTCCTACGAGCACGCCGGCGACATGGCCAATGCCTGGGGCTCCCTGCTGATCGACGCAGGCCATGCCGGCCACATCAACGCCGAATCGGGCCACGGCCCCTGGCCGGAGGGCATCATGGTCTTCGCCAATTTCCTCTCCCGGCTGAAAGCCTGATCAGGTCGTCCCGGCAGGGCCGGCCGTCTCAGCCCCGCGCCTTGTCCAGCATCACCGCAGCGCCGGCATGCAGGATGCCGGGGTCGGTGTTCAGCGCCGCCAGCCGGTAGCCCATTTTTGCAAACCGCGGCACATCCGCGGGATTGATGGCAAAGATCGCGGCGAACTTGCCGGCTCCGCGGGCGCGGCGGCCGATTTCCGCAATCACATCCTGCAGTTCTTCATTGTTCGGATCGACGGCAGCGCCGTTCGACCAGGAAATCGACAGATCGGACGGCCCGACGAAGATCCCGTCAATGCCGTCGGTTGCCAGAATCCCGTCAAGATCGGCGAAGGCGGACCGCGTTTCGATCATGGCGAGCGCCAGCGTCTGCGTGTTGGCCGCGCGGAAATAGCTCTCGGGCGTATGATCGGTGTGGATCTGCAACGCCTTCGTCGGCCCCCAGGAGCGCTCGCCCACCGGCGGATATTTCATCGCCCGGGCGAAAGCCTGCGCATCGGCGACCGAATTGATCATCGGCGCGATCACCGCCTCGAAGCCCATGTCGAGCGACCGGCTGGCAAGATCGTTGCGCCCCACCGGAATCCGCAGGATCGCGGGCTTGCCCGCCGTCGCAATGGCCCTGGCGGAGGCAAACGCCGTGTCTTCGCTGTGCGCGCCATGCTGCATGTCGATGGTGACGGCATCGAACGGACACCGCGCAAACCCGCCCGCCATTTCCACCGAGGGTGAACTCGACCACGCGGTGATCAGCATCCCGCCCTGACCCAGTGCGTCCCGCAATTGCATGTCCTGTCCTCCGAATCACAGCTCCGCCCCAAGCGGATGCCCTCTTCTCTCAATCCAGCAAAAAACCGCCCCCGGCAAGCCGACGGCGGTTCTTCAAATCAACCCAGAGCGAATCAGCTGCTCTGGATCTGCTCGACGGCAACCGCCATCAGCTCGTCCATCTTGCGGCGAAGCTGGTGATCGGACTGCTCGACGTTGTTGGCGTCAAAATCGCCGCGCACCTTGCGGAACACGTCCTCGTCGCCGGCTTCCTCGAAATCGGCCAGCACCACGGTCTTGGCGTAGGCTTCGGCTTCCTCGCCAGTTTTTCCCAGCAATTCGGCGGCCCAGAGCCCCAGAAGCTTGTTGCGGCGGGCTTCCGCCTTGAATTTCAGTTCGCTGTCATGGGCAAACTTGTTTTCGAATGCGTTTTCGCGGTCTTTCATGCTGCTCATGAACTGGCTCCCGGCGTTGAATCGATAAACCCTATATGGGCGTTACCCCCATAAAACAAAAGACCGCCGAAAGTGCAATCTAAACCCGCACGCGGCGCGCAATTCAGGGGACACACCCGTCAACAGCGTTGTGAAAGCCCGGACAATCGGCTAAAGCACGGGCCAAACAGACCCAATGCCGAGTTGCCGCGGCTTCAGCCGGCTCAAATGACAGAGATCCCCCCATGACCCGTCGTCGCCGTATCTATGAGGGCAAGGCCAAAATCCTTTACGAAGGCCCGGAACCCGGCACGCTGATCCAGTTCTTCAAGGACGACGCCACCGCGTTCAACAAGAAGAAACACGATGTTGTTGACGGCAAGGGCGTGCTCAACAACCGGATCTCCGAGTACATCTTCACCCATCTCAACCGGATCGGCATCCCCACCCACTTCATCCGCCGCATCAACATGCGCGAGCAGCTGATCAAGGAAGTGGAGATCATCCCGCTCGAGATCGTGGTGCGCAACATCGCAGCCGGCTCGCTGGCCAAGCGGCTCGGCATCGAGGAAGGCACAGTGCTGCCGCGCTCGATCATCGAGTTCTACTACAAGGCCGATGCGCTCGACGACCCGATGGTCTCCGAAGAGCACGTCACCGCCTTCGGCTGGGCCAGCCCGCAGGAAATCGACGACATCATGGCGCTCGCCATCCGCGTCAACGACTTCCTCACCGGCCTGTTCCTCGGCGTCGGCATACAGCTCGTCGATTTCAAGATCGAATGCGGCCGTCTGTTCGAAGGCGAGATGATGCGCATCGTCGTCGCCGACGAGATCTCGCCCGATTCCTGCCGTCTCTGGGACGTCAACACCAACCAGAAGCTCGACAAGGATGTGTTCCGCCGCGATCTCGGCAACCTGGTCGAAGCCTACCAGGAAGTCGCCCGCCGGCTCGGCATCATGAACGAGAACGAGATGAACCGCCCTTCCGGACCGGTTCTGGTCAAGTAAGCGTCAGGAGATCCGGACATGATCAAGGCACGCGTAACGGTCACGCTGAAAACCGGCGTCCTCGACCCGCAGGGCAAGGCCATCGAGCACGCACTCGACGGACTGGGCTTTGCGGGCGTCGGCCAGGTCCGCCAGGGCAAGGTGTTCGACATCGTGCTTGAGACCTCGGACCGCTCGAAGGCCGAAGCCGAACTCAAGGACATGGCGGCCAAGCTCCTCGCCAACACGGTGATCGAGGATTTCTCGGTCGAGGTGCTTTAGGCCATGAAAGCCGCCGTCATCCTGCTCCCCGGCCTCAACCGCGACCGCGACATGATTGCCGCGCTCACCAAGATCTCCGGCCAGGCGCCGCAGACCATCTGGCAGACCGAAACCGCGATCGACGACGACGTCGACCTGATCGTCATTCCCGGCGGCTTTTCCTATGGCGATTACCTGCGCTGCGGCGCGATTGCCGCGCGGATGCCGGTGATGCGGGCGGTGCGCGAGAAGGCCGAACAGGGCACCCGCGTAATCGGGGTCTGCAACGGCTTCCAGATCCTGGTCGAGGCCGGCATGCTGCCCGGCGCGCTGATGCGCAACGCTTCGCTCAAATTCGTCTGCCGCGAGGTCAAGCTCGAGGTCGCCAACGCCGGCACGGCCTTCACCCGCGGCTACACCCAGGGTCAGGTCATCCGCTGCCCGGTCGCCCATCACGACGGCAATTATTTCGCCGATCCGGACACGCTTGCCGAGATCGAGGCCGGCAACCAGGTGGCGTTCCGCTACACCCCCGACACCAACCCGAACGGCTCGGTCAACAACATCGCGGGCATCGTCAACAAGGCGGGCAATGTGCTCGGCATGATGCCGCATCCGGAAAACCTGATCGAATCCGCCCATGGCGGCACCGACGGCCGCGCCCTGTTCGAGGCAGCACTTGGGCTGGTCGACGCCTGAGGGCCCGCCTGCCCGATGCCGGCAGCGGGATGAACAGGCCCTGGCCTCATCGGGAATCGTGCTATGGCACTGATCCTGATCGCTGCAATCGCCCGCCCCCGGAGATCCCGATGAACCGTTTTTTGCCGATGCTTGTGGTGGCGACCGGATTTGCCCTGGCGGCCTGCTCGCCCGCTTCCGGCCCGCCCGCAGGCCTGAGCGCCCACGCGCAATCGGTGTCCACCCTGCAGAAGGTCAACACCCAGGCCAATGCCTGCTGGCTGAAAGACAGCGATTTCAACGACTACGGCATCGTTCCCGAACTCGATACCACCAGCACTCCGCGATTGCTGGTCATCCCGCGCGGCAAGCCGCAATCCCTGCCCAGGGCGGTCATCGTCGCCACCTCGAACGGCGCTGTGTTTTACGGCCCGCTCTCGACTTCGCCGCTGGCCGGCCGGATCAATGGCGACATCTCGCGCTGGGCTTCAGGCGCGACCGGGTGCTGAGGGTGACCGCAGCTGCGCCTGGCCATCGACCGTGTCCACAGAATAGCGGCGTGCTATACTCGAAATCCCAATTTCCAGGTGCCAACCGGGGCGCCAGTGCGCTATATCCCGCGGCACGCGCATGACAAGCCGAACTCGCATGACAAGAAGGGCGACCGACGCCATGACCATTCCGAACACCGTTCCGATCACCGACGAGCTGATTGCCGCTCACGGGCTCAAGCCCGAGGAATATCAGCGCATTCTTGATCTCATCGGCCGCGAGCCGACATTCACCGAACTCGGCATCTTCTCGGCGATGTGGAACGAGCACTGCTCCTACAAATCCTCGAAGAAGTGGCTGCGCACCCTGCCCACCACCGGCCCGCGCGTTATCCAGGGCCCGGGCGAGAACGCCGGCGTGGTCGATATCGGCGACGGCGACTGCGTCGTCTTCAAGATGGAGAGCCACAACCACCCGTCCTACATCGAGCCCTACCAGGGCGCCGCCACCGGCGTCGGCGGCATCCTGCGCGACGTCTTCACCATGGGCGCGCGGCCGATCGCGGCGATGAACGCGCTCAGGTTCGGCGCGCCCGATCACCCGAAGACCCGGCATCTGGTCTCGGGCGTCGTGGCCGGCGTCGGCGGCTATGGCAATTCCTTCGGCGTGCCCACGGTCGGCGGCGAGGTCGAGTTCGACCCGCGCTACAATGGCAACTGCCTGGTCAACGCCTTTGCCGCAGGCATCGCCAAGACCGACGCGATCTTCCTGTCCGAAGCCAAGGGCGTTGGCCTTCCGGTGGTCTATCTCGGCGCCAAGACTGGCCGCGACGGCGTCGGCGGCGCCACCATGGCCTCGGCCGAATTCGACGAATCCATCGAGGAGAAGCGCCCCACGGTGCAGGTCGGCGACCCGTTCACCGAAAAATGCCTGCTCGAGGCCTGCCTTGAGCTGATGAAGACCGGCGCGGTCATCGCCATCCAGGACATGGGCGCTGCAGGGCTCACCTGCTCGGCGGTCGAGATGGGCGCCAAGGGCGATCTCGGCATCGAGCTCGACCTCGACAAGGTGCCGGTGCGCGAGGAGCGCATGAGCGCCTACGAGATGATGCTGTCGGAAAGCCAGGAGCGCATGCTCATGGTGCTCGAGCCGTCAAAGGAAGAGGTCGCCAAGGCGATCTTCGTCAAATGGGGCCTCGACTTCGCCATCGTCGGCAAGACCACCGACGATCTGAGGTTCCGCATCCTGCATCAGGGCGAGGAAGTGGCCAACCTTCCGATCAAGGACCTGGGCGACGAAGCTCCGGAATATGACCGGGAATGGCGCGAAATCGGCGGCCTGTCCATGCTCGAGACCGCCGATGTGGAAGAGCCCGAAGATTTCGGCCAGGCGCTCCTCGACCTGCTCTCCTCCGCCAACAATTCCTCCAGGCGCTGGGTCTGGGAGCAGTATGACACGCTGATCCAGGGCAATTCGCTGCAGATCCCCGGCGGCGACGCCGGCGTCGTGCGCGTCGAGGGCCACGACACCAAGGCGCTGGCCTTTTCCTCCGACGTGACGCCGCGCTATGTCGAGGCCAACCCGTTCGAGGGCGGCAAGCAGGCGGTGGCCGAATGCTGGCGCAACCTGACCGCCACCGGCGCCGAACCTCTGGCCGCCACCGACAACCTCAATTTCGGCAATCCCGAGCGGCCCGAGATAATGGGTCAGCTGGTGATGGCGATCCAGGGCATCGGCGAGGCCTGCCGGGCGCTCGACTTCCCCATCGTCTCGGGCAATGTCTCGCTCTACAACGAGACCAATGGCGAGGCGATCCTGCCCACGCCCACCATCGGCGGCGTCGGGCTGATCCCGGACTGGAGCCGCATGGCGCGCATCGGCGGCGCGAAAGAAGGCGACGCGGTCATCCTGATCGGCGGCGACGGCAGCCATCTCGGCCAGTCCGCCTGGATGCGCGATTGTCTCGGCAGATCGGAAGGCGCGCCGCCCCCCGTCGACCTGATGGTCGAACGCCGCAACGGCGATTTCGTCCGCTCCGCGATCCGCAACGACCTCGTCACCTCCTGCCACGACATTTCCTCGGGCGGCCTTGCCGCAACGCTCGCAGAAATGGCCATGGCGTCGGATCTCGGCATGGAGATCGACCTGTCCGGCAGCAATGGCCCGGCGCATGCGCTGCTGTTCGGCGAAGATCAGGCGCGCTACGTGATCACCGTCCCGGCCGATCTGTCGGGATATGTTGCAGCCAGCGCCGAGGGCGCAGGCCTGTCATTCCGCAGGCTCGGCGCCATGGCGGGCGACAGCCTGCGGATCGACGGCCTGATGGCCGTCCCTGTCACCGCATTGCGCAGCGCCCATGAATCGTGGTTCCCTGCATTCATGGACAGCCCGGAAGCCCTCGCCGCCGAATAGCCCAATCAGGAGCCCTGCCAGATGGCAATGAACGCAGACGATATTGAAAAAATGATCAAGGCCGGGATCCCGGACGCAAAAGTCACCATCCGCGACCTCGCAGGCGACGGCGACCATTACGCAGCCGAAGTGGTGTCGGAAAGCTTCCGCGGCAAGAGCAGGGTGCAACAGCACCAGATGGTCTACAACGCGCTGCAGGGCAACATGGGCGGCCTGCTGCATGCCCTGGCGCTGCAGACCAGCATTCCCGACTAGGCGAGGCGCAGGCCGTGGCGGGCTTTCTCGATGGCTTGATCTCGGAGGTTATCGACGGCCTCGTCCAGGGCATGGCCAAGGGAACCGTAACCCGCAAGCGCCGCCGTACCGCGAGCCGCCGAAAGACAACCCGCCGCAAGACCACGTCCCGGCGCAAGCGCCCCGCCGCGCGGTCGACAATCGAGAAGGTGCTGATCGAGGCGCTGACCGGCAAGAAGCCTGCAACCAAGCGCACCCGCGCCAGGACGCGCCGGACGACTGCCAGGCCGGCGCGGAACAAGACCACGTCGCGCAACCGGACTTCCTGACCGCTGTCCGGCGTCACTCCGCGGTCTTCGCAAACACCGCCACCACCGGCCCCGCAGGCTCGCCCGAATCGATCTCCATCTCGCTGCCCCAGGCCAGACTCGAGACCGCGCCGTCGAAGAACAGCGCATTGGGGCACCGGGCCAGATCCCGGAACAACCGCCCGAACAAGCCCAGGCTCACCTCGTCACGGGTGATCGCCAGCACGATCTTGCCGTCGCCGCGGACGCCCACCCCGTTGCGGATATATCTGGTGGTCCCATCGGGCAGAAAGCGCGGATGGATCGCTCCATCGATCACCAGCATTGGTCCGGACTGCGTGGCAAACAGCGGGTCAATTTCGGCCTCCGCATAGACCCCGCTCTCCATCACCCCGGCGCTACCGTCGGCGCGAATGAAAAACACCCCGTTGGGCTTGAGAAAGAAATTGCCAAATCCGTCGCCCGGATTGAGCGGCGAGACCACGGCTCCGTCCTCGACATAAAGCCCCACCGGCGTCATGTCGGCATGATACATCCCCGCATTCATCGCAAGAACCGGCGTCCGTCCGGCTGCAGCCAGAGCCGCCACCGCCCGCGGCACGCTTCCATAAGGCTGCCCCTTCCCGTCACGGTAGACGAGCCTCGCCTCATGGGCAGCGGGATCGACCACGCACAGGATCGTCCGCGCGCCCTCGAAAACCGTTTCCTCGCAGATCTCCGGCCGGTTGGATGCCGTCATCGCCTCGCTCCCCTGTTGCGCCGTCCCGCCGGGCCGTTTGCCGGCCGGCCTCAGCGCCGCCCAGGCGAGCAACCCGCCGGCCGCCAGAAGGAGAAACACGAAAAAACCGGTGCGGCGCGTTAACATGGCATCACTTATAGGGCGCCCCTTCTTGTCTTGTCATCCGCGCCGCGTTATCTGAAGGACAAGGAAATATCGTGGAAACACGTTTTGAAAGGATCCACCCATGTCCGGAATCAATGATTTCATCGACAACGAAGTGAAGACCAACGACGTCGTTCTGTTCATGAAGGGCACGCCGCAGTTTCCGCAGTGCGGTTTCTCCGGCCAGGTCGTGCAAATCCTGGATTACCTCGGCGTGCCCTACAAGGGCGTCAACGTGCTCGCCGACGATGCGCTCAGGAACGGCATCAAGGAATATTCCAACTGGCCGACCATCCCGCAGCTCTACGTCAAGGGCGAGTTCATCGGCGGCTGCGACATCATCCGCGAGATGTTCCAGTCCGAGGAGCTGCAGCAGCACATGACCCAGGCCGGCGTTCCGGTCAAAGCGGCCTGAGATCGTCTATAAATCGATCCGGCCTACCATTTGAAACAGCAAGAGGCGGTCCCATCCGCCTCTTTTCGTTTCAGGGACGCGCGTCCCGCGGATCGCCGCGAACAAGCCATCCAGAGCAAAATTGGAGACCCATCCCATGACCTGGACCATCTATCTCTCGGGCGAAATTCACACCGACTGGCGCGACCGGATCGAGGCCGGAGCGAAGGCCGCGGGATTGCCGGTGGCCTTCAGCGCGCCCGTGACCCATCACGAAGCCTCCGATGATGCCGGTGTGGCCATCCTGGGCAGCGAGCCCGACAAGTTCTGGCATGATCACAAGGGCGCGCAGATCAACGCCATCCGCACCCGCACGCTGATTGGCAAGGCCGACATCGTCGTCGTCCGCTTCGGCGAGAAATACAAGCAGTGGAACGCCGCCTTCGACGCGGGCTATGCCAGCGCACTCGGCAAGCCGCTGATCATCCTGCACCAGGACGAGCACGCCCACGCGCTCAAGGAAGTCGACGCGGCAGCCCTTGCTGTTGCCAAGACGCCGGATCAGGTGGTGGCGATCCTGCGCTATGTCATCGACGGCGCACTTGCCGGCTACACCGATGCGGCAGACGCCGCGGAATGATCCGCTGCAGTAGCGCATGGGCGGAAGACGGACGATTAACCCAAGCAGGGTAATATCAATCCGCTTCACACCTCCCGGCAATGCCTGCATCGTAGGATCCCGTTTTGACCACCGAGCCGCACCAACCGGACAGCACGGCATCTGGCAAGGCGGCCCGCCTGAGCCTGTCCTCGGCGTTGACATTCCTCGTTACGGCCGGTCTTGCCGTGTCGCCGTCTCGATTCCCGCAATCGACTTGCTCACCAGCCGCAACCGCATCCACTGCGAAGCCTATGCTGAAGCGCCGGCTGGAATGGCGCTGGTCGCCCATGCCGGAGGCGGGCTGCAACAGGGCGACTATTCCAATTCGAGGGAAGCGCTGGACCAGTCTCTGGCCAACGGGTTTAAGCTGTTTGAACTGGATTTCATCTGGACCAGCGATGGCGAACTGGCGATCGGGCATGACTGGACCGAAGAGTACCGCTACTGGAACCGGCTCGGCTGGGGTGATTGGCTCGCGTCATTCTATGTCGATGCGCCGTCATCGCAGCGCTTTGCGGCGAGCACGCCCGATTTCGGTTTCACGCGCCTGTCGCCTGACACCCTGCTCGACTGGCTTCGCACCAATCCGGGTCAAATTGTCACCGATTTCAAGACCAACAACCTTGAAGGGCTGGCCCTGATTGCAAGCCAGGCTCCGGACTTGCAGCATCGCTTCATACCGCAAATCTACGCTCTGCCGGAATACCATGCGGTGCGGGAACTCGGATATGAGGAAATCATCTTCACCACCTACCGCCTGCCGCCCACGGCCGCATTGTTCAGCCAGATCGATACGCTTGATGTCTTTGCCGTCACCGTCCCCGCCGACGCGGTGACTGATACGGCCCGGTTGATTGCGAACAACCGGATTTTCACCCACACGATCAATGCGCCCGGCACCCTGCCCGCAGCGGGCTATTACACCGATTGCCTGGTTCCGGCAGTGTCCTGATACAGAGTGAGCAGCTTTCCCGCTCAGGCGTAGGGCTTGATCCCGGAGTAGTCGTGCTGGCGCGGGGCAAGGGCAGCGTCATAATGCGCCTGCAGGCTCAGCCACGTTTTCGCGCACATTCCGAAAATACCACACTCGCCGTCAACTTAACCTGCCCCTGCCCTGCGCCTCCCAAGACCCGAAAATTGTTCGATATCAAGCTTCCTCCCGGCAGCAGGCAATCCCCGCGCCGGCCCCGTTCATACCCTGAATTCGATGGCTTGCCGGATCAGGTCAGCGGGTCTATGAACAGGTCCGGCGGCGGCCATCATGACCCCGCTTCTTGTCCCCAGACCTCGATGGTCCACGCATGACGAGCCTCAAACAGGCGCATGTGGGGTTCAGCTTTGCAATGAACAGCCCCCTGGTCCCGGTCTGTTCCCGATAGGATGGGATTCATCGATGCACGGAACAACGGCGCCTGGCGCAAGCCAGCCTGCGACAATCGGGGGCATCGGCCGCCTGCAATTCATCGCCATCGTGGCCTCGCTGATGGCGCTCAACGCGCTCGCCATCGACATCATGCTGCCGGCGTTTCCCCATATGGCCCAAGGTCTTGCCGTCACTGACGCCAACCATGTTCAATATGTCCTTCTCGCCTACATCATCGGATTTGGCGGGGCGCAGCTGTTCTTCGGACCCATCGCCGACCGCTATGGCCGGCGCATGCCGCTGTTTGTGGGCATCGCGCTTTACGCGATCTGCTCCATTGGCGGTGCGCTTGCGCCAAGCTTCGAATTCCTGCTGCTGGCGCGATTCCTGCAAGGCATCGGCGCTGCGGCAACGCGGGTGATTGCGCTCTCGGTGGTGCGCGACACCCATTCCGGCCGCGGCATGGCCGCCACCATGTCGCTGGTCATGATGGTGTTCATGGTCGTTCCGGTGTTTGCGCCGATGATGGGCCAGGTGATCATCCTGGCCGGCGACTGGCATCTCATCTTCGTGTTCATGGCGCTCGTGTCGATCATTGTCGGCATCTGGGCGGCGCTGCGCCTGCCCGAGACCCTGAAAGAGGAAAACCGCCGGCCGCTGACGCTTGCAAGCATCCGCCAGGCGTTTGCCATCGTGCTCACGAACCGCATCGCCCTGTTCTACACGCTGGCGACGAGCTTCTATTTCGGCTCGCTGTTCGGGTTCTTGAATGTGGCGCAACCGATCTATGTCGGCATCTATGGCCTGGGCAATTATTTCCCGATCGCCTTTGCCGCCGTCGCCGTCGTCATGGCCGGATCCTCGTTTCTCAATTCACGGCTTGTCGGCCGCTTCGGCCAGCGGCGGCTGTCTCACAGCGCGCTGATCGCCTATTTCGTGCTGGGCCTGATTCTCGCCGGGCTGACGGCCATGGGGCCGATCCCGTTCTGGCTGTTTTTCACACTCTCGCTTCTGATGATGCCGCTGTTCGGCTTTGTCGGCTCGAATTTCAATTCGATCGCCATGGAGCCGCTGGGCGCCATCGCCGGCACCGCTTCCTCGACGCTGGGTTTTGCCCAGACTGTCGGCGGCGGCCTGGTCGGGGCGCTGATCGGCCAGGCCTATGACGGCACGGTGTTCCCGCTCGCAGCCGGTTACGCGCTGGTCTCGGCCGTGGCGATCGGGATGGTGCTGGTTGCCGAAAAAGGCCGGCTGTTCGGCGTGGGCACGCCGGATTGACCGGGCGGATCTAGCTCCGCCACAACGCTTCGCGCACCATGGTCCAGCTGTCGGGATCGGTGGTCGCCAGCAACCCGCCGCCCACGTGCTCGGGGGTATAGGGGCTGCCGTCAAAGCGGCGGACATGGCCACCCGCTTCCTGCGTGATCAGGGCGCCGGCCAGGTGATCCCAGGGCATCAGCTTGTTGTAGAGCGCGAAATCTATATGCCCGCCCGCCAGCAGCCGGTATTCCTGCGCGGCGCAGCGGTAGCCGACATTGCCCAGGCATTGCGCCAGATTGGCTGCCACGAGGCTGCGCTCGGGCTCCGGCATATATTGCCACGACGCCGAGCCGATCATCGCCGCCATGGCGTTCGCGGGCCGGGCAACCCGAAGCGCGCTCTCGCGCCCGTCAAGCCGCCGCAGCACAGCGCCCGCGCCTTTCTCGGCCATGATCCAGTCCTGGCCGACAGGATCGTGAATGATCCCGGCCACCGTCTCGCCGGCCTCGACAACGGCCAGCATGACGCCGAAGGAGGGAACGCCGGAGGCAAAGTTGAAGGTGCCGTCGATCGGATCGACCACAAAGGCGCGCCGGTCGGTTTTCGACCAGTCGTCCAGCAGCGCCGGATTGTCCGAAACGGCCTCCTCGCCGATCACCAGCGATCCGGGAAAGCGCTCGAGAAGTGCGGCGGTGATCATCCGTTCGGCGGCCACATCGGCCTCGGTCACCAGATCGGCGGCCGATGTCTTCTCCTGAACCGCGCCGTCATCCAGATTGCGAAACCGCGGCATGATTTCGGTGGTTCCGGCCTCACGCAGCAAGGCCGCCAGCCAATCGATGTCCGCTGAACCGAGTTTGGTCATGTGTCTGCCTTCTTTGGTTGAACCGTAAGCGCCGAAAAATCGAACAACGATCTATCAAGCAGATGTGACGGGCGTGTGTTGGACAGGGCCCGGATCATCGAGTCCTTGCGGCCCGGCATCCGCCGTTCAATGTCGCCGATCATCAGTTTCATGGCATTGCGCTGCAAGCCGTCCTGCGAGCCGCACAGATCACACGGGATGATCGGAAAGCGCATCGCTTCGGCAAACCGCGAAAGATCCTCCTCGGCGCAATAGGCCATCGGCCGGAGCACCATCACGTCGCCATCGTCATTGAGCAGCTTCGGCGGCATGGCCTCTAACCGCCCGCCATGGAAGAAATTGAGGAAAAACGTCTCCAGGATATCGTCGCGGTGATGGCCGAGCACCAGTGCCTCGCATCCCTCCTCGCGCGCGATCCGATAGAGATTGCCGCGTCTGAGCCGCGAGCACAGCGCGCAATAGGTGGCGCCCTCCGGCACCTTCTGCGTCACCACCGAATAGGTGTCGCGGTATTCGATCCGGTGCGGGATGTCGTTCGCGCTCAGGTAATCGGGCAGGATGTGCTTGGGGAAGTTCGGCTGGCCCTGGTCAAGATTGCAGGCGATCAGATCGACCGGCAGAAGCCCGCGCCATTTCAGATCCATCAACAGCGCCAGCAGCCCGTAGGAATCCTTGCCGCCCGACACCGCCACCAGCCAGCGCGGGCGTCTCCCCTCGGCCTCGGGGCTCACCATGGAAAAATCATCGATCGCCTGCCGCACATTGCGGATCAGCCGCTTGCGCAGCTTGTTGAACGAGACGCTTGATGGCGCATGGGCAAACAGCGACGGCCCGGCTTCCGCCGGCGGCTCCATCGTCTCCACAGGGTCGATCACATCACTCATGGCACCCGGGATGATGGCTTTGGCCGGTTCCGTCAAGCCCCGAACACAGACCATTCCATCCGTCTGGTCAATTGTTCGAGCGCTGCGGTGCCGAGTTTGGAATTGCCGACCGTGTCGAGCCCCGGCGACCAGACCCCAATCGAGGCCACGCCCGGCGCAATCGCCAGGATCCCGCCGCCCACACCGCTCTTGCCGGGCAGGCCTACCCGGAAGGCGAATTCGCCCGATCCGTCATAGTGCCCGCACATCAGCATGATGGCGTTGATGCGCCGCGCCCGCTCCACCGGCACCACTTGCATCCCGGTCAGCGGATTGCATCCCCGGCTCGCCAGATAGAGGCCTGCGCGCGCCAACTGGTGACAGGACATGGCGATGGCGCATTGATGGAAATAGACGCCCAGCACATGGTCGACCGGATTGTCGATGGAGCCGAAGGCGCGCATGAAATGCGCCAGCGACGCATTGCGGTCGCCATGCGCGGTCTCCGAGCGCGCCACACGCTCGTCGATCAGTATGGTGTCGTCATCGGCGAGATAGCGGATGAAGCGGACGATCTCGCCGATCGCCTCGCGCGGCTGATGCCCGGACAGGATCAGGTCGGCGATGACGATGGCGCCGGCATTGATGAACGGATTGCGCGGACGACCCTTTTCCTGCTCGAGCTGCACGATCGAATTGAACGGATTGCCCGAGGGCTCGCGCCCGACCCGTGCCCACAGCGAATCACCCAGCTTGCCCAGCGCGAGAGACAGCGTGAACACCTTCGACACGCTCTGGATCGAAAACGGGGTCTCAGCATTGCCCGCCGTCAGCACCTGCCCGTCGGGCAGAGCCACGGCGATGCCGAAGTGCGCCGGGTCGACCTTGGCAAGCTCGGGGATGTAATGCGCCACCGCGCCCCGGTCGGTAGCGCTGGCTGCCTCAAGCGCAATCTCGTCAAGCACTTCCTGCAACTTGGTCATGGGCTGCCTTCCGATCAGGATATCAAGATACCGCAGATACAAAAAGGCCGCCCCGAGGAGCGGCCTTGATCTGGCGTGAGCGGAAGGATCCGATCAGCGCGAATAGAATTCGACGACCAGGTTCGGTTCCATCACGACAGCGTAAGGAACATCGCTGAGCGTGGGGGTGCGCACGAAGGTGGCCGACATCTTGTGGTGATCCGCTTCGATGTATTCCGGCACGTCACGTTCGGCGAGCTGCGCCGATTCGAGCACGATGGCGAGCTGCTTGGACTTTTCCTTGACAGCAACCACGTCGCCCGGCTTGCAGCGGAACGAACCGATGTTGACGCGCTGGCCATTGACGGTGACGTGACCGTGGTTGACGAACTGGCGCGCGGCGAAAATCGTCGGCACGAACTTGGCGCGGTAGACGACGGCGTCAAGGCGCTGCTCCAGAAGGCCGATCAGGTTCTCGGGCGTATCGCCCTTCATCCGGTTGGCTTCGTCATAGGTCTTGCGGAACTGCTTTTCCGAAATATCGCCGTAATAGCCCTTGAGCTTCTGCTTGGCGCGCAGCTGCACGCCGAAGTCGGAAAGCTTGCCCTTGCGGCGCTGGCCGTGCTGGCCGGGGCCGTATTCACGGCGGTTGACCGGGGACTTCGGACGGCCCCAGATGTTCTCGCCCATCCGGCGATCGAGTTTGTACTTGGACGATTCGCGCTTGCTCATCGCATTTCCTTTCAAAAGGTTATCCCGGCCTGCTTCCAGACCGGATGAAGGAAACGCGCCCTCCTCTGGCCCCCGTTTTCGGGACCTGACAGAACGGTCGACGCACGCTTTGTGCAAACCGTCCACGGGACACGTAGGAAAACGCGAGAGCATGAACCCTCGCGCTGGCCGGGTCTCTACGGTGGAAACCCCGGGAAGTCAATACTTTGTGCGGATGACGCTGCGATTGCGCCCGGACAACCGGCGGGAGCAGCGCCATTTCCGTCATCATTGTTCCCGTTTCAGGCAAGGAGGTCTATAGCAGTGTCTTCCGTCAATTGGATAGCGAGTCCCCCCATGACCGACACCGTCCTCGATCGCCTG
>NZ_JACIYP010000329.1 GCF_014359905.1 Hoeflea sp. | reverse complement strand
CACCCGCGCATCTGCAGGCAGGGTTTGGGCGAAAATCATCACCTCGGGCTCGGGCTGCTCCCATTTCGTGGTGCCATCGGCCCGCGCCCATTCCTCGCCCCAGAATTCATGTGCGGTATCTGTCTTCATCTTGCCTGTCCCATGATGGCGGCGCGCAGCACGGCGCCGATCTGTTCCACCCCGATCACCACCACCGCGATCATCAAGATCACGGTCATGGCCGTGGGATAGTCGAAAAGGTCGAACCCCACCTTCATCTCGATCCCGATGCCGCCAGCCCCGACAAGGCCAAGGATGGTCGAGGAGCGCACCGCCTTTTCCAGCCCGAAGAGCGAGGTGGAGACAAAGGCGGGCAAGGCGGCGGGAATGGTGGCGCAGGCAGCGATATCGAGCCGCCGCGCGCCGGTGGCCGTCAAGGCCTCGGCCGGACCGGGGTCGGTGGTTTCCATGTCATCGGCAAAGAAGCGGCCGCAATAGCCGATGGTATCCACCACGATGGCCAGCATCCCGGCAAAGGGGCCAAGGCCGACAGCGACCACAAAGACCAGCGCCCAGGCCAGATCGGGCACTGCGCGGATGAAGCCCAGGATAGTGCGCACCGCCAGGCTGACCCCGCGCCCGACCAGCACACCCCGCGCGGCCAGCAAGGCGACCGGCACCGACAGCACGATGCCGATGGCCGCCCCGGCGATGGCGATCTGCAGCGTTTCCACCATTTTCCAGGCCAACCGGTCGAGGTTGTGCGTCGAGGGGGGCCAGGCGCGATCAAGGAAATCCGCAAGTTTCGGCGGCGAGGAGATCAGCCGGTCGGCCGACCAGCCCGCGCCCTCCAGCGACCACAGGATGATCAGAACGACCGCAAGGTAGCCCAGAAAGCCGCCGGCGCCGGGCCGCGCGAAGCGCATGGGAAGGGAGCGATCAGACATAAAGCCTCGCCATGTCCTGCGCCGACACCTCGCGGGCGCGCGCATCAATTGCAATCCTGCCGCCCTGCAGGCCCAGAATCCGGTCGCCATAGCTCAGCGCGTGCTGGACGTTGTGCGAGGTGAAGAGCACGGTGACGCCCTCGCGCTTCACCAGCGACATGAACAGCGCCATCACCTCTTCGCCCGCCTGCGGGTCCAGCGAGGCACAGGGCTCATCCGCCACCAGAAAGCGCGGATTGCCCACCAGTGCCCGGGCAATTCCCACCCGCTGGCTTTGCCCGCCCGACAACTGGTCAGCCCGGCGCAGCGCCAGATCGGCCAGCCCCACCTTGTCCAGCGCGGCGAAAGCCGCCGTCCGCGCCGCGGCAGGGGCAAGGCCCTGCACCCAATAGCGCGGCCCCGAATGCCGGCCAAGCAGCCCGTGGATCACGTTGGACAGAACCGACAGGCGCGGCACCAGATTGTGCTTTTGCCCCACCAGGCCGGTGCGGGCCCGCAGCGCACGGCGCGCGGGCCCCTTGATCGCGGCGATGTCCTGATCCAGCAGCGACACCTGGCCGCGGTCGGGCGCGATCAGGCCCAGACAGCAGCGCAGCAGCGTCGATTTGCCGGTGCCATTGGCCCCGACCAGAGCCACGCATTCGCCGCGCTGGATGCGGAACTCCAGCCCCTCGAACACCGGGCGGGCCTTGCCAAAGCTTTTGGCAAGGCCCGTCGCCTGCAGGTCCGTGACCGTCCCGGTCACATGGGTGGCCGGGTGGTCAAGCATCACTCATTCGCCCAGGAAGGTGTCGAACTGCGGATAGCCCGCCGTTGTATACATCGCGCGGACGCGATTGTAGGAGGCGTCCTCGATCGTCACCAGGTCCATCCCGACATATTTCTGGTTGTTCTCATGGGTAATGATCGCCTCGACGATCTCATCCTTCTTCTCGATGATGCTGTCACGCACCAGCGCCTGAATCTCGGCGGGGACATGGGCGCCGACCAGCAGCATGTCGTTGGGCAGATCGCCCGACCGTGCCAGCACCTTGAAGAAGCCAAGCGGCACCGTGGTGTCCTTGTTGCGGGCGCCGTTGATCCAGCTGCCTTCGTTGACGCCGATGGCGGCCACGTCACCGGCCTTCAGCGCCTCGTGCGCGATATTGATGGCGGTGTGGACCTTGTCGATCTCGGTCACCGGGTCGACGCCGTAATCCGCCATCAGCTGCATCGGGCACAGCATGTTCGAGGTGGAGCCGATATCGCCGAAGGCCACCTTCTTGCCCTTCAGGTCGTCCATGCTGTCGATGCCCGCATCGGCGCGCACCACGATGGCGCAGCGATAGTCGGGGCGGCCGAAGCCGATCAGCGGAACGGCATTGGTCAGCTTGTTGATGATGATGTATTCGGCTGGGCCGGTGACGACGAAGTCCACCGTCTCGCCGCGCAGCGCCTCTGCCGCGGCAGAGCGCGAGGAGACGGGGAAGAACTCGAAGGTGTGGCCGGTGGCCGCATCGAGCGCCGCCTTGAACGGGCCCCACTCGGCCTGAAGACGCTCCAGACCTTGAACGTCGGTCACGGCAATATTCCAGGTCTCGGCAGAGGCGGCGGTAACACCAAGCATGGTAAGGGCGGTGCCCAGCATCAGGGACTTCAGCGTCATGTCAGTCACTCCGGTGAGGATTGGTTCGAATGATTTCTATCGATGCCGGGTGACGGCTGCCCGACCGCAGCATGAATTTCACATCGCAGTGATGTGACAGATTGATGACGCCGGGCGCAGGGCGCCGGTTTCGGCCGTCTGGCAAGCCTCTGAAAGCATGAGAGATTGGCAGGTGCGCCGCGCCGGCCAAGTACGGATGCGCTGCTTCTGGCCGGGACAAGTTGGCGCAGATTTTGGCGCGGGAGCAGTGCGAAAACGCAGCCTCGGCAAAACAGTATTGAAATTGTTGAGTTGTTTTTCGACTTGTCACGGAAGCGTCAGAAAATTGGTGCGCAACATTCATTCGGATGATGTCGCCACGTCGCAAGATCGGGCCACAACCCCCGGCATGGAACAGAACCTCCTTTCCCTCTCCGGCCTCGGCCGCAGCTTCGGATCCACCCGCGCGGTGGACGCCGTTACCCTTGATATACGCCCCGGGCAATTCGTGGGCGTGATCGGCCGGTCAGGTGCCGGGAAGTCTACCCTGCTCCGCCTCATCAAC
>NZ_JACIYP010000328.1 GCF_014359905.1 Hoeflea sp. | reverse complement strand
GTGATCGCCGGGAACATGATCGTCGAGACAGAAGTCATAAAACAGCTGCGCCGGCGCCACCTGTGTTCCCATCATCGCTCTGCCCTCCGATCAGCACAGCACGATGGAATCACGCTCCAGAAGCCGGTTCAACCGCCGACTTAATCAACACAATCGGCGCGAAGCCAACATTCAGCGCCCACAAAGATGCTCGGGGAAGTTGATCCACACTTATGCCTGTATCGACTGGACTTCTACCGCAAAGGAAGCATCCATGTACAGGCGCCGAAGCGCACAGGCCCCGAGAGACGCTTGTCCGGGGCTTTTCGGGGTGAGGGCGCCTGACTGGTGGGCGCCTGACCACAAAGGAGCCCCGATCCATAGCAACCCTTCAGAAACCACCCAAAACGTCCGCCGCGAAGGCGGGAGCCCCGGCGGGCGGCAAGCTCGGACAGATCATCCGTTTGTTGCAGCGCGCCAAGGGCGCCACAATCAACGATCTCACCGAAGCCACGGGCTGGCAGCCACATTCCGTACGAGGAGCAATCAGCGGGCAGCTGCGCAGGCGGCGTGGTCTTGCCGTGAACGCAACGCCGGACCCGGCGCGCGGCCTCGTCTATCGCCTGCCGAAGGTCGGAGGTGTCCGATGAGCGGCAGCGATCTAGACTTCAGCGACCTCGACATGAAGGGGCTTCGGCAGAGGTGGCTGACGGCCTTTGGCAATCGGCCCCCGGCCCGAGCGAGCCGCGACCTGCTGGAACTTGGTGTCTGCTGGCACAGCCAGAGCAGGAAGTTCGGCGGACTCGACCGTACGACACGAGAACGAATCGCCGAACTAGTCGCCGACCTGCAGGCTCGCAGGAAACCAGGGTCAACCCCGCGCCGAGCGGCACTGAACCCGGGCGTCACGCTGGTCCGCGAGTGGGGCGGCCGGACTTTCCAGGTGCAGGTCCTCGAGAAAGGCTTCCTCTACGACCACAAGGTCTGGGGGAGCCTTTCCGAGATCGCAAGGGAGATCACGAGTGCTCGCTGGAATGGACCGAAGTTCTTCGGTCTCCGGCAAACACAGAAGGAAGCCGTGAGATGAGCCCCCGCAAGCTACGCTGCGCCATCTACACGCGCAAATCGAG
Organism: Hoeflea sp.; assembly: GCF_014359905.1. GTDB lineage: Bacteria > Pseudomonadota > Alphaproteobacteria > Rhizobiales > Rhizobiaceae > Hoeflea. The sequence continues at coordinate 2,018 of NZ_JACIYP010000328.1, read as the reverse complement.
TGACGAAGGCCTCGACCAGGATTTCAACTCGCTAGAGGCTCAGCGAGAGTCCTGCGCGGCCTACATAATGAGCCAGACGCATGAGGGCTGGGAGGCACTCACCACCCGCTATGATGATGGCGGCTTCTCGGGCGGCAATCTCGATAGGCCCGACCTTCGGAATCTCATGGCCGACATAGAGAAGGGCCTCATCGATATTGTGGTGGTCTATAAGGTCGACCGGCTGACAAGGTCACTTTCCGACTTCGCCAAGCTCGTCGAACTCTTCGACCGGCAGAAGGTCTCCTTCGTATCCGTGACCCAGGCCTTCAACACCACCAACTCGATGGGCAGGCTCACACTCAATGTCCTTCTCTCCTTCGCCCAGTTCGAGCGCGAGGTGACGGCAGAACGCATCCGGGACAAGTTCCGCGCCTCCAAGGAGAAGGGCATGTGGATGGGCGGTTTGCCACCGCTCGGCTACGACATTGACCACCGCAAACTCGTTATCAATGAGGGCGAGGCCGAGCGGGTGCGCTTCATCTTCCAGCGCTATCTGGAACTCGACTCGGTGGTCCGCCTGATGAAAGAACTCGAGTCACGGGACATCCGCTCCAAGCGCTGGGTTACCTCGCGAGGTTATGAGAGAGGCGGTGCAGCCCTCACGAGGGGCGCCCTCTACACCCTGCTCCAGAACCCCGTCTATATCGGCCGCATCCGTCACAAGGACAAAGTCCATAATGGGCAGCATGAAGCGATCATCGATGCCGGGACCTGGGAGGCGGTCCAGAGCCTCCTTGCCCGCAACCGCCATGAGAGCCGGACCCGAACCAACGCCAAATCCCCCTCGCTCCTTGCCGGGCTTCTGTTCCATGAGGACGGGGCAGCCTATCGGCCGCGTCAGGGGCGCAAGCAGGGCTGCAATCACCACTACTATGTCCATCCCTCCGGCACTTTGCCGGTCCATGAGATTGACAGCCTCGTCGTGAACGAACTGATCGCCTTGCTTGGGCGACAGGCAGAGCTTTGCCAGATCATCGGCGCGGATGATCCGGCTCAGATGGACGTGGCCGGCGCCAAGACCCAATTGATCTCTTCCGAGCTCAAGCTCCACCCGCGCAGGGATATCCTGCTTCAGATGGTCGAACAGGTGACGGTCGGCGCGAAGCAGGTCTCGATCACCATCAACCGGCATGGCCTCCAGGGCCTCCTCACCAACATCCCGGCTTTCACACAAATCGAAGACGGGGCAAAGACACCTCATCTCATCAAACGAGCATTCCAACTCAAGCGCTGCGGCAATGGCCGCAAGCTCATCATCGGGCAGCAGAAGGCGGACGACACGACTAAACCCGACCCGTCACTTCTCAAAACCCTCGCCCGGGCTCATGCCTGGTTCGAGGATCTGAAGGCCGGCCTCAGCTACAAGGAGATCGCGACACGCGATGCGATCGACGAACGGCTCGTCGCGCGCTGCATCCGCCTTGCCCTTCTAGCCCCCGACATCACAAAAGCAATCCTTGCCGGGCTCGAGCCAAAAGGCCTCACCTCGGAGCAGCTCGTGCGGCTCCCCAAACTCCCGGCAAGCTGGAACGAGCAGCGGAGCCTTCTCGGCTTCGACTGACTGCGCCCTCAGCAAAGAGTCGCGCCCGCGCGAGAAGCGCGGGCGTCGTTATTCACCGTTACTCTGAACAAACAGCGCCGATGCGGCGCTGCGTCATGCTGCATCATCATGCATCGAAATCCGCTAAAGCGGACCAGTTGGCAGCCGCCTGGAGAAATGGCGCCGAAAGAGCGACGAAACGGGCCGAGGACCGTCTCTCTGCGCGCGTCCGTGATGCACGAATGCGCCGCAAGTCCCCCTGAACGCGGAAGGTTTCAGGAAACGCGGCAGCGGTCGTGGGTTTGCTTGGAGAGGATTGGTGGTGTGGGTAGTCGAGCGCTAGCTTGCCTCCGGGAAATTCCCTGTTTTCAGGGAAATAACAAGGAATTTCATTGAATTTTGGCTCCGCGGGGGCTTCCTGGCGGGCGACAATTGG
>NZ_JACIYP010000327.1 GCF_014359905.1 Hoeflea sp. | reverse complement strand
GCGCTGCAGATCGGCCAGACCGTCAAGGTCCAGGTCATCCGCTTCAACCCGGAAGCCCAGCGTATCAGCCTTGGCATGAAGCAGCTTGAGGCCGATCCGTGGGAAGGCGTGGACGCCAAGTACCCGGTCTCTACCCGCTTCAGCGGCCGTGTCACCAACATCACCGACTACGGCGCCTTCGTGGAGCTGGAGCCGGGGATCGAGGGGCTGGTGCATGTCTCCGAGATGAGCTGGACCAAGAAGAACGTCCATCCGGGCAAGATCGTCTCCACCTCGCAGGAAGTGGAAGTGGTCGTGCTGGACGTCGATCCGGTCAAGCGCCGCATCTCGCTGGGCCTGAAGCAGACCCTGGCGAACCCGTGGGACGAGTTCGCGGCCAAGTTCCCGCCGCAGACCGAGGTCGAGGGCGAGGTCAAGAACATCACCGAATTCGGTGTGTTCATCGGCCTGCCGGGCGACATCGACGGCATGGTGCACTTCTCTGACCTTGATTGGCAGCGCCCCGGCGAAGAGGCCGTCAAGGACTACAAGAAGGGCGACATCGTGAAGGCCAAGGTGCTGGAAGTCGATGTCGAGAAGGAGCGTATCTCGCTGGGCATCAAGCAGCTCACCGAGGACACCTTCCCGAAGGGGACGGCGACGGCTGCCGCTGCCACCGGCGGTGCCGCTAGCGGTGGCGTGCGCAAGGGCTCGGTCGTGACCGCGACCGTGACCAAGGTCGAGGATAACGGCATCGAGGTCGAGGTGAGCGGGGCCATCGGCTTCATTCGCCGCGCCGACCTGTCGCGCGACCGTTCCGAGCAGCGCCCCGACCGTTTCGCCGTCGGCGAGAAGGTCGATGCCAAGATCACCAACGTCGATGCCAAGTCCCGGCGGATGACGCTGTCGATCAAGGCGCGCGAGATCGACGAGGACAAGCAGGTGATGGCGGAATTCGGCTCGTCCGATTCCGGCGCCAGCCTGGGCGATATCCTCGGCCCGGCACTCGCGCGCGGTGGCGAGGCGGAAGACAAGAAGTAAGTCTTTCCCTAGGCTGCAAGCGATCAGGAACGCCCGGGCCCTTGTGCCCGGGCGTTTCCGCTTGTGGATACCTTCGAAAAATCCTTTGATCCGAACGGTTTACTTGACGCGCTCTGGCTAATCTGCCACCGTGCGTGAAGGAAAACGGCGGAAATGCGCCTAAAATACCGATGATGACGGCGCTACAGGCGGCGATATCGCGGGGGGCAAGACGGAAAAACGGCTGACAGGGGACGCTGCGATGACCAAATCGGAACTGATCGCGCGGTTAGCGGAGCAGAACCCGCATCTCTACCAGCGGGATGTCGAGCGTATCGTCTCGACCATCTTCGACGAGATCACCGCTGCCCTGGCACGCGGCGACCGGGTTGAGCTTCGGGGTTTCGGGGCTTTTTCTGTGAAGAAGCGCGATGCGCGGGTCGGGCGTAACCCGCGGACCGGCGATGCGGTGAAGGTGGATGCCAAGCATATCCCCTTCTTCAAGACCGGCAAGCAGCTGCGCGAGCGCCTGAACGCCGACTGAACGCCGGCCAGACAGCCCCGGCCTGATAGGGCAGGCCGGCTGACGGGCGCGCGCCCTTTTAGGCCTTCTTCGGTTTCCTGGCGTAATAATGCAGCAGTTTCTCGCGCTGCGATGGCGGCATGATCAGCCACCTGGCGGCAAGCCCGCCCGAATCGATTCGCGTCACCAGCACCATGCCATTCAGCCGGATCGTCCCGTCCGGCGCCTGGATGTCACGGATCACCGCTTCCACCCGCGCCCTTTGATTGGGGATGAGTCCGCCGCGATAGGGGTGGATCAGCAGACCCTCCGGCGACCAGTCATGCAGCGGATAGTCGCGCCCGTCGATCCGGACATAGGCATCGCCTTTCGGGTGCAGCCGGATATGGCGGCGGCGTTCTTTCAGTCGTGGGAGCATGGTGTTCTTCATGATGTTTGCAGCTCGTTGCGGCAGTCTTCTGGCCGCAGATTGGGCGCAGCATGATGAATAAACGGTTAATGCGCATAAAATACCATCTATTTTGACGGGGCGACTTGTCGCACCGCCTTACAAATATGCCCATTCCGTGAAGGGTTGTTGGCGCTGGGGCGCTGTGCTAGGGGAACGCCATGCTGAATAAGATCAAAGAGATTTTCGCGCCGAAGGCGGGAAATGTGAAGGATGCCCCCGTGCGGGATCGCCTGCATCTGGCCGCCGCGGCACTGCTGGTCGAGGCGGCCGCCACCGACGCGCAATATGGCGCGCCGCAGCGGGAGGTCGTCGAGCGGCTGTGCCGGGAGCAGTTTGCGCTGGATGCCGACGAGGCGGCGGAACTTGTGCGCGACGCAGAGGCGGAAATCGAGGGCACGAACGAGCTCTATGGGTTTACCCGCATCGTGCGCGAGGCGATGCCGCCGGAGGAACGGGTGGCCATCATCGAGATGCTGTGGGAAGTCGTCTATGCCGACGGTACCCTGCACGAATATGAGGCCAGCCTGTTGCGGCGCATCTGCGGTCTGATCTATGTGACCGATCAGGATAGCGGCACGGCGCGCAAGCGTGTGCTGGAGAAAATGGGGCTTTAGGGGCTGGGCCGTGCCGGGCGCTTCGTCGTCCGCCGGCCCGCTATTCTCGTTATGTTGGTAGGCTGGAGCGGACGATAACCTACGTGGTGACCGAGGCATGCATCAAGTGCAAATACATGGATTGCGTGGAGGTCTGTCCGGTGGACTGCTTCTACGAGGGCGAGACCATGCTGGTCATCCATCCGGACGAGTGCATCGATTGCGGGGTGTGCGAGCCGGAATGCCCGCCTGAGGCCATCATCCCCGATACCGAGGGCGAGGCCGACCGCTGGGTCGAGGTCAATCGCGACTTTGCGGAGAAATGGCCAAACATCACCCGCAAGGGCGAACCGCCGGCCGACGCAGACGAATATCGCGGCATGCCGGGAAAATTTGAGAAATTCTTTTCCGATAAGCCGGGCAAGGGCTGAGTCTTAGCCTCAGCCCGAATCTATTTGATTCTGTTCGGATTCTTGTTCACGCGCCGCGCCGGCGCGGGCCTTCGCGTGCATGATGTCCTGCTGATGCATGGGCGGAAAGCGTGAGGAAGCTACCCTTATAAACCAAATTAT
>NZ_JACIYP010000326.1 GCF_014359905.1 Hoeflea sp. | reverse complement strand
TCTCTGGTCGAAAAGAGGATGCTTGGCGCGTCGAGCTTCGCCGTGTCCTCGCCTCCGGACAACTCGTCATAGAGCGCGCAGGTCGCAAGTTCCGGGTCCGGGCAATGAGACGCCAGATAGGTCATGCCCGGGCCATCGACGATCAGGCGTGCGGTCATGAAGGGCAAATAGCGCGCTTCCTTCTTTTCGAAATACCCGACCGCGGCAGCGAACAGGAATTTTTCCGCAACGCCGACGCCCACAAGCAGCCCGATCAGACCGACCGAGATCCAGAGACGTCGCCGCGCCATCACCGGTGAGGCCAAGAGACCAACAGGCAGCATTGCGGCCGCGATCAGCAGATGCGAGGGGTGCGCGACGACCGCGGCGAGAACCAGCATACCGCTTGCCAGAAATTCGCCTCGGGACATCTGGGGAAAGTAGGTGAAGATGAGGGCGAGCATGAGGATCATCACGGGCGCCAGGATGTCGGGCATCAGGTACGCGACGTAAAACGGCAGCGCTCCGAGACAGGCCGCAAGAAGAGCGAGCGAGGAGAGCCGCAACGCCGGCAGGACACTCGGCGACCCGATGCGCCGCGCCACCAGCAGCAGGGCCAGCCAGATGAGCCCGAGGTTGATGAAGACCGCGATATCGAGACCGGCCACGGCATCGAGGCTGGACAAGGCGAGGGCATAGACCGCCGACCGGCTTGCATCCACGCTTCGGTCGGGCGGCGATGGCGGTGTGGGCGCAGGCTGGCTCAGCTCTGGTCCCGACGCCGAGGCGGGGAAAACGGCATCCGCGACCGCGTCGAGCATGCTGTGCCCCTGGCTCAGATAGCCGGCCGTGTCGAAGTAGAACAGCGGCGCACCGTTCGCGAGATACACCGAAAGCGAGCCGATCGCGGCTGCGGCGCAGATCAGGACCGTTGCGCGTATGGATTGTCCGAAGCCGGTCGTCATCCCGGTCTGCCCAGTTGCCTGTCACCGGTCACGGGCAGGACGTTGGCGCAGCGCCAAAGGGCACGGCCCATCAGGCCAACTCCCGGCCGAACGCGCGCCGCGCCGAACAGGCCCTTGCGAGAAGACGAGCGACGCGGTCGCCTCGGAAGGGGTTGCCGTGAGTTTTCATGCCGTCTGAGGCAGGCAGCACACATCGCCCGATCCGCTGGTCGCCAAGATCCGATCAGCTTGATCCAAGGCCCGGTCGTGGCGGCGCGTCAGGATCATATGGCCGCGCCAGGGGGCGGTTCCGGGGTCGGCCTCGGAGAACCGTTTGCCGATGTCCGGGTCCGCGAATCCCTTCGCGACCTTCGCATCCTGCAGTTGCCACCGCAGGATAAGCAGCAGCGTCAGCACCGTGTAGCCGGGCTGTTCCCTGAAAAGCTCGGCCAGGAGGCGAAGGGCGCCCGAGGTGTCCCGCTGACGCAGCATGTGCAACGCATAGCCCGCTGTCCGCGCCCGTCCGAGTTTCAGCACCCAGGCCGGAATGCGCGGCTCCAGCTCGCCGACGAGGTTGATCGCCCGTACATTCGACCGGGCCGCGCGGCCGTATCCCAAGGACATGTTCTGCCGGTGCATCCGGTACCCGACCAAGGCTTCCCGACAACAGGCTGCAGGGCCGATCGTTGAAAGCTGAAGCTGCAGCAGCAAGTCCTCAGCCCCCTGAATTCCCCATTCGCGCAGGCGCGGATCGTGGCCGCCAAATTTGCGGGCCAGATGGGTTGGGATCATTATACTGCTGATATTGCTGAAAAAGTTTGTCGCGATCTGCCGGCACGGCGTATGACCGGACACATCGGCCAGAGTTCGAAAATTCGGAATGACGCGATCCGTATCGTCGATCAGCCGGTAGCCGGAATAGACGAAGCTCGGCGGCTCCGGGACGGCACGAAGGGTCGCCAGCTGACGCTCGATCTTCGTGGGGTGCCAGAGATCGTCGGCATCGAGCCACGTTGTCACCGCGCATTTCGTGCGCGCAAGCGCGTGGTTGCGTGCCGCGGCCACGCCGGCATTGTCCTGCCGCAGGATCGTAACCCGGGGATCACCGGCCGCGACATCATGCGCGAGATCGAAGGTCCGATCGGTCGATCCGTCATCGACGACATAGATTTCCAGATCCCGATGGGTCTGCGCCATCGCGCTGACCATGGTGCGGGCCAAGGTGGCGACCGCGTTGTGGGCCGGGATGATCACACAAACGCGGGTCATGAATGTTGCTGTTCCTCGCGGGACGATCCGACCAGTTGAAGTGCCTTCTCCTCGTCCGACCGTCTCGCCGCCAAGGTGCGTTCCCACGCGATGGCGCTGCGCAGGATCGCGTCCAGATCATCGTGCCTCGGCCGCCAATCGAGTGTCTGAAGAAGCTTCGCATTGTCCGCCACGACAAAGACTGTATCGCCCGGCCGTCTTTGGCCCATCTCCACCCGGAACGGGCGATCGGTGATGGCGAGGGCACGATCGATCACTTCGCGGACCGAGAAGCCGCGCCCGTAGCCGCAGTTGAGGGTCACGCTTTCGCCGCCCCTGACCAGATAATCCACAGCGGACACATGCACATCTGCCAAATCCGAAACATGGATGTAGTCCCTCACGCAGGTTCCGTCGGGTGTGTCGTAGTCCTCGCCGTTGATCGTCACGGAAGCGCGCTGGCCTGTCGCGGCCTCCGAGACGATCTTGATGAGGTGAGTCGCGTCCGAACGCGGACCCGCCCGCCCCAGCGCATCCCCGCCTGCGACGTTGAAATAGCGCAATGTCACATGCCGCATTCCCGAGGCGGCACAGAAGTCGCTCAGCAGCCATTCGGCCGCAAGTTTCGAATGTCCGTAGGGCGAAGTCGGCACAGCCGGCACGGATTCGGGGATCGCGGTGTCGCCTTGATCGCCGTAAACTGCCGCCGTCGACGAAAACACGACCGTAGGAATTCCCAGCGCATGGGCCGATTGGAGGAAGTGGCCGACCATGCACAGATTCGCTTCGAAATACTCGATGGGGTGGCTCACCGACTGGTCCACACGGATGAGCGCCGCGAAATGCACCGCCGCGGCAATGTCGCGACCGGCAAGGAGGCCCTGCAAGATGCTGGACCTGCAATCTGCAAGGATGAACTCCACTCCCTCCGGCACCGCGGATCGACTGCCGGTGGAAAGATCGTCGACGCCGAT
>NZ_JACIYP010000325.1 GCF_014359905.1 Hoeflea sp. | reverse complement strand
TCGTCGGCGCAGGGCCGGTCGGAATGACGCTGGCGCTTGATCTGGCATCGCGCGGAGTTCATTCGATTGTCGTCGAAAAGCGGCCTCTGGGTGCACCGCCGCGCCAGCGTTGCAATCACATTGCGGCCCGCACGATGGAGATCTTTCGGCGCCTTGGTGTGGCGTCTGAAATCCGCGAAGCGGGGTTGCCAGCTGATTATCCGCAGGATGTTGCCTACGTCACAACGCTGGTCGGACATGAACTGACCCGGATCCGCATCCCGGCGCGTGCGGATCGCTTCGGCAGCACGGGCTACGCCGATTCAGGCTGGCCCACTCCTGAGCCGCCGCACCGCTGCAATCAGATGTATTTCGAGCCGATCCTGCAGCGCCGCATGCTTGCCTCGCCGCTCATTCACGTGTTCTACGACACTGAGGTGATCGCATCGGAGCAGGACGATGCCGGCGTGACGGCGCAGGCGCGGGTGGGGAATACGGGCGAAACGTTGCATTTCGCAGCCGACTATCTTGTAGGCTGTGACGGCGGCCAGTCTACCTTGCGCAGAGCGATCGGCGCGCATTTTGAGGGTGCCGCCGTCATTTCAGCGACGCGTTCGATTCTGGTCCGCGCGCCCGATCTGCTGGAGAGGCTGGCCAACAAGCCCGCTTGGATGACCTGGTTCGTGAACCCGGATATATTCGGCTGCGTCGTGGCGATGAACGGCCGCGATCTGTGGGCTTTCCATCTATGGCTGCCACCGGGCGGGGCCGACTTCGATGCGGTCGATCCCGCTGCTGCGATCCGCGCCGCTATGGGTGGCAGCCTCGACTTCGAGATCATCTCGACCGATGATTGGTACGGCCGTCGCTTGGTAGCGACCAGATTTCGCGACCGGCGAATCTTCATCGCGGGCGACGCCGCGCACATCTGGATTCCGTTCGCGGGCTACGGGATGAACGCGGGCATTGCCGACGCTGCGAACCTTTCCTGGCAACTGGCTGGGGTGATCAACGGCTGGGCGGATCCCGGCGTGCTACGCGGCTATGAAGCAGAGCGCCGTCCCGTCACCGAGCAAGTGTCGCGTCAGGTGATGGCGGTTGCGCTGAAAAACCTCGACACCGACCTGACCAAGAACCCCCCGCCGACACTGGTCGCGGATGGGCCGGCGGGAGACGCCATGCGCGCGGAGGCTGGACGCTATCTCCATGATGCGAATGTCGGTCAGTTCGCCTGCCTCGGTCTCAATTTCGGAACCTATTACGACGCATCGCCGATCATCGCCTATGACGGCGCAGCTGCACCGGCCTATGATCTCCTGACCTACACCCCCTCAACGGTTCCCGGCTGCCGGACACCCCACATCTGGCTCGATGGCGGAACATCGCTTTACGACGCCTTGGGCCGCGAGTTCACGATCCTGCGCTTCGATCCGAACGCCGACGTCTCGAGCTTGATGGCGGCTGCCCGGCGGCGCGGTGTTCCTTTCCAGATCCTCGACGTGTCAGCCGCCGGCGCGAGGGACATTTACGGGCACAGGCTGGTGCTATCCAGACCGGATCAGCACGTCGCCTGGCGCGGGGACTCAGAGCCCGCACATCCCGAAGAACTTATCGATCTTGTGACAGGCTGCGCCTGATGGACACGGCAACGATGCTGACGAGCGCGGAGGACATAAATGGCCCAGGGCGACCCAGTCGACGCACTCGAAGTCGAGCAAGTCCGCTCGGCGCCAAAGATGCAGTCATCTCCGGGACAGATGGCGTTCTCGGCATGAGTGCGCTAGGCCTGCTCGCCATGCTGACCGGCGGGTAATGCTGCTCGGTAGTGAACAAGAAAAATTGGGGGAGGAATTTCAAAATGCTCAGAATGGTTTCGCTGAGTCTGGCCACGCTGGCTGGCTCCGCAAGCTCGGTGGCCTTGGCGCAGGATCGCAGCGCCGATGCGCAGCTCGGCGCCGTTGAGTCCGTGCAGGAGCCGATCGCGGACGAGACGCAGGGTAGTTCGCTCGGGGATATCGTTGTCACCGCCACTCGTCGGGAGGAGCGCCTTCAGGAGGTTCCGATCGCGATCACTGCGATTGGCGCGGACACGCTTGGCGGCGCGGGGGTCGAAATCCTGCGGGAACTCACCTTGGTGGTGCCCGGGTTCCAGGGCGGCCGCAATTCGGGAGTGAATCAGCCGACAATCCGCGGCGTCGGTTCGAGTGGCGTCGGACTGGCCGACGAATCGAACGTCGCCACCTATATCGATGGCGTCTACCACCCATTCGCGTTCACCAGCTCGCTGGACCTCGTCGAAGTCCAACGGGTTGAGGTCATTCGCGGCCCGCAGGGGACAGTATTCGGTCGCAATGCGACCGGCGGTCTGATCAACGTGATCACGCCCGATCCCAGCTTCACGCCGCGCGGCCGAGTCGAAGCTCGGCTCGGTCGGATGCGCAACGACGCCAACGAGGTCGATCTGCGCACCTATGTGACCGGTGGGCTCACCGACACGATCGCTGTCGACTTCGCCGGCCTTTATCGCGAGAACGACGGCTACATTGAGGATCTGGTCAGCGGCGGCGGGCTGGGAGATGCGCGCATGATTGATGCGCGCAGCAAGATCCTTTTTGAACCGAGCGATAGTGCCCGTTTCGTTCTGACTGCGAGCTATGCCGACCACGAGAGCAGCGTCAACACGGTGAGGCCATTCGGGACCAACACGGCCGCCGCTTCGCTTCCTGGCGTGATCCTTCCGCAAGGCCCATGGGAAGCATCACTGACCGAGCCATCGATCTCGGACTATGATCGCTTGACGATCAACTTACACACAACGTTCGATCTGGGTCCCGCTAGTTTGCAGACGACCACAGGATATAGCGACATCACGATCAAGCAATTCACCGACTCGGATGCGACCAATCTCTTTCTGGGTCAGATTCCGTTTGATGGCAGTGGAGAAGCGATCAGCCAGGAAGTCCGGCTTCTCTCCACCGGCGCCGGCCGGTTCAACTGGCTGGTGGGGCTGTATCTGTTCAAGTCGGAGACCGCATACGAGAATCTCTATCTCTTGAGTTCAACGGGCGTACCCGGAGCCCCGGTTAACAGCACTCGGCTTGACCCGAGTACAGAGAACGAGTCCTACGCGGGATTTGCCGAAGGAACGTATGAGATCGCCGACTCGCTGTTCC
>NZ_JACIYP010000324.1 GCF_014359905.1 Hoeflea sp. | reverse complement strand
CCGCTCGAAGTAAATCGCGATAATGTATTTCCGCTGAGTTCCATGCCAGGCCCCGAACGGGCGGTTGAACGCAGCAGCGGGCGCTTCGTCCAAGAAGCGCGTGGATGGGAGGAGGAAAAATGTCCAGGACCACCGCCAGCGCCCTCCGGCTCAGGCTTTGTTCGGCCTGTTGCGGGGGACGATCTTCAGGAGGACCCGGGGCGCCATCGCCATGTGACGACTGAGGAAATTGGACCCCAAGGCAGATCGTTAACGTCGCCATTGTGGGGTATGGGTGTCCGACATTGTGCATGCTAGCATGCCGGGTATTCAAGCGGGCAGAGAGACGCGGGAGGGGATTCGAGTGTGACCGTTCGTTGCGCAATCTTGTTTGCCGTCGGGCAAGGCCTCGGCCCGGGGGCGCTGCTGCCGTGAACCGGATGGTTGTCGCCATGACCGGCGCGACCGGCGCCATCTACGGCGTGCGGATGCTCGAGATGTTGCGCACCCTTGGCGAGTGGGAAACCCATCTGGTGGTGTCGCAGGCGGCGCTGCTCAACATCCGCGAGGAGCTGCCGGGCGGCAAGGCTAGGCTCGAAGCGCTGGCCGACGTCGTTCACAATGTGCGTAACGTCGGGGCCAGCATCGCCAGCGGATCGTTTATCTGCCACGGCATGATCATCGTTCCCTGCTCGATGCGGACGCTGGGCGCGGTCGCTCATGGACTGTCCGACAATCTGATTTCGCGGGCCGCCGACGTCATGCTGAAGGAGCGGCGCCGGTTGGTGATGATCACCCGCGAAACGCCGCTCAACCTTGCGCACCTGCGGAACATGACGGCCTGCACGGAGATGGGTGCGGTGATCTTTCCCCCAGTGCCGGCCTTCTATTCGCGGCCGGCTTCGCTGGATGACGTCGTCGATCATACTTGCATGCGGGTTCTCGACCTGTTCGGAATCCATGTGGAATCGGAAAAGCGGTGGCGGGGACTCAGCAAGGACGCAGCCGGCCTCGTCGATGCCGCTGCGGAGATGGAGGCAGATTGAGATGGCGTTGAATGTCAGTCGTCGCGCGGTGATAGGGGGCGGCGCGGCCGGGTTAGCGGCTGCCGGGATCAGCTTCGGCGTCTCGACCGCTGCGGCGTCGGCCCGCCCGGTCGTCGTGATCGAGGAGAGCGCAATTCCCGAAAGCCGCCAGTTTGCCGAGGCACTGGTCAACTCCGGGCATGCCGCGCGGCTCATCCGCATCGATCGCTCGCTCAATGGCCTGCTTCACGAGCTTGCGGATGCCGAGGCGCACTTCGCTGGCCTTACCTCGGACCCGGCGGCAATGATCGCCGCGCAGCTTCTTGTGGAGCGCGGCGGACGGCCGCTGCTTCAATGGCAGCACCACTACGCATCCGGGCGCTGGACGCATCGGACCGCCGGCACGCCGCCGCTTCTCGCTTCGGCGCGCAGCGGCTGGCCGACCGCGCTGGCTCATCATGTGCGCGATACAATCGGCGGCCGTGGCAGTGATGGACCTGCCCTGTGCCAGTCGGGAGGGTGCGCGCTGGCTGCAAGCAGTCCGGGCATGCTGGTGTCCTGGGTTATCGAGGTAGGAGATCAACGATCGTGAGCACCCTGCGACCCGAAGGGATTGACGCCCGTACGTTTCAGAAGGCGCTTGACGAACTTGGCGCCGTCGTCGGCAAGGACTGGGTGTTCGTCGACGAGCTGCCGCTGTCGACCTACCGCGATGCCTACTCGCCGCTTGCCGACGGTGAGTTGCTGCCTTCGGCAGCCGTCGCCCCGGCCAATGTCGAGGAGATCCAGCGCGCACTGAAAATATTCAACGCGTACAAGCTGCCGATCTGGACATTGGGCAACGGCCGCAACTTCGCCTATGGCGGTCCCGCTCCGCGCAGGTCCGGCTACGTGATGTTCGACCTCAAGCGCATGAACCGGGTGCTGGAGGTCAACGAGAAATACGGCTACGCGCTGGTCGAGCCTGGCGTGACCTATTTTCAGCTTCACCGCCATTTGCGCGAGCTCGGCAGCAAGCTGTGGATCGATCCGGCCGCGCCGGGCTGGGGCGGCGTGATGGGCAACGCGCTCGAACACGGGGCGGGTTACACGCCCTATGGCGACCACTTCGTCATGCAATGCGGGATGGAGGTGGTGCTGGCCGACGGTCAGATCGTCCGCACCGGCCAGGGGGCGATCGAGGGATCGAAGCATTGGCAGGTCACCAAGCACGCTGCCGGCCCGCATTTCGACGGGATGTTCACGCAGTCGAACTTTGGCGTCGTGACGAAAATGGGCATGTGGCTGATGCCCGAGCCACCCGGCTACAAGCCGTTCATGATCACCTACCAGCGCGAAGAAGACCTTGCCGCGATCTTCGACGCGGTGCGTCCGCTCAAAGTCAGTTCGATCATTCCGAATGCGGCAGTGGCCGTCGACCTGTTGTGGGAGGTTTCCGCAAAGACCACGCGGCGGCATTACTATGACGGCAAGGGGCCGCTTCCGGATTCGGTCCGCGCCAAGATCGCGGCCGATCACGATCTGGGCATGTGGAACTTCTACGCCGCTCTGTACGGTCCGCCGGCGATCATCGAGAACAACTGGAAGCTGGTCGAGGACGCCTTGATGAGCATCCCGGGCGCGAAGCTGTATCTGAACCGCGACAACGACCCGGCCTGGGATTACCGGGTTCGGCTGATGCGCGGCGAGCCGAACATGACCGAATTCAGCATCATGAACTGGATCGGCGGCGGCGGCCACATCAACTTCTCGCCGATTTCCGCACCCGATGGCAGCGAGGCGCTCAGCCAGTACAATCTCATCAAGAGGCGCTGCCACGATTACGGCTTCGACTATATCGGCGAGTTCCTGGTCGGGTGGCGCGACATGCACCACATCCTGATGATCATGTACGATCGGTCCGACGAGGCGATGCGCAACGGAGCCTACGAGCTGTTCGGCAAGCTGGTCGACGAAGCGGCCGAGGCGGGTTTCGGCGAATACCGCGCGCACCTGGCCTTCATGGATCAGGTCGCGAAGACCTATAAACACAATGATGGCGCGCTGTGGGATCTGCACCACCGGCTGAAGGACGTGTTCGATCCCAACGGGATCCTTTCGCCAGGCAAGCAGGGGATCTGGCCGCAATCGATGCGGGGATCGGTCTGACAGGC
>NZ_JACIYP010000323.1 GCF_014359905.1 Hoeflea sp. | reverse complement strand
CCGGTAGGACAGCAGCGCGGTCACGGCAAAGACCTGGTCTGTAAAGCCACCGGTGTCGGCATACTGCTCCGAGATCTTCCGCCCGGCCTCGTTCATCAGGAGCCCGTCCAAGATGTAGGGGGCCTCGCTCACGGTGGCCGGAATCAAAGGGGCCGAACTGGTCAGAGATATGGGTATAGGCCTTGAGGCCCGGCTCCGAGCCGTATTTCGCGTTGATGAGGTTCATGGCTTCGCCCTGCCGGGCGGCGGGGAAGAATTGCCCGTCACTGGACGCAGTGACGCCCCCGCCCCAGAACTGGGCCATGGGCAGCCGGGCCTGTGCTTCAATCACCATGGCGAGGGCCTGGTTGATGGCATCGCTTTCCATATGCCATCGCGACAGGCGGGAGAGTTGGAAGTAGTCATGTGTGCTGGTCGCTTCGGCCATCTTGGTGAGCCCGAGATTCAGGCCTTCAGACAACAGCACGGTCAACATCCCGATCTGGTCCTTGCAGGTCGCGCCGGTATGCAGATGCGTGAAGGCTTCCGTGAAGCCGATATCCGCATCGACCTCCTGCAACAGTTCGGTGATCCGTATGGCGGGCAACCGGTCGTAGAGATCGAGCACCAGTTCGTCCGCCTCTTGCGGCACCGCCGCGTTCAGGCGGTCAGTTTTCAAGACACCATTCTCGATCGACCCGCCCGGAATGGCCCCTGCGCGGGCCGCCTTGGCCAGTCGTGCCAGCCCGTCGATCATGCGCGACTTGCGATCGGCAAGCCAGATTTCCGGATCGAACGGCACCGTTAGCCTTGGCGCGCCCTCTACCGCCTCCGCAGGAACCAATGCCTGCTTCAGATCAGCGTAGCGCCGGGAATGGGGGAGCCAGATGTCACCCGACCGGAACGCCTCCCGCAGATGAAACAACACCGCAACCTCCCAGAGGCGATGGCCGTCACCGTCCTCAGCGTGCAGATGGCGGTGCCATTTCGAGCCACGCCGCAGAAAGCCAACTGGGCGGGTTTCAGGCTTTTCATCGTCAGCGATCACCGCAGTCGCCTGCAGCAAGGGAGCTGCGACACCCGCCGCCTCGATATCGAGGACGCGCAGCATGCGCGGGGCATAGCGCCGGAACCGATGATAACCTTGGCCAACATGGGTTATTGGGTCTGCGGCCATCGTTGTCGTCAACTCGACGGCGGTGGCGACCAGCCCTTCGAGCCGATCCCACCCGCAAGCCAGCTCTGTCGCCTGGTCCAAGGAAGCCCCATCGCTTCTGGCGTCGAGTAGGGCCGACCCGAGGGATTTGAAGGCGCGCAGGGTGTCCTGCACCGCCACCTTTGCGTCGGCGATTTTGGCGTCGCACAGCCTCTTGGCGCCCTGCCAGGTCTTGCCGACGATGCGGTCATGGGTCTCGACCACCGCGTCGGAAATCGCGGCACACCACTCGACGGCGCAAACCGCGAGAATAGCCAGGCGGCGGTCGCTGCTGATGTCACGCAGACCATCGGCAAAGTAGCGTTCGCCCTGACGCCGCAGACGGCTCACCCGATGGGGTGGAATGCCCACGAGGATATCTGGCGAGATGTTCAGATCCCGCAGAACCTCCAGCCGATCGAGGAGGCGGCCAACATCGGCCGAGTTCTGACCAATCTCGAATTGGCGCAGCCAGACGAACCGGCTCACCGTGCCATCAACCATCTCCGTGAGCAAGGTATCCAGGCGGGCCTTTCTATCCTCATCCAGCCGGTTCACGATGGCGCTTTCGATCCGGCGTTCCGCCGCTACGAGCGCATCCGCGCAGAGACGCTCGGCCACGGACACACCCGGCAAGATCGTCTGGGTCCGGCGACACTCTTCGACAAACCGGCGGGCCAGATCATGGTTGGAGGTTGCCACCTCCGCTGCGACTGACAGCTAGGATTTCAGTTCCCGCGCGCGATGCCCGGAGAACATCTTGAAGCCGTAGAGCTGGCGCAAGTCGACCAGATGCCTGCGCCGCGTTACGTCGGTCTCGGCGTATCGGCAAAGCGCATCCATCCCTTCGCCAAGCTGTGCTGCGATGAATCTGCTGACGGCCTCTGGAATGACCTCACCCGACGCCAACAGTCGGCCAGGATACCGGAACGCAGAAAGCTGAAGGGCAAAGCCGAGGCGATTACGTGCATGGCGACGGGTTCGAATGACTTCGAGGTCTTCGTCCGCCAGTGTGTAGTGGTAGAGGATGGTGGCTTCATCTGTCGGCAGATCGAACAGTGCCGCGCTCTGGCGCGCGGTCAGAATGGAACGTCTTGGCATGCGAGGTTGTCCTTGTTAGTCATTAGTCTGTTTAGGACAAGATTCGCACCAGCAAATTCAACGGCTTGCAAGGCTAAAATCCGAGGGGGTTCAACTGGGACAACGCGCCGCCATTTATGCGAGGGTTTCCACGTCCGACCAGTCCTGCGAGCGGCAGGTCACAGAACTGACTGCCTTCGCGGAACGCGGCGGCTACGACGTGATCGGCGTGTTCAAGGAAACAGCATCCGGGGCCAACGCTAATCGCGCCGCGCGCAACCGGTTGCTCGATCTCGCACAGGCCCGACAGATCGACGCGATCCTGGTCAGCGAACTCTCCCGATGGGGGCGGTCCACACAAGACTTGTTGGATACCCTGAACAGGCTCGCAGGCTGGAAAGTCTCGGTCGTGGCTATGAACGGCATGACCTTCGAGCTCGACACACCCCATGGTCGGATGATGGCCACAATGCTCGCAGGGATCGCCCAGTTCGAGCGCGACCTTCTCAGCGAGCGTGTGAAATCTGGCCTCGCCGCCGCCCGGGCGCGCGGCGAGAAGCTTGGCCGACAGCCAGGCCAACGGCCAAAATCCGAAAAGTTTGCTCCGAAGGTGCTTCAGGCCATCGAAGACGGCCGGTCATACCGCTGGATTGCCCGAGACCTCGGCATCTCGAAAAACACCGTCACAGATATCGTCAGACGGAACCGCCAAAAGGCCTTGTGATACGATCCTGCCCCCTACCGGAATCGACCCCTTCTGCCCCATCATTTGTCAGATTGGCGCCGCCATGCTGACCTGCCCCCCAGAAACCGGGCCATTCAAAATGAGAGTTTGTTCCCGTAACGTTCAAAACGACAAGGAGAACAGACGATGCGCAAATCACGCTTTACCGAAGAACAGATCGTGG
>NZ_JACIYP010000322.1 GCF_014359905.1 Hoeflea sp. | reverse complement strand
AAAAAACCATAACTAGCATCAGATCTAAAGCGCTCAATAAGGCCGGAGAATTAGTTGGAGAAAAGGTTTTTTCCAATCGCCCAATCTCTACATATCTCAACAAATGGATCACACAACCGAAGACCAATAATGAGTTGGCCTTGCCTTTGTCCAATGCCTTCAGCATTTCCCGCAACCCCCGGTTAAAGAAGTCATCTGATGGCATGATTGGCTACCTATATGCGAGCAATAATGATTTGCAACACGCAGGGCAGGAGACGCTTATAGCCTCTTCAATCTACACTGGTGGGAATGGCGGCGGTCTTTACATTAACGCGGAAAATCTTTTGCATGTGGCCGTAGTATTTACTGTTCGCTTGCTTATCCCGCACACATGGCTCAATCACAACGATCAGTTTCTGCAACCTTCGAGACCTCTCACCGACGAATTTAAGGGGGATTGTCTTGTTTACATGCTTTTTTCGGGAAAGAACCTTACAGCGGGTTGCGGTGACCTTGAATGGAACAATAGAAAGTGGACACTTGTAAACCACTTTATTCCCTTTACGGAGTCTGATATTGGGGCCACGCGGCGCTTCGAGTCTAATTTCATGAGTGCTTATATCTCCAATTTGGCGCTCTCTGCGGAGGCTAAGGCCGTAATGACTCAGGGCAAGATTATTTGGAAAAAATACTATTCCACGCAGTTTGAGAAGCGAATTCGCGACGAATTTAAGTTAAATCGACCCGACGCCGGATGGTATCAGGTCCGCCGTTCTTTGAAGGCTAACGAGGAGAATGAGAATACAGATTTTTCGTCGTTTGAAGAGGCGTATCAATCACTGTCATTAAAACTCAAACCTAAGGTTTTCGAGTTTGGATTTCTATTACAATGATCGGGTACCGTAGACCAATAGGGGGCAGGCCACGTTTCGCCTTCACAGAGGTCGGTTTGATATTCGACATTTCAGGTCAATGAAGCCGACCGCCGCGCAAAACTCGGGATTTCATCGTTCACCGCAAAAACCCGGAGTCCACCGATGGAAACACAGGAACTGCATCGCGGCCGTCTGATCGATCACATCCAGCTCGTCGTCAGCGATCTCACGGCCAGCAAGACCTTCTATGAGGCTGTTCTCGACGCTCTGAACATTCCTCTCGGCGGCACCGCGGATGACTACTTCTGGGCGGACGAGCTGTTCATCTCGACGGCAACAAGCGTTGCGGCACAAGGCAAGGTCACCGGTCGCTGCCATCTGGCGTTCCAAGCACAGGACCGGGCGATGGTGGATGCGTTCTACGCGGCCGCACTGGCGAGTGGCGGCAAGGACAACGGGGCGCCGGGAGAGCGGCCCTATCACCCCGGCTACTACGCGGCCTTTGTGCTCGATCCGGATGGCAACAACATCGAAGCGGTCTATCACGGCGAAGCGACCCGATCGTCCGCTTCCGTTCGCATCACGTTCTAACAGAGCGCGTCGATCCCTTCTTCGGACGCAACAAGCTTATTGAACGGGCTTGCTGTCGGCGCCGAGGGACGGCCCTGTCGATCTGCTGCGCCGCCGTTCGTCGTACCCATCCCTACCCCACTCTGAATGGAGAACAGGCGATGCGATTCATCATCACGGCGCAGTCCGATGCAGCGAGCACGCCATCCGACCCACCGGCGGCGTTCGATGCCGAGCTGTTCAAGGCCTACATGCGCTTCAACGAAGAGATGCACACGGCGGGTGTGCTGGTCGCGTCCGAGGGTCTGAATCCGGCTGCGCAAGGCGCGCGGATTGCTGTTGCGGACGGCAAACGATATCTCGTCGATGGTCCGTTCGCGGAGTCCAAGGAGCTGGTGGGTGGCTTCTACATCATCGAAGTCCCCTCGCTCGACGACGCCATACAGTGGGCGCTGCGCGCGCCGTCGGGCCTCGGCACGGACGACATTCTGGAGATCCGGCAGCTGACCGGCTCGGATGACCTGCCCGCTGACCTTCTGCGGCTCATCGAGGAGGCGGCGCCGACCTGGAGTGCCGATACCTGGCAGTCGCGAAGCAGCGGGACGACGAAGCCCGGCGGTGCGCGCTGAAGCGCCCCGGATTCCGGACACCTCTGAAGGAGAACGACCATGGTCACACCTGCAAAGAACACCGTCTGTCTTTGGTTCAACGGCGGTGCAGAGGACGCGGCACGGTTCTACGCCGCCACCTTTCCCGATTCCTTCGTCGGCAACGTGTATCGCGCGCCGGCTGACTATCCGTCCGGCAAGGAAGGCGATGTGCTGACGGTGGAGTTCACCGTCATGGGCATCCCCTGCCTCGGGCTGAACGGCGGGCCGGCCTTCCCGCAGACCGAGGCGTTCTCGTTCCAGGTCGCGACGGCGGACCAGGCGGAAACCGATCGGCTGTGGCACGCCATCGTCAGCAACGGCGGCCAGGAGAGCGCCTGCGGCTGGTGCAGGGACCGCTGGGGCCTGTCATGGCAGATCACGCCGGTGGCGCTGATGAACGCCATCGCCCACCCCGACCCGACGACGGCGAAGCGGGCGTTCGAGGCGATGATGGGCATGACGAAGATAGACATTGCGGCGATCGAGGCGGCGGTGCGCGGCTGAACCGCATCGGTCCGGGCCAGGCCACGCTGTGGACCGCCCGATCGGTATTGCCCGCAGTTTTCCCGGGCCTTTATGATGCGCACATCGCTTCAGCGGCCGCCGTCCGATACGGGTGAGGCCGCGCTGCGGTTCTGACTGCACGCCGCCGGCCCGGTCGCACAGACCGGTGCCGGGATTCGGCTCACCCGGGAGTTCGCGCATGGGCGTTCTTGACGATCACAACCGCCAGCACACCCATGGCGACACCCTCGGCCCGCCGACGTCCGTCGTCGGCGTTTCCGCCCAGCAGGCGATCGACGCGAACAGACGCGCGCTCGATGCGGGCACGCAGGGCGCGCCGTCAGGTCGCGCGCTGCGCGGTGGCGAGCACCTGAAGCTGGCCATCGGCGGGTTCATCGTTGCGGCGGTATTCGTCGTAGCCGCCTGGATCGTCGGCGGCTTTGGTGCGGTGGCGCTCGGTTTGCTCGCCCTCATCTCAGGGGTGTTCGGGGTCTGCTTCCTCGTCGCTGCGCTGATCAGTGCCGCAAAGGCGAAGGCATCCGGTGCCCGTGGTGGTGGCTCACCGCCCGTATCCTGAGCGCGCTTCCCGCCTGTTCCCTCACTCGACCC
>NZ_JACIYP010000321.1 GCF_014359905.1 Hoeflea sp. | reverse complement strand
CACGTCAAGCGGCTCCTTCGCATCCGGGAAGCGATCCGCAAGATCCCGAAGGGGTTTCCGACTGATGATTCTCATGACGCCCCTTATGCACTGCTCCCAAATTCACGTCAATCTACTCCGGACCACTCAATTCTGATATAGTGCGTTCCCACACAGGGAACATATAGCTGATGTCGATACTCCATTCAAGACCCCATCACTCGGCAACAGCGCAACCTGCTGTTCGCGTCCCTCCTCTGACGCCGTTCATGACGACCGCAGGAGCCAAACAACGTATACCTGAGGTTTGAGCAGGGGCGTCTTTCCCGTAGGCGAACTCCACGGGTGGCACCCCCTCTTCAAATGACCGCCACCCTGCGCCACCCCGCCACCCTTGTCGCCATGCATCGCTTGCCTGGAGCGCGAATCCACGCCTCATGGGATGACGACTGGAGGGTGAGTTGCATGGTCAACCGATTGCGCTTGAACGAGAAATCCGTCCGCGAGGCCGAACCGGCCAAGGGGCGGGATTATCAGATCTTCGACACCGAGGTGCGCGGCTTCGCCGTCTGCATCTACCGATCCGGCAGCCGGGCTTTCACCATCGACTACCGCCACGCCGGGCGGCAGCGGCGGATGACCATCGGGCGCTGGCCGGAATGGTCGACCACGGCGGCGCGTGAACGGGCGAAGGAATTGCGGCGCGAGATCGACGCCGGGGGCGATCCACTGGGCCAGAAGGAGACCGGGCGCGATGCCCCGCGGTTCAAGGATCTGATCGACCGCTACACCGAGGTGCATCTGCCGCACCTTTCCGCCCTGAACGCCTCCGACCAGAAGTCGATGCTGGCGAAGATGGTGGCCCCGGACTGGGGCAACAAGCTGGTGGCTGAAATCACCCCCTATGATGTCGAAAAGCTGTTGAACAAGGTGGCGGCGGGGCGGGCCCGGCCATCCAAGGCCAAGCCAAACAACCGGGCGCGGAAGCTGCAGGGGCCAAAGCCCACGCCGGTGCGCGCCAACCGGACCGGCGAGGTGCTGCGCAAGATGTTCACCTATGCCGTCAGCTGGGGCTGGCGCGACGATAATCCGGCCTCCAGCTTCCGCCGCCGGATCGAGAACCCACGCGAGCGCTTCCTTTGCCACGAAGAAATCCGCAAGCTGGCCGAAGCGCTGGAGGCGGCCGAAGATCGCCGCGCAGCCGACATCATACGCCTGTGCATGCTGACCGGGGCGCGGGTGGGCGAGGTGCGCCAGGCACGCTTTGAGCATTTCAACCTCGAACATCTGAGCTGGTCCAAGCCCGCCGCCATGACCAAGCAGCGCAAGATCCACCGCCTGCCGATCTCGGACGAGGCCGCGGCCATCGTTCGCCAACGCCAGCTGCTGGTGCCGCGCGGCTGCGCCTTGCTGTTTCCCGGCGACGTGCCGGGCCAGCCGGTGAAGGAAATCCGCCGGTTCTGGGCGACGATCCAGAAGGCAGTGGGGATCCCGGATGTCCGGATCCACGATCTGCGCCACACTTTTGCGTCCTTGTTGGTCAGCGGTGGTGCCTCGCTGGAAATGATCGGCAAACTGCTGGGTCACAGCCAGATGCAGACCACCCAGCGCTATGCCCACCTGATGGACTCGCCCCTGCGCGCGGGTGTCGATGCCGTGGCCAGCGCCTTCCGGCCCCGGCCAAAGCTGGTGCATGATGCCGATGAGGCGCGGAAGTCGGCCTGACGATCAGCCGCGCCCGCCATGACGGTGATCAGCAGGATCCCCGCAGCGCTTTCAACATCGGGGTCAGCCTGCGGCGGATCGTTCGCTCATCCGGAACTTCCCCGCCATCGCCGTTGGCGACAAACCACTCCTGCACCTCGGCCAACCATTCGGCTTGGGTCGCGGGCAGGCCCTGATCGTGGATCCGTACCATCAGCGTGATGTACATGCCCTCCCAATCGTAGCGCGCGGTCGAGCCGATATGTGATGCCGGGCGGCGCAGCAGATCGCAGTCGGCCTCAAAACGGCGCACATCGTCCGCCATGATCAGCAGATCTGCCAACGTGACCTCAATCCCGGCCGGGTCGGTGATCATGATCCAGTCGTCCTCGTCCTTTGGCCGAACGCGCCGCAGTATACTTCTGGTCGGACCGGTGCCGCAGCGCCGGAACATCTGCATGATGTCCGTGACCGAGACCACGACATAACCGGCGACGACCTGCCGCCCGCGTGTCACTGGCGGGATCGCCGTGACGATGTCAAAACGCCCGATTGACGCCCAGCCTGCGATGTCGGCCAGCGAACAATCCCAGCGGGCGGCAGCTTCATGCAACGTAAAATGGACGCGGGGTGGTAGTGCCATGCCTCAACTCCTTTTTTTGATGATTTGAAACAGGCCATCGAACCGCTCTCCGGATGGAGGCGGCCAGAAGCCTGGTCGTCTGGGAAATCAGGGATCAGCCGGGCGGGAAAACCGTGACGGCAAGAGGACGGGAAAAGATCAGACGCCGTTCAAAAATGATCTCGGCCATCCCTGCCCCCCTCTCCTGTCAGCCCTGCGAAGCGACTCGCCCTCTGGATGAAACGCGGAACAAACAGAAAACACAATCAAACTCCGTTCTTGACACGCAGGCGCATGCAACGACTCGGCAGGCGCTCGGATCGCCAATTTGAAAACGCCAGTAAAACAAGGGGTGGCACTGATCCGGCAAATGAGCGCCACCCTGCGCCACCCCGCCACCCCTGTCGATCTGCTCTCGCTGCTTGGGCGACGACCGCCCATCCCGGACGGCAATCAGGAGGCAGAGATGATTCAACGACAGACAGAAACGGAGATAGCCAGCGCAGCCCTGCTTTCGGGCTGGATCACCCGCAAGGACCTGGCGGACGCGCTGAGCGTGACGGTCGATACACTGGGACGCTGGGAGGCGCGGCGCTTCGGCCCGCCCAGCGTGCGCGCCGGGCGCATGGTGCTCTATCGCCGTCGGGCCGTGCAAGACTGGCTGGCCGCGCAGGAGATGCCTCGGGCCAAGGTGGCGGGGGGGCGAAAATGACCCATATCCCGCAAAATGCTGGCTGGCCCGCTGACCGTGTCGCAGAGGCCCGCGCCGTCATCGCCGATGTCGCCCATCACAGCGACCACCTGATCCGCCTCGCCTGCAATGTCCTGGTCGCCCATGGCGAGACGGAGGCCGAGCGCAAGGACGCCCGGGTGCTGCTGGTGGTGATCGACGCGCGGCGGGGG
>NZ_JACIYP010000320.1 GCF_014359905.1 Hoeflea sp. | reverse complement strand
TGTCATCGGGCAAAATAACCGCAATGGGTCCGGGCAAGACCAGGTCGCGGCAGCAGAGGATCGCATGGCCCAGGCCGAGCGGCTGGCTCTGGTTGACAAAGACGACCTCCATCGACGGCGAAAACTTGAGATCGGAAAGAACATCCGCAAGACCATGCTTTCCGCTGCTTCTGTCGGTGCAGGGATATTCCGACTCGATGTAGGACCGGATTGCGGCTTTGGACGGATGTGTCACGATCACCACGCGCTCTACTCTGGCGGCAATGGCTTCATCCAGGGCAAACTGCAGAACGGGTCGATCATAAACGGCCAGCAGTTCTTTCGGCGTCGCCTTCGTTGCGGGAAGGAGACGGGTTCCTTGGCCTGCCGCAGGTATCAGCACCGTTCTGATCTTCTTCATCGGGGTCATTCCATTCTCGCCAAGCCGGCGTGCAAAAGGAAACGCGGAAACTCAAGCAAAGTTCCCGCCTGTCAGAGACGGCGCGAACCCGCCGCGAATGCGCGTCGGAGTAGCAGGAGCATGAACCAAAGACATGGCGGGCCTGAAAGCAGGCCCGGCGCTGCGCGAATTTCCGTCAGCCGATCACCATTCATCTATGTAGCCGTAGCACTTAACACTACCCTTCCATCGAAAATTGATGCATGGTTTCCGCAATTGCTTTCGGCCCCTGCCGACATCGCGGCAAGCCACCGACATCTGATTTGTGTGAGGGTCTGGCGGAAGTCGGGCCTTCTCGGAACTCATTCGAACCCCGAACGTTTGACACATAGGTTCCAGCGTAACTGCTGGCCGAAATGCGCAGGGCTGATTGCGCAGATCTTCGGTCGGCGTCGTTCAGTCATGAAAGGAGCGCGACATGGTCGAAGGACTACGTCCGCCGAAAGGCGATATCACCCTTCACCTTGGCCCAGCAATCGACAAGCCGCGGGACAAACCCGGCGCCGCTGCGAGCGGGAAAGATCCGGGCGCCGGCAGCATATCCGGGGTTGGAGAGGAAATCCGTGCCGTGCCCTTCAATGCGAGCCGCGCAACCGCGGGAGGGTCAGGCCCGAAACGGCCTTTGAATCCATTCAAGCTCCATGTCCGTGACGTCCGTGCGCATGAGGGCGACTTCAGCGCCGCTGACAGGAGCAGCAGGCCATCCGAATGCAAGCCCTCCGACCGCAAGACTCACCGCATCGGATGGGAGCAGATCGAGCTCAAATGGGCTGCGATGACCAGTCGGGTACAGTGCGGCCCGTCTCTGCGCGCCAAGGCGCCACCTTGCCGCCCGCTATCGGAAGGGCAGCCTGAGTCGACCGATGCCGCCAAGCCCAAAGCGCCGCCGGTCAGGTGAGCCGCCGAATGCTGCGGGACATGGCGCGGGCGATGCAGTGGCGCCGGTATGCCCTGAACCCATGGCAGGACCGGGCTCCGATCCGGTCCGATCTCTTCGGGGTCGAGCGGCTGGAGCATCACGCCCGCAGCCTGGCATTGGCGCAAACGGTCACAACGGGTCGCCCGGTCCGGGTTCCGTCCCTTGCGGTCCGTCTGAAAGAGAACGCCTCGGTCCTGCTTGACGCGTATCGTTCCTCGGCGCGCGCGCTGCAGGCAGGCAAGACCGTCACCCCCGCTGCCGAATGGCTTTTGGACAACTACCACCTCGTTGAACAGCAAGTGAGGCAGATCAAGGATGATCTGCCGCCGAAATACTATCAACAATTGCCGAAGCTTGCCGATGGCCCCTTCGCGGGCTACCCCCGCGTTCTTGGGCTGGCTTGGGCGTATGTCGCCCACACCGACAGCCTTGTGTCGCGTACGTCCCTCGTACGTTTTGTCGATGCCTATCAAACGGTCCAACCGCTGACGATCGGCGAGATCTGGGCGGTTGCCATTACTCTGCGCATCCTGCTGGTCGAGAACATGCGGCGGCTGGCCACCGAAATTTCCGAAGGCCAGATCCTGCGCGGAACGGCCGACGAACTGGTCAATCGTGTGATTGGCACCGGGCAGTTGCCTTCGGAAACTAGCAATCCGGCCCTCTCCGCCTATGACACCCTCGATCTGCCCGAGATCATGACCGCCCAGATGGCCAAACGGTTGCGCGGCTTCGACCCTGCCGAGACCCCGTTGCGTGTCTGGCTGGAGGACAAGCTCAGGCGTCAGGGTTCGTCGCTCGAAATGACCATCCTGAACGCGCAAACGCGGCAGGCTGCCACGAATGTGTCGATGCGAAACGTCGTCACCTCGATGCGCCTCGTTTCCGAAGTGGACTGGGCCGATTTCTTCGAAGAGGTGAGCCTGATCGATGCGCGGCTGCGGGAGAGCACCGGTTTCGCCGACATGGACTTCGTCACGCGCAACCGGTACCGCACCGCGATCGAGGATCTCGCGCGCGGGTCTGGCCTGAGCGAGATTGCCGTGACGGAAGAGGCCATCGCGCTTGCGGCTGGCAACGCGGACGAGTTGTCGCGGGATCCGGGTTTCAACCTCATCGGGCCGGGCCGCGGCGCGCTGGAGCAGTCGGTCCGCTTTACGCCACCTCTGCGCCTAAGGGCACTCCGGTGGACCATGCGACTTGGGCTGCGCGGCTATCTCGGCGCGATAGCCACTTGTTCGGTTGCAGTTCTGGCAGCAGCGATCTGGGTGACGGGAGCGGCAGGTGCAGGTGCTTTCGCCCTTGCCGTTCTGGCGCTGACTGGGTGGGTCGTGGCAAGCGAGGCTGGGTCCGCTCTGGTCAACCTGATTGTCACACGATCGGTGGGTCCGACGCCGCTGCCGGGCCTGGACCTGCTGGACGGCGTCCCCGAACACCTGCGCACGATCGTCGCAGTCCCCGTGATCCTGACTGGCGTCCCGGATCTCGAGCAGCAACTGGAACGGCTTGAGGTGCATCACCTGTCGAGCGCGGATGGTGCGCTGCACTATGCGCTTCTGTCTGATGGACCGGACTCGCCGAGCGAAACAACCGATCACGACGACGCCCTGATCGCGGCGGCCGTCGCGGGCATCGCCCGGCTGAACGCCAAATACCCCTCCGAGAACGGCGACCGGTTCCTTCTTCTGCACCGTCGTCGGAAATGGAACGCCGCGGAAGGGTGCTGGATGGGGTGGGAGCGAAAGCGCGGAAAGCTGACCGAACTCAACCGCCTTCTGCGCGGTGAAACGGATACGATTTACATCTCATTGGGCAGACCCGCGCAGTTTGTCACGGCCGGGGAGCGCAATGTCATCA
>NZ_JACIYP010000032.1 GCF_014359905.1 Hoeflea sp. | reverse complement strand
TGCAGCGGAACCATTTGCGCTCTCGCGGGTTTATCTAGATTGCCGATGCGGTGAGGGGAACGCCATTTGGTCGCAATCTTGAAATTCATTCACATTGCGACGGTGGCGGTCTGGATGGCCGGATTGGTGGGGTTGCCGGGCCTGTATGTGCAGCGGGCCAAGACCTCCAACGACGGTGAACTGCTCCGTCTGCAGCGCATGGTGCGCTACGCCTATCTCGTGCTGATGTCGCCGGCGGCCTTCGTCGCCATTGCAAGCGGCACCAGTCTCATTTTCCTGCGCGGGGCATACGAGCCGTGGCTGTCGGCAAAACTGGGGCTGGTGGGACTGTTGGCCCTCATCCATACCCTGACCGGCATGGTCATCATTCGCCTGTTCGATGAAGGCGAAATCTATACCGGCTGGCGCTTCGTGGTCGTGACGCTTGTCTCCCTCATCCTCATGCTGTGCGTGTTCTTCCTCGTCCTGGCAAAGCCGGAATTCAGCGCCGCGCCTTCAGTTCTCACGGAACCGGGCGGGCTTGCCCGGCTGTTCGACGAGTTTAATCCTTGGCGGAAACCATAAGGCCGATGCCGTGATGAAAGATCAGTTTGCCACCGTGCCAGCCCGCCAGTCCGGCGAGCGCGGCTGCAAGCGCGGAAAGGAAGAGACCGTGCGGAAGAACGGACTCGGGATAGTTCAGCCTGA
Source organism: Hoeflea sp. (assembly GCF_014359905.1). GTDB lineage: Bacteria > Pseudomonadota > Alphaproteobacteria > Rhizobiales > Rhizobiaceae > Hoeflea. The sequence goes on along the minus strand of NZ_JACIYP010000032.1, from coordinate 48,705 downwards.
CGCCCCAGTTGAGCCCCATCACGGCAATCAGCGTCATCGCGGCGACGCCGTGCGCCCAACTCGCGACCCTGCCGCGAATGCCGGCAACCAGAAGCAGTTCGGCGGTTCCCACCAGCCCGGCGACGACGCCCGCGGCAAACGCCCCTCCGGCGGACCAAATCCCGACGCGCACCCAGAACGGATCGCCCGTCCACCAGTAGAAAATGTCGATGCCGAGTGTCGCAAACGTCAAGGCAATCGGGAAATGCACGCTCATGGCGTGCAGGGGATGACCGGCGACCGCAACCGCGGACGTGACATCCTGATGCTGGATCAGCTTTTCAACCGGGTTGGAGCCGTCGCTTTCAGATGCCATCGCATTGTTCCCTTTCTCTCTATAAGCGGGGCAACCCGCATTTTGTTCCATGCCGGCGGTGCCGGCTCGGCTCTGCTTCTTGCGGGATGCGCCGGCACCTATTCGGCGCTCGATCCTGCGGGCCCCCATGCTCATACAATCGCGCAGCTGTGGTGGGCAATGCTTCTCGGCGCCGCCCTTCTGTTTGTCCTGGTGATGGGGCTGTTCGTCCTGACCCTGTTCCGGCCTGGTTTCGGCTCCGGCGTCTCAACCAAAGGCTGGATCGTTGCGGGCGGTCTGCTGCTGCCGATCCCGGTCCTGGTGGCGCTGACCTTCTATGCCCTGGTTCAGGGCGAACGGCTGCTGCCCGGCGGCGGCGATGGCGTCCCCGCTTACCGTATCGAAGCCCATGCGCGCCAGTGGCAATGGGAGTTCCGGTATCTCGATGAGCCGGGCGCACCAACCACCGTGGACGTCCTGCACATACCGGCAGGGCTGCCGGTCGAGGTAGTGGCCACAAGCGAGGATGTCATCCACAGCTTCTGGGTGCCGCGGCTTGGCGGCAAGATCGACGCGACGCCGGGGCACGCCGCGCGTATCCGCATCCATGCCGATCGCCCGGGGCACTTCGGCGGGGTCTGCGCCGAATATTGCGGCACCGGCCATTCACGCATGCGTTTCCGGGTCGAAGCGCATGAGCAACCGGAATTCAGGTCGCTGGTGGAACGAGGATTTGAACAATGAAGAAAGCCGCCGAGCCCGGTTCCGTAAGGTTGCACAAGGCGCTTTCCGAGGTGTGGGGCACGAAGCCCGGCCTCGGCCGGCTGGCTGCCGTCAACCACAGCACGATCGGCAAGCGCTTCATGGCCACGGCGGCTGTGTTCTTTGTCATCGGCGGCCTGCTGGCGATGCTGATCCGCACGCAGCTTGCAACGTCGCGCAGTCCGTTCATGGAAGAGGGCACCTACGCGCAGGTCTTCACCATGCACGGAACCATCATGATGTTCCTGTTCGCCATCCCCATGCTGGAAGGCGCAGCCATCTATCTGCTTCCCAAGATGCTCGGCGCGCGCGATCTCGCCTTCCCGCGGCTGACCGCCTACGGCTACTGGTGCTATCTGTTCGGCGGGACAATGCTGCTCGTGGCTCTGCTCTTCGGCGTGGCGCCGGATTCGGGCTGGTTCATGTACACGCCCCTGTCGAGCAGCACCTATTCGCCCGGAATCAATGCCGACGTATGGCTGCTGGGCGTGACCTTTGTCGAGATTTCCGCCTTGTCCGCCGCAGTCGAGCTGATCGTCTCGATCCTGAAACTGCGTGCGCCGGGCATGTCGCTGGAGCGAATGCCGATCTTCGCCTGGTACATGCTGGTGGTCGCGGGCATGATGCTGGTCGGCTTTCCGCCGCTGATCCTCGGCTCCATCCTGCTCGAAGCCGAGCGCGCCTTCGACCTGCCTTTCTTCGATCCGACCCGCGGTGGCGATCCGTTGTTGTGGCAACATCTGTTCTGGCTGTTCGGCCATCCGGAGGTCTACATCATCTTCCTGCCGGCCGCCGGCATGGTGTCGACCTTCCTGCCGGTGTTTGCGGGGCGGCCGCTCGCGGGCTACCGCGCCGTCGTCGTGTCGGTGATCGCCATGGGGTTCATCTCCTTCGGGCTCTGGGTGCACCACATGTACACCGTGGGCATTCCGCATCTGGCGCTCGGCATCTTCTCCGCCGCCAGCGCGCTGGTGACGATCCCCACGGCAATCCAGATCTTTGCCTGGCTTGCGACGCTCGCCCACGGACGGCCGCGCTTCAGCATTCCGATGCTCTATGTGTTCGGCTTCCTGTTCGTGTTCATCCTCGGCGGGCTCACGGGCGTGATGCTCGCGATGGTCCCGTTCGACTGGCAGGCGCATGACACCCATTTTGTCGTCGCCCACCTTCACTATGTGCTGGTTGGCGGTTTCGTTTTCCCGCTGCTCGGCGCCGCCTATTACTGGCTGCCGCACCTGACCGGCCGCTTTCCGCTGCTGCAGCTGTCGAAGGCGGCATTCTGGCTGATCTTCATCGGCTTCAACGCGACGTTCTTCATCATGCATCTGACCGGACTGCGCGGGATGCCGCGCCGGGTGCATGTCTATCCGCAGGAGCCGGGAATGGAGCTGTTCAACCTCATCTCCTCGATCGGCTCCTTCGTCATGACCATCGGCTTCGCCCTGGTGCTGCTTGATTTCGTGCTTCAGATCCGCTTCGGCCGCCTTGCCGGACGAAATCCCTGGAAAGCCGGAACGCTGGAATGGGCCATGCCGACGCCGCCGGCCGCATACAATTTTGCCGCGCTGCCGAAGATAACGGGTCGCGCCGACCAGTTGGACCCCGACACGCTCGGGCCCCAGCTTGCCGCGGGCAAGGGCTACCTCGGTTTCGTGCGCAACGGCCAGATGGAGACGCTCGCCGTCGATGCCGTCACCGGTCGGCTTGAGCAGATCATCGTGTTGCCGCGGTCGACCTTCCTGCCGCTTCTGACCGCCCTGATGACAGGCGTGTTCTTTCTGCTGATGCTGTTCAAGCACTATGCCTTGGCGCCGTTTGCGCTCATCGGCGTGGCGGGGATGTTCCTCATGTGGACGCGCGCCACAGGAGCCAGGCAGGATCTGGATACTCTCGACGCCGGATGCGGGGAGCGGGCGCCGGTCCATTTCCAGAGCCGCGGCGCGCCGTCGGAATGGGCGATGGTGCTCGCGCTGGTCGCAAATGGCACATTGTATGCGTCGTTGTTGTTCGGCGGGCTCTTCCTCTGGGTGTCCGCGCCAGACTGGCCGGTTGCGCCAGGCGCCTACCAGGTCGGTCTCCCGGTTCAGATCATCACGCTCTGCGTGCTGGCAGGCGCGTTTTTTGCCTCAAGGCAGAGCGTCCGCTCCGGGACCCAGGGGCGCATTGGCTGGCTGGCAGCGCTTGCTGCGTCCCATCTCTCGGCCGCAGCACTGTTTGGCTGGATGGCCTATGGCCTTGTGCCGCTCAACACCCAGCACGCGCTGTTTGCCGTCATCTTCGCAATCCAATTCTATGCCGGCTTCCATTCCCTGCTCGGCGTGGTATTCGCGCTGTATGGCATCTGGCGCGTCCTTCTCGGTTACGTCTCTCCGATGCGCGACCTTGATCTTCGCATCGGGGCGCGGTTCCACGCCTATGCCGCCAGCGCAGGCATTCTGGCGCTGGTGTTTGTGTGGCAGCTTGTCATGCTTGGCTCCGGGGGGGATCCGGCATGACCGTCCTGGGCAGACAGACCAAGCCCTTGGCGATGCTTCTGGCCGGTTTCCTGCTGTGGGCGGGGGCGTTCCTGCTGATCTACTTCACGCAGGCGACCGGTTGCCGCCTTGGCTGGCAGGAGAAGGAGATGTTCGGGGTGCTGAGCCTGCAGCGCGGATCGCTTGTGGCGGTGTACCTCCTGGCCTGCGCCCTGCATCTGGGTCTCATTTACGCTTTCGGGCAGAGCGAAGCGCAGGCCGAACGCGCATTCACCCATCAGACCGGCCGGGCACTTGCCTTTGCCGCGCTTGCCGCCAGCCTGTTCTGCTTTGCCGGCATCTTCTGGCTCACGGCCTGTTGAGAGCCTCGATGGGAAGACAGAGGCCGTAATGTTCGACAGCCCCATGGAGTGGATGCACTGGTTCGCGCGCCCGGCGCATATCGTGGCGCCTGACCTTGTCGGCATGTCCCTGGAAATCGATGGAGTGGGCGGGCTCATCGTGGAAATCGAAGCCTATGAGCGCGATGATCCCGCCTCGCACAGCTTCCGTGGCCGCACGGCCCGCAACAGCGCCATGTTCGGCCCGCCTGGACACGCCTATGTCTATCGCTCCTACGGGATCCACTGGTGCTTCAACATCGTGTGCGAAGAAGGCAGTGCGGTGCTGCTGCGCGCGCTCGAGCCGCGCAGCGGGATCCCCACGATGCGGATCCGCCGGCGCGGCATCGGCGACCGATTGCTGTGCGCCGGCCCGGGCCGGCTGGCCGAGGCGCTTGCCATCGACGCCGGCCTGAACGGCGCAGCCCTGTTTGACGCGCCGTTTTCGCTCCGTCCTGCGACCGGCTCGATGGATATCGTCGCAGGGCCGCGCATCGGGATAACGAAAGCCCAGGACCTGCCGTGGCGCTTTGGCGCCGCGAAATCTGCCTTCCTCAGCCGGCCTTTCCGGGCCGGAGCGGTCATCCCATCTTCCAAACAGGGATGACCGGGGCTTTCACGGACGCTCAAGCCCGTGGTCCTGCAGCACCGTCAGGGTGCGCCAGTCGCCCAGATCAAAGGACGCGACCCGTTCACCGAGGTGGCGAGCGGAATCGGCTCGGCCCGGTCGCCGCGCCCATGGTCCGGTTCAGTTCCGGGCAGGGTAGACGTGAGTGCCTGCTGCCAAGCAGTCTCTCCGCGGGCCATTCCATCGACCATGCGTGCATGAAGCTCAAGACGTGACCGCCCTTGGCAAAGACGCAGGCGACCAGACTGCGGACCGTCGATGAACGACCGTGCGCGATTGGACCTTGCTGCTTATTCTTGTTGCGCTTTGGCTTCCGCGGGCTCCGGGCCGTTCGTCGTCATGGCGCTGTCGCAAAGCGAGGACATAGATCGGGGCTGTCCATGTGACCTTTCCGGAGCTTTCCAAATGTCGCGAAATCCTTCGATATGGGATCGTGTGTATGCCGGTCTCAGGAAAAGCATCGAGAACGGATCTCTCGCACCCGGCAGCAGAATTCCGTCCCAGGATGAGCTTTCCCGGGAGTACGATGTCCCACGCCATGCCGTCAGGCGCGCGCTTGAGCTTTTGAAGAGGGAAAGACTTGTAGGAAGCTGGCAGGGTCGGGGCGCCTATGTCCTGGGCAGGCCGCTCGTCTACAAGATCAACAACCAAACCCGGTTTGCCACCAGCATGCGCGAAAACGGCAGCGAAGTGCGCATTGTCATCCTGTCGTCGAAATCCCGGGGACATCCCTCGGCTGAAATCGCCTCCTTGCTGGGCATATCGCAGCGCGAGACGGCCTTCGTGAGCGAAATCCTGCATTTCGTCGATGACGTTCCGATGGCCATCGGGCGGCACTATTTCGATCCGAGGCGATTTCCGAACATGCTGGACGTGCTGTCGGAATCATCCTGGTCTCCCGGTGCGTTCAAACTGTTCGGCCTGGACAGCTATTCGCGATCTCAAACCCTTGTAAAGACACGCATTCCCACCGCTTCCGAGGCCCTGGCTCTCGATCTGGCTCCCGCTCAGCCGGTCTTCGAGCTGCTTGGCCGCAACATTGATCCCGACGGCAATCCCATCGAGGTCACGGAGGCGATCGTGCGTGGTGACCGGATCCAATTGTTGATTTGACGAGAGCGGCTTCGCCAAGTTCGCCACTTGGTGTGAAAGTTTCTTTGCAAGGCCGGTCTCCCCCGCGGGAGTTCACCGGCCTGTCACACTTCTCCGCTTTGAATTCCCCGGCATTGGCCGCGCCTTCCGGCAGACCAATCAAGAGAGTTTTCTCGCAGATCGCCAAATCTGCGCGCCTGTTCAAATTCACAAGGGGCTTCCACATGTTCAAACAGATCGCAATCGCAGCCACGATGGCCATGGCCATTGCCGGGACTGCCAACGCAAAAGTGACGATTACCTGCCTGACGACAGCGGGCCACCTGACCCGCCAACATGAGCCGCTGATGAAGCAGTTCAATGAAATGCAGGATGACATCGAAGTCGTCTATGCCGCACCGGCGAAGGACTATTCCGACGTGCATCTGAAATTGTTCCGCGCGTCGGCCACCAACACCTTGCCGGATTGCGCCTTCGAGGCCTTCAACCAGCTTCCGTCCCTTGCCCGCGCGCTTGAGGCCCGTGGCCAGATCGTCGACCTGGACACGCTTATCGCCAACGAGGCCGAGGGCTGGAAGGCGGCAAATTACAGCGAGAAGATGCGCGACCTCGGCCGGGTCGATGGCAAGCAGTTCGGCATGCCGTTCAACGCCTCCGTCATTCAATGGTACTACAATGCCGATCTGGTCAAACAGGCGGGCGGCGACCCTGACAAGCTTCCCGCTTCCTGGGAGGGAATTGTCGAGCTCGCGAAGAAGATCGAAGCGCTCGGGACGGATATTTCGGGCATGTCCTATGCTGTCGAGCAGTGGGGAGACGACTGGCCGTTTCAGGTGCTGATCCTGCAGCAGGGCGGCCGCATGCTCAACGAAGCCGGAGACCAGATTGCGTTCACGGAGAACGACTACCATCTCAATGCCATGAAACTGGCCCGCAGCCTTGTCGAAGCCGGTGTTTATGATCCCAATGTGGAGCAGAACGACCAGTTCAAGCAGTTCACCGAGGGCAAGATGGGGATTTATGCGACCTCACCTGCCGGTGCACGCAACACCGAGGAGCGGGTCGGCGGCGCCTTCGATCTGCGGTCTTCCGTCTTCACCGTCTGGAATGACGAGAAGGGCCTCCTGCCATCCGGCGGCAATGCTGCGATCATCACCACGCAAGACCCCGAGAAGATTGCCGCAGCCTGGAAATACATCCAGTTCGTGACCAGCCCGAAGAGCCAGGAATTTGCAGCCCAGATCACCGGCTATCTTCCCACCAATGTCGGCGCGCTCGCCCCGGAACTTCTGGGCGGCTATTACGACGCCAACCCCTACTACGCCACGCCGTCCCGGCAATATGACCGCGCCGGTCCATGGGCCGGTTATCCGGGCACGCAGTCCGAGAAAATCTGGCGCGACCAGAAATCGGTTATCCGCGCAGTCATGCTGGGTGAAAAAACACCCGAAGACGGGGCGGCGGAACTGGTTTCCATCGCTGAAAAGCTGATGCAGCGCTAACCGCGCGTCACCAAGGGGCAGGCGATCGCACCGGTCGCCTGCCTGCGATCTCACACGCTTCGGGGAACACACCATGGCAACGTTGAGCTTGAAGAACATCAGCAAGTCTTACGGGCAGACCCAAGTCCTGAAGGATATTTCGCTCGATATCGAGGACGGCGAATTCGTGTCGCTGGTCGGTCAGTCGGGATGCGGCAAGTCAACCCTGTTGCGCATCCTGGCCGGCCTGGAGGCGCAGGACAGCGGCGATGTCTTTATCGGGGGCGTGCCGGTCAACGACACCGCGCCCAAACACCGCAACATCGCCATGGTGTTTCAGGACTACGCGCTTTATCCGCATATGAGCGTCGCCGAAAACATGGCCATGCCGTTGATCATGGCGCGGCTTCCCCTGCATGCGCGCCTGCCGCTGGTGCGCCATCTGGCGCCGGCGCACAGCAGGCACAGACCCGGCATCGACCGGGATGTCGCCGCGGTCGCGAAAAAGCTGCGCATCGACCATCTGCTCGAGCGGAGACCGGCTCAATTGTCCGGCGGTCAACGCCAGCGCGTGGCTCTGGGGCGCGCCCTGGTGCGCGATCCCAAGATCTTCCTGATGGACGAGCCACTGTCGAACCTCGACGCCAAATTGCGCGTTCAGGTGCGCCGTGAAATCACCGAGCTTCATGCGAGCTCAGGTCTCACCTTTGTCTATGTCACGCATGACCAGATCGAAGCCATGACCATGTCGAGCCGTGTCGCACTGATGCAGAACGGATCGCTGCTGCAGGTGGACAGGCCCAACGCCCTTTATGCCAATCCCGCAAGCATCGATGTCGCCCGCTTCATCGGCAGCCCCGAGATCAACATTCTCGCCGGCACCAGCAAGGGTGGCGCCGTGCATCTGGGCGGGCTTGCGATGCAGCTCTCGCTGGCGCCGGCGGGCGGCGTCCCGTCCGGCCTCGTTCAGATCGGTATCCGTCCCGAAAACATCGTCCTCAAAGACGCACCCGAACTGGCCTACCCGGCGGACAACGGCCCCGGCATCTCGATGGGCTTTCACCGGCACCTGGTCGAGGATCTGGGATCCGAAGTCCTGATTCACGGACGCCTGTCCGTTCAACCGGATCTCGACATCCGGATTCGCGCCCAGAAGAGCAATGGTTATGGCGGTGGCTTCCTGTCCCATCGGCAAAGTTTCGAGATCGAGATCAACCCGGCGAATATTCTGCTGTTCGATGCAAATGGATCGCGTTTGTCAGCCAGTCCGACCCGGCGGATGGACACGCTCATGCCGGCGCCCAAGCTGGCCGTCGAACCCATGACGGCGGATGTGTCATGAAGCAAGCAGGTCTCACTCCACTGCAGCGCAAGCAGGCGCGTTTTGCCTATTGGCTGGTGGCCCCGGCGACGCTGTTGATTGCGCTGATTTATGTCTTGCCGATTGCCGTCGTGGTTCTGGCCAGCTTTACAGACTACACGCTGGTCAGCGATTACTACGAGTTCGTCGGCGTGCAGAACTACCGCACGATGGTGTCGGACGCGCAATTCGGCAACGCACTGCAAAACACGTTCGTCTATGCGCTGTATTTCCTGCCGGCCGCTTTCGGCGTCAGCCTTTTCCTCGCCATTGCCATCCAGGAGCGGAAGCAGTTCAGGTCGATCCTGGAGGTGCTGTATTTCCTGCCCGTCACCTCGACGCTTGCCGCCGTCGCGCTGGTCTGGGCGGCCTTGCTCGACAGTCGGCAGGGATTCATCAACGGCATCATCCGATCGTTCGGGTTCGAGCCCCTGAATTTCCTGGGAAGCCAGGATCTCGTGCTGTTTTCACTGGCGATGATCTCGCTGTGGAGCATCATCGGCTTCAACATGGTGCTGTTCCTGGCGGGCCTCACCGCGATCCCGAAATCCCTCTACGAAGCGGCCGCCATCGATGGCGCCGATCACCCGGTGGACAAGTTCCTGAAGGTTACCTGGCCGATGCTGGGGCCGACGGCGATGTTCGTTGCCGTGACCACCACCATCACCGCCTTCAAGCTTTTTGACAATGTGGCCATCATCACCCGCGGCGGGCCGGACAAGGCGAGCGAGGTCTTCCTCTATCTCGCATTCCTGGAAGGCTTTGAATATTTCAACATGGGGTACTCGGCGGCCCTGTCGGTCGCGTTCCTCATGATCATTTTCCTGTTCGCGCTGATGCAAGCACTGTTTGTTGATCGCAAGGTCCAATATTGAGGTGATGCCGTGATCAACCTTGCCAAAGATACCACCCCTGGCGCTTTGTCACGAGGCCTGGCGCTCGTCTGGCGCAGGACAAGACCCAGATCCATCGGTTCGGCGATCGTCACCGCCTTGTTGCTGCTGGGCGGATGGATCATGGTGTTTCCCTTCGTCTGGATGATCTCGTCCAGCCTGAAGCCCACCGATGAGGTCTTCGACGCCGATTTTTCAATCATCCCGAAAACCTTCGTCGGCTTCAGCAATTATTACAGCGTGTTGTTCGAGCAGCCCTACCTGGTGTTTCTCGCCAACAGCATGATCGTTTGCCTTGGCATTCTGTCGGTGCAGCTGCTGACCGCCATTCCAGCCGCCTATGCCCTGGCGAAACTGAAGTTCCGCGGCAGCACCATCCTGTTCGGCACGGTCATCGCCTCGCTTACCATCCCGATCAATGTGACATCCATCCCGATCTATGTGGGGCTTGTGAAGGTCGGGCTTCTCGACACCTATGTCGCCATGATGTTTCCGTTTTTCATTTCGGTGTTCGCCATCTTCCTGTTCCGCCAGTTTTTCAAAAGCTACCCCGACAGCATCATCCAGGCTGCGCGGATCGACGGTTTCAGTGAGATCGAGATTGTCCTGCGGTTGATCCTGCCCAGTGCGATCCCGGCCATTGCAGCATTTTCAGTGTTTTCGTTCGTCGCTCACTGGAACGATCTGTACTGGCCGCTCATCGTCGTGCAGTCGCAGGACAAGATGACCGCGACCCTGGCCATGATGCAATACAGGGCGCCGTTTGACACCGATTATGGCCGCACCTTCGCCTCTGCAACCGTCGTGACCGCACCCATGGTCATCGCCTTCCTCATTGCCCGCCGCCATTTCATTCGCGGCATCACCATGACCGGAGTAAAGGGATGAGCGCCTCCCGGGCCTATCAGGCCGTGTTCTTTGACATGGATGGGCTGCTTCTCGATACGGAGCAGCTGTCCTTCAAATCCTATCGCCGGACGCGCGAAGCGTTGGGGCTGCCGCCCGACGACGAGCTTTTCATGAGCCTCATCGGTCTCAACCAGCATGCCGGCATGGCGCGACTTGTGGAGGGGATGGCTGGATACGGCAATGCTTCAGCGTTCAGCGCGCGCTGGGATGAGGAATATGCCCGGCATCTGGGCGAAGGCATTCCGGTGAAACCCGGTGTGACGGCAGTCTTGGACTGCCTGCGTTCCGCTGCGATCCCCTATGCGATCGTCACCTCGACACGGACCGAAAAGGCGCTCTCCCATCTTCACAAAGCCGGTCTTGCCGGTTTGTTCGAGGTGGTGGTTGGCGGCGACCAGGTCGTCAACGGCAAGCCCGCCCCTGACATCTATCTCAGGGCCGCCGGCTGTCTGGGGGTTGATCCGGAAAGCTGTGTGGCCTTCGAGGATTCCGAAAACGGGGTCCGCGCGGCCGTGGCCGCCGGAATGGTCACCGTGCAGATACCCGACTTGAAACATCCCACGGCCGATTTTCTGCGGCTGGGCCATTCGGTCGCTCCAGATCTCATGGCGGGCGCGGCGCTGGTCGGTCTGCCGCTTGTCGAAACGCTTTTCCAAACCCAATGAATAAAGGTGATGCCTTGCTGAAATTTATCGTCCTTGCCGATCTTCATATCGTCGCCGAAGGCAGCCTCTCGCACGGGCTCGACACCACGGACCGCCTCAACAAGGCCATCGATTTCGTCAACACAAACCATGCCGATGCGGATTTCGTCATCGTTGCCGGTGACCTCGCTGACCGTGGCGATCTGCCTGCCTATCAGCGGTTCGAGAAGGCCATCACGCGGCTGGAATTGCCGGTCCATCTCACGCTCGGCAATCACGATGACCGCACCAATTTCCTGAGCCATTTCGGTCCTGACCTCGCCGCCGAGACCGGCAATGTTGACCATGTGATAGACCTCAAAGGGCAGCGGATCATTGTGCTGGACTCGTCGGACCGGTCCGTGGGCGGAAGCGGCCTGCTGGAGACGTCCCAGCTCGCCTGGTTGCAGGCGCGCCTTGATGAAGCCAGGGACGTGCCGGTCATCATTGTCCTGCATCACAACATCACCCGGCTTCACACCCAGAACGATTTCATCATTCTCAAGGACAATGCCGAATTTGCCGGTATCGTCGGTTCCCATCCCGACATCAGGCAGGTGATCTCCGGTCATGTCCATATGACCACCGCCGGGACCTACAAGGGCATTCCGTTCTGCACTCTCGCGGGGTGCCACTATTCCATAGATCCGACGCTTGAAAGCCGCTCCGGCCCGCGCCCATCGCCGGTTGCCCGTCGCGAAGGACCGGGCGAACTCGCTGTCGTGCTCTCCGACGGGGAGGCGACCGTGGTCCACATGGAGAAATTCATCGACCGGCACCTGGTCATTGCTCAAGAACTTTTCCCATGAGGCGAAGTGAACTGTCTCAATGCCCGATGCGGGCCTGGCGGTGTGGTTTGCCCGGGCATGTCCCGGTGCGCCCGCCTTCAGAGGTTCTCCTTGATAAGGATTTCGATGCGGATTTTTTCCTGGGAAGCCAGGGGCGGGCGCTGATCATTGCGGGCCTTCAGGATCCGAATTGCGCTTCTCACCAGATGTCCCGAATTCTGGGCAATGACCGCATCGATGTCGCCGTTTAGCAGGGCGGCCTCTGTGAACGGCGTGCGTTCATGAACAATCTTGACCAGCGGCTTTGTTGCCACCTTCGATATCTCTCCAACAGGGACCCGGGCTTCTGCGCTCATGACGTAGAGGCCTGAAACATCGGGATGGTTTGCGAAGATGTTTTGAAAGATGCGTCCGGTTCTTGCCGTGTCGGCGTGGGTTTCGACCGACGGCAGGGCCTGAAGTTCGGGGTACTCCCGATTGAGGACTTCATCAAAGCCCAGCCTGCGCTCGATGCTGTCACGCGCCTGCATGGTCTCCGAGACAACGAGGATCTTGCCTTTCTTGCCGGCCGAGAAGCGGCCGATGAGCTGAGCCGCGGTCGCGCCTGCCGCGTGGTTGTTGATCCCGACAAAGTCGTTGCTGCCAGCCTTCGGCTGGCCGGCGATGAACTGGACGACCTCGATGCCGCGTTCCAGCAGACGATTGATTGCATCGCGAACCTGGGGCGATTCCGGCGCCATGATGGCGATGCCCTGCGTGGTGTCCGCATCAAGCCGCCCCAGATAGGCCGCGAGCTTGTAGGGATCCTCCACCGGCAGGCGGACGGCGGCGATATCGGCCATTTCTTCGGCAAAGGGTTTTCTGGCTTCCTCGATATGCCCGATCAGGACGTCAAGGAACTGGTCGCCAGTTTCGGGAAGCAGAAACCGGAACTGGTAATTCGTCTTCCGGGCCAGATTGACCGCTGCCAGGTTGCGGACAAAGCCAATTCTCTCAATAGCTTCATTGACCTTGATGATCGTTCGCGGTCTGACGCCCGGGCGGCCGTTGAGGACGCGGTCGATCGTCGCGAGGCTGACGCCGGCTTCGATCGCCAAGTCTTTTGCTGTGGGTCTCATTTGCCTCAAAAATTCCGATTCAACGTTTCGCCGCGAAACGCCCCAGCCGATTAGTTCAACAAAATGAGCGGGAAATCAACTTTTGAGGTGCGCACCTCAAAAACTCCTTGCAATGAGGTGCGCACCTCATTACGCTTCTTGCAAGGAGAGGCCCCGCCATCGCGGCGGGATTGTTCAAATGGGAGGAATACCAGTCATGACAAACAGGATGATGAATTCTGCTGCCACCATCGGCTTGCTTTTCGGAGCGGGGCTAGCGGGGGCGACACTGAATGCAACCTCGGCGCAAGCCGCTGACCTGACCCTTTGCTGGGCAGCCTGGGACCCGGCCAACGCGCTGGTGGAGATGAGCAAGGATTTCGAGGCTCAGTCCGGCCACACCATGAGCTTCGAATTCGTGCCCTGGCCGAACTTTGCCGACCGCATGCTCAATGAGCTGAACTCGGGCGGCAAGCTTTGCGACCTGCTGATCGGTGACAGCCAGTGGATCGGTGGCGCCGCCGAAAACGGCCAGTATGTGAAGCTGAACGACTTCTTCGATGCAGAAGGCATCAAGATGGAGGACTTTCTCCCCGCGACCGTGACCGGTTATGCGGAATGGCCGAAAAACACGCCCAATTATTACGCCTTGCCCGCCTACGCCGACGTTGTCGGCTGGACCTACCGCAAGGACTGGTTCTCGCGTCCGGAACTGCAGGCCGAATTCAAGGAAAAATACGGCCGCGACCTCGACGTGCCCAAGACCCTTGCCGAACTCAAGGACATTGGCGAGTTCTTTCAGGGCCGTGAAATCGACGGCAAGACGATCTATGGCGCTGCGATCTACACGGAGCGGGGCTCGGAAGGCATCACCATGGGCGTGACCAACGCCCTCTACAATTACGGCTTCCAGTACGACAACCCGGAAATGCCCTACGATCTGGAAGGCTTTGTGAATTCCGCCGGGGCGGTCGAGGGGCTCGAGTATTATAAGGCCTTGTATGATTGCTGCACGCCTCCCGGCGCGTCAGATGCCTACATGTCCCAGAACATTGATGCCTACAAATCCGGACAGGTCGCCATGCAGATGAATTTCGCGTTCATCTGGCCCGGCGTTGAAGCCGATCCGAATGTTGGTGGGGGCAAATCGGGCTATTTTGCCAACCCCGCGGGTCCTGCCGGCCAGTTCGCCCAGCTTGGTGGCCAGGGTATCTCCGTTGTCGCCAATTCCGACAACAAGGATGCGGCGCTCGAATACATCAAGTGGTTTGCGCAAAAGGATGTCCAGCAGAAATGGTGGGACGTCGGCGGCGCGTCGGCAATGCGGTCCGTCGTGGAGGCCCCGGGCTTCGCCAGCAGCCAGCCCTATGCCCAGACCTTCCTCGACTCCATGGCCATCGTGAAGGACTTCTGGGCCGAGCCGTCCTACGCATCCCTGCTGCTGCCGATGCAGGAGCGCATCCACAACTACGTGGTTGCGGGCAATGGCACCGCCAAGGAAGCCCTGGATGGTTTGGTCAAGGACTGGGATGAAGTCTTTGAAGACGAAGGCAAGAAGTAATCCTTAGCCCCGTGTGTTCCTCCCACAGGGTGGCAGGTGGTGCGGTCCTGACAGATGGTTCCCGTCTGTCAGGACGTCCCGCCAGATCCTTGACTTGCGGGCTGGCTTCCCGAAACTGATGGAAGCCCTATGTTTCGGCCGGACCACGAGGCCGGAATCTCATCGTTCCGGCCTCGCATTGGGAATCTAGGTAGCAGCAATGGCAGATTCTGTATTAGACCGTGCAGCCCGGGCTACCCCGCCCGTCATGGCCCAAAAGGTAAGGGGGCTTTCAGACAGGGCAATTGCCTGGATTTTTGTTGCGCCGACAATTTTCATTCTGCTGGCGATCAATATCTTCCCGCTGATATGGACCATCTATCTGAGTTTCACCAATTTCCGGGTGAACCGCCCGAACAACGCCGTGGAATGGGTAGGGCTGCAGAACTACCAGCGCATTCTGGGTGATCCGGATGTGTGGATCACCATGCAGGCGACTGCCCATTTCCTGATCTGGACCATTGTCTGCCAGGTTCTGATCGGCTTTACGCTTGCCTACCTCATCAACAAGAAATTCCGGGGAAATGATCTCTGGACCACGATCATAGTGTTCCCGATGATGCTGTCGCCAGCCGTGGTCGGCAATTTCTGGACATTCTTGTACCAGCCGCAAATTGGCCTGTTCAATTACATCGTCGGTTTTGTCACGGGCGCCGATCCCTCCAGTTTTTCCATGATCGGCGAGGTGTCCCTGGCGCCCTGGGCAATCGTCATTGTCGATACATGGATGTGGACGCCCTTTGTCATGCTCATCTGTCTCGCGGGACTGAGGTCCATTCCCGACAGCATCTATGAAGCGGCCGAATGCGACCGGGCGAGCAAATGGCGGCAGTTCTGGACCATCACAATTCCGATGATTCTTCCGTTCCTGATGCTGGCTGTGCTTTTCCGCGGCATCGAGAATTTCAAGATGTTCGATCTGGTCGTGCAATTGACCGGCGGCGGGCCGGGCAACACGACAACGCTGACATCGATCGATCTCAAGCGCGAAGCCTTCGAGAAATGGCGGACCGGCTATTCATCCGCCTATGCAGTCATTCTCTTCGTCACGGTATTTGGACTGGCATCCATCTATGTGAAGGCGCTCAACAGGGTGAAACAGCGATGAGCTTTTCCGTCACCGAACCGTCTCGACGGCAAAAATGGTTCGCCGGCATCATGGTCATTGGCTATGCCTTGATCACCATGCTGCCGCTGCTCTGGATCGTCGCGACAGGCTTCAAGTCATCGACCGATTCCATCGCCTATCCGCCGAAGATCCTGTTCGAACCGACGGTCGAGGGATATGTGAATGTCTTCACCACCCAGACACGGCTGAGCGGCGAACTGGCCGACGCGCCGCGTGCGGATTTGCCCTGGTACGAGCAGCTGGTTCGCGACAAGGGCAATACGATTGTCGGCCCGTCGCGCTATTCCGAGCGTTTCTTCAATTCGGTCATCATCGGCTTTGGCTCGACTTTTTTTGCGATCGTGCTGGGAACCGCTGCGGCTTACGCCTTCTCGCGATTCAAGGTTCCGCTGAAAGACGATCTGCTGTTCTTCATTCTTTCCACCAGGATGATGCCGCCGATTGCCGTCGCCATTCCGATCTTCCTGATGTTCAGGAATCTGGGGCTCAATGACACCCATGCCGGCATGATCCTGCTCTACACGGCCATCAACCTGTCGCTGTCTGTCTGGCTGATCAACGGGTTCATCGACGAGATCCCGATCGAATATGAAGAGGCCGCCCTGATCGACGGCTACACCCGGTTTCAGGCGTTCTACAAGGTCGTCCTGCCGCAAGCCGCAACCGGCATTGCCTCGACCGCGATCTTCTGTCTGATCTTCGCATGGAACGAATATGCCCTGGCCGTGCTTCTCACATCGGGCACCGCACAGACGGCTCCGCCGTTCATTCCCACGATCATTGGCGTCGGCGGCCAGGACTGGCCGGCCGTCGCGGCCGGTGCGACGATCTTCCTGGTGCCGGTCATGGTCTTCACAATCCTTCTGCGCAAGCACCTGCTTCGCGGCATCACCTTCGGCGCGGTGCGAAAATGACAGACTTCTTTGACGGTTTGCTCCGCTTCAGACGCGGGTCATGGGAAATGCTGGCATCGGTTCTGATTGCCCTGGGCGTGTTCATGCTGATGCAGCCCTTCGTGCTGTGGCTGTTCAGCTATTCCTTCATCATCACACTGGTTGGCACCGTCATGTTCATCATCGTCAGCCATTTTCCGGAGTAAGCCATGGCGCAGATCATGATCAAGAATGTGCGCAAGGACTTCGGAACCTTCACGGCGGTCAAATCCTCGAGTTTTACCGTCGAGGACGGCGAGTTCTTCATGCTTCTCGGCCCCTCCGGCTGCGGCAAGACGACGACGTTGCGGATGATGGCGGGCCTGGAGCTGCCCACCAGCGGTGAAATCTACATCGACGGCGAGGAAGTGGGCATGAAGCCCGCGAGCCAGCGCGACATCGCCTTCGTCTTCCAGATGTTCGCGCTCTATCCGCACATGAATGTGGGAAAGAACATTTCCTATCCGTTGATCAGTCAGGGAATGCCGAGAGCCCAGGTCAGGAAGAAGGTCGCGGAAGTGGCCGAGATTCTCGGCATATCGGACATTCTCGACCGCCCTGTCGGCGGGCTGTCCGGTGGCGATCGCCAGCGGGTGGCGCTGGGCCGCGCCATTGTCCGCGATCCCAAGGCCTTCTTCATGGATGAGCCTCTGGGCGCGCTCGATGCCGAATTTCGCGAGCGCATGTCCGAAGAGTTGCGAGCGCTGCATGACCGCATGGGTGCCACGACGGTGTACGTGACCCATGACCAGCTCGAAGCCATGCAGATGGGTGACAAGATCGTGGTCATGAACCACGGCGTCGTCGAGCAGTTCGGCCAGCCGCAGGAAATCTATGACTGGCCGTCGACGATGTTCGTCGCCAGTTTCCTGGGCTCGCCCGCAATGAACTTTCTGCAGTTCGAGGGCCTGGTCGAGAGCAACCAGAGCAGTGTTCACATGGATGGGATCGCGTTCAAGATCCCATCCTCGCTTGAAGCCGCGAAAGGCAAGCTCGCTTTCGGGGTCCGGCCGGAACATGTGCGGTTCTCCGATTCCAGCGCCTACAGGGGCGAAGTCCTGGCCACCGAGTATCTCGGCACCACCCAGATTGTGACCGTTGCCACGCCGAACGGCACAATCAAGGCGCGCATGAGCTCGGCCCAGCCGATCCAGGTCGGAGAAATAGCGGGGCTCGAGTTCGATTCCCGCTCGATATCGATCTTCGACATCGAGACCGGCAGGGCCTTGCTGTCGCAGGCCAATCGGGAGGTCCTGCGACATGGCTGAAGTCGTTCTGAAAAATGTGACCAAGCGCTTCGGCGCCGATACCGCACTCGACAAGGTCACCATGACCATCCCGGATGGATCCTTCGTGGTGCTGCTCGGGCCGACAGGCGCGGGCAAGACGACCACCCTGCGGATGATATCCGGTCTCGACAATCCGGACTTCGGCGACATCCTGATCGGGGGGCGTTCGATGGCGGGACTGACGCCCGCTCAGCGCAACGTGGCCATGGTCTTCCAGCAGTACTCCCTGTATCCGCATTTGACGGTGCGCGAGAATTTGGCCTTTCCGCTCAAGTCACCGCTTCTCAAGACAGCTGCGGATGAGATTTCGCGCAAGATCAATGAAGTGGCGGAAGTGCTGCAGATTTCCCACAAGCTGGACAACAAGGCGACCGCCCTGTCCGGCGGCGAGATGCAGCGCGTCTCCATCGGCCGCGCCCTGGTCAGAACCCCCACCATCTACCTGATGGATGAGCCGCTGAGTTCGCTTGACGCCAAGCTGCGCGCGGATCTGCGCATCGAGTTGAAGCGCATCCAGTCAATGTCCGGGGCCACCTTGTTGTATGTGACGCACGACCAGATCGAAGCGATGACGATGGCGACCCATGTCGGGGTTCTCGATCAGGGAAAACTGGTTCAGTTCGGCAGTCCGCGCGAGATCTATGAAAACCCGGTCAGCATCTATGCTGCAAGCCGCCTGGGCCAGCCCAGGGTGAACATCCTGCCGGCCTCGCTTTTTGGCGGCGCGCCCGACAAGGCGGACACGATCGGCCTGCGTCCCGAACACATCGTGCAAGGGGCGGGCGAGGACAGCCTCGTCACCCGCGTCGAACATCTGGGCGATCAGACGCGCTTGCATCTGAGCTTCAAGAATCATGATCTGATCACGGTGACCGATGCTCACACGGAACTCAGCGAAGGTGACGTCGTGAAAATACGGCCCGAGAAACCGTTCTATTTCGATGCGCAGGGTGACCGGATTGCCTAGATCGGCCCCCCGCAACCTTGGGCGGAAACCCCATTCACGCCTTGCCTGTATTTGTTCCCGGAGGACCATTCCATGACACAGTTTATGAACCAGAAGGAAAGCATCGTCACCGATGCCGTTGATGGTATTGTCACGACATCCGGAGGCAGGCTTGCCCGGCTCGATGGGTATCCGCACATTCGCGTCGTGGTGCGCAACGATTGGGACAAGTCGAAGGTGGCGCTGGTATCGGGCGGCGGGTCCGGCCATGAACCTGCGCATGCGGGATTTGTCGGCGCGGGAATGTTGACCGCCGCGGTCTGCGGCGATGTGTTTGCGTCGCCTTCCGTTGATGCCGTGCTGGCCGGCATCCTGGCCGTGACCGGCCCTGCGGGATGTCTGCTGATTGTCAAGAATTACACCGGTGACCGGTTGAACTTCGGACTGGCGGCCGAGCGCGCCAAGGCCTTCGGCCTCAACGTCAGCATGGTGATCGTGGATGATGACGTGGCCTTGCCCGATCTGCCACAGGCGCGCGGTGTCGCCGGCACCCTGTTTGTGCACAAGATAGCCGGGGCCTTGGCTGAAGGCGGCGCCAGCCTCGATGAAATCACCGCGCGCGCCGAGAAGGTGATCGCAGGCACCAAGACAATCGGCATGTCGCTCGATACGTGCACCGTACCAGGCTCACCGAAAGAGATCCGCATCCCCAAAGGCATGGCTGAACTGGGCCTTGGCATTCATGGGGAAGCCGGTGTCGAGCAGATCCAGTACACGGATGCCAGGCAGGCGATGGGCGCCGTTGTCGCCAAGCTTGCCGAGCATCTGGCGGATGGCGATCATGTTGCGCTTCTCAACAATCTGGGTGGCACATCGGTGCTTGAAATGGCCGTGCTGGCCAATGAGCTGGCACAATCGGAAATCGCGGGAAAACTGAAATGGGTTGTCGGTCCGGCAGCGATGGTCACGTCTCTGGACATGCGGGGATTCTCGGTTTCGGTCTATCCGGCGACAGCGGAGGACATTGAAGCCCTGTCCCGTCCGACCCCGCTTTCGGCGTGGCCGGGAGTTGCGGAAATTACGCCTGTGACGGTGCTCAACCTGCCGGACGGCCTTGCGCCGATCAAACCGCTTGCATCCGAGCACAAGGAAACGCGGGCATTTCTGACCAGGTGCTGTGAGGTCCTGATCGCATCCGAGGCTGAGCTGAATGCGCTCGATGCAAAATCCGGCGATGGCGACACGGGCTCGACGCTTGCAGGCGCGGCCCGCGCCTTGATTGCCTCGATGGACACACTGCCCCTGGCGGATCACACGCAGCTTTACCGCGCCCTCGGCCAGGAACTGAGCCAGACCATGGGCGGATCTTCGGGGGTGCTACTGGCGATCTTTTTTGCCGCTGCCGGCGATGCCGCATCAAGCGGACTCTCCATGACCGGGGCGCTGAAGGCCGGGCTTGCGCGGATGCAGGAGATCGGCGGCGCCAACCTTGGTGACCGGACCATGGTGGACGCGCTTCATCCAGCCCTGGAGGTGCTCGATGAAAGCTTGCTCGAGGCGGCGAAGGCTGCGCGCGCCGGCGCGGATCATACGGCAACGCTGGTCAAGGCAAATGCGGGCCGGGCGGCCTACATCAACGCACAGCAGCTTGAGGGTCACAAGGATCCCGGTGCTGAAGCCGTTGCCCGCCTGTTCGAGCATCTTCGAGACCATCGATGACACGGGCGGTCGGGAAGCGCGAGGGTCCTGCAAGAGACCGGCAGGATTGACGGCTGCATCCCACAAGCTGAACAGACCGCAACCGTGGCCCCGAAGCCTTCGGTCAGAAGCGCGATGATCGGCGCCTGCGGTGACCGTCTCCCGAATCGACATCGCGCGGCGACGCATCGACCCGGTCGGACCACGCTCGGCGGCTACCGTCGACTTGGTGAGCGCAAGCGACCGGTTCTGACGGGAGTGGAGCCCGATCCGGGCTTCCTGCGCAGGATGCCGGGCAGGGCGTCAATTGCTCCGGCGAAGCGCGAAGGGCGTGGCGGCTGGCCGATGATCCCCAACTGGCGTTCTGCGGTTTGAGCAGGTGGGGCGGTCTCCCTGTTCGCGGTGTGCAGCCCGGCGCAGTCATCGCGATGGGAACCCGCAAAACGGGAAAGTGCAGGGGTGACGCGTTTTGAAGGTTGAAACCGTTGCACATAAAACGGGCAGTGCTGCCGAGCCGCCTGTTTTGACGTCTTTGAAGTTTAGAAGGGCCATTCTTCAGTGGACTTCCATCCCGGACTTCATAGAATGCATGTCCTGCCTTGATTTCGATAAGGGGAATGAAATTGCGAATTGACGAGTTCGATAAAAAAATACTTTCAGTAATTCAAGATGATGCTAGCCTAACCATAGCTCAGGTGTCCGAGAAGGTAGGTCTTTCGACCACGCCCTGTTGGCGCCGCCTCCAGAAGCTAGAGCGAGAGGGATATATCGATGGTCGCGTAACACTTTTAAACCAAAGCAAGATCGGTCTCGAACTCACGGTTTTCGTGATGATACGGACCAGCCAGCACAACACTGCATGGCTGGAAAAATTCAACAATGTTGTGGATCTATTCCAGGAAATTGTTGAGGTTAACCGTCTTGCGGGTGAGTACGACTATCTTCTGAAAGTAATCACCAAAAACAACTCATCGTATGATGCGTTTTACAAGAAGTTTATCGATCTTATAGAGCTTAATGATGTCACATCCTGTTTCTCAATGGAACAAATCAAGCGAAGTACGCGACTGCCCCTCGACACTGTCAGCGGCGGACGCTGACGCGCTGATCGCGCAGATCCGCTCCGGCGTGATCGGCGAGGGCCGGCCGATTTCCACGCCGTTCGGCATTCGGCCTCTCGTCTATGCGGACTACGTCGCCTCAGGGCGCGGGTT
The DNA here is from genome assembly GCF_014359905.1 of Hoeflea sp. Classification (GTDB taxonomy): domain Bacteria; phylum Pseudomonadota; class Alphaproteobacteria; order Rhizobiales; family Rhizobiaceae; genus Hoeflea. The sequence goes on along the minus strand of NZ_JACIYP010000032.1, from coordinate 27,016 downwards.
GTCCTTCATCGAGGATTTCGTCCGCGACCAGGTTCTTCCCGACTACGGCAACACGCATACGGAGACCTCCCACACCGGGCGCCAGACCACGGTTTTGCGTGAAACTGCCCGCGAGACCATCCGCAGGGCGGTGGGCGCCGACCAGCGTCATGCCGTCATCTTCACCGGCTCCGGCGCGACTTCGGCTGCGAACAAGCTGGTGCGGGCGCTTCAGTTGCAGGCGCTGCTGCCGCACCGCGCCTTGGCGGCCGGGCTCCCCGAGGACGAACTGCCGGTGGTTTTCGTGGGCCCCTACGAGCACCATTCCAACGATCTGCCCTGGCGCGAAACGGGCGCCCGCATCCGCCGCATTCCGCTCAACGCGGCCGGTGGCATTTGTCTCGACACGCTGGCGCGGGAGCTTGCCGGCGCCGCCGCAGGCGTGCCGAAGCTCGGCGTCTTCTCGGCCGCTTCCAACGTCACCGGCATCAAGACGGATGTGCGCGCCATCGCCCGGCTGCTGCATGCCCACGGCGCCAGGTTCTTCTGCGACTATGCGGCCGGCGCGCCCTACATGCCGATCGCCATCGGGGAAACCGCCCCGGGCCGGGGCGATCACATCGATGCGCTGTTCCTGTCTCCCCACAAGTTTGTCGGCGGACCGGGCGCCTCCGGCCTGCTGGTTAGCGACAAGGCGATCTTCGAGGGCATTGAACCGACCATGACGGGCGGCGGCACGGTGAGCTATGTGACCTCGGACGGCCATTGCTACGTGTCCAGCGTTGAACGGCGCGAGGAGGCGGGCACCCCCAACATCGTCGGTGACATCAAGACAGGTCTGGTCCTGGAACTGAAGGACAGGGTCGGCGCCCGCGAGATCGAACGCCGCGAAGCGGACATTGTTGCGAAGGCAATGCGAAGCTGGGCGCAGGACCCCAACATCGAACTGCTGGGGCCGCTTGACGCCGAGCGTATCGGCGTCTTCGCCTTCAACATCCGGTGCGGGTCGAAAAAGCTGCATTACGGCCTTGTCGTCGCCTTGCTCAACGACCTCTTCGGCATCCAGGCGCGCGGCGGATGTTCCTGTGCCGGTCCCTATGGTCACGAGCTCCTCGGCATCGATGAAACCGATGCGATGCGCCATCAGGAACAGGTCCGCGGCGGCCAGGGCGTATTGCGGCCGGGCTGGGTGCGGTTGGGCTTCAACTATTTCTTCGATGACCGGACGACGCATTACATCATCGATGCGGTCCGTTTCGTCGCCGCGCATGGGGCGGCCTTCCTGTCGCTCTACAGGGTGAATTCGCAGTCGGGCGTCTGGACGGCGAGCGCCATCGTGCCACCGGCCGAGCGTCCCGCTTCGCTTCTGGACATGCTTGCGACCGGCGCCGCACCGCGTCTTCCGGAGGTTGCGACGGCTCCCGGCTTTGCCGAATGTCTCGCGGCTGCCGCCCAACTGGCGGTCGCACAGGAGGCAAAGCTTGGTGACCTCGCCCCGGTCGAAGGCGGGGACGGCGGCGAGGCCGACAGCCTGCGCTGGTTCTGGCGGCCCGAGGAACTGCCGCTTCTTCGAAGCCAGTTGATCGCCGCGGCGAAAGCTTCTATCCACCAACCCCCATCCCGGGTCAGTTAGGAGCGGATTGACGCTATGTTTTCCAGCAAACAGATCTCGGCATCGCTTTGGGCGGATACGGCTCCGTCAAGGCAGTCCACTCCGGCCGTTTCCGGGGGCGTCGAGACAGATGTGGCAGTCATCGGCGGCGGGTTTACTGGGCTTTCCACGGCCCTGCATCTGGCCCGCGCGGGACATCAGGTCACGCTCCTGGAAGGCGTTGAAGTCGGCTTCGGCGGATCCGGCCGCAACAACGGCCAGGTGATTCCGACCATGACGGCGGCCGAGCCGGACGCGATCGAGGCGCGATTCGGCGAAGTGGGCGAGCGGTTCGTTGGGCTTGTGCGCGACAGCGCCTCCTACCTTTTCGAGACTGCCCGGCAGGAAGGCATCGACTGCGAGGCCGAGCAGACCGGCTGGTTTCAGCCCGCGCACCGGGAGAGCCGGCTCAGGCTGAGCCGCGCCAGGGTCGACGCCTGGTCGAAACGCGGTGCCCCCGCAAGGCTGCTTGATGCCCGCGAATCCGCCGAACTTCTCGGCTCGGACCGCTGGTTCGGCGGCATGTACAACCCGACCGGCGGTCATATCAACCCGCTGGCCCTGGTGCGTGGTCTCGCAGCCGCCTGCGAGGCGAGGGGCGTTGCGATCCACGAGAACAGCCCGGTAGAGGCGGTCGAGCGCCGCGATGGCAGATGGCATCTGCGCACGCCGTCCGGCGAGGTCGTCGCGCGCGCCGTGATGCTCGCCAGCAATGCCTATACGGGTTTCATGGCCTCGAAGCTCGCTCCCAAGGTTGCGCGCTCCGTGGTGCCGGTCCTGTCGTGGCAGATGGCAACGAGGCCGCTTACCGACGAGCAGCGCAAGGCGGTGGTGCCGGGCCGGCAGGCCGTTTCGGATACCCATGGCGACCTGCAGTTCTTCCGCTATGACAAGCGCAACCGGCTGGTGACGGGCGGCGCGCTTGCGCTTGGCCACAACGGGCCGGATCGCCTGCGGGCGCTCGTCGGGCGCCGGCTGGAAGCGGCCTTCCCGGTCCTTGGAAGGCCAACCTTCGATTTCGTCTGGAACGGGTATATCGGCATGACCGAGGACCGCTTCCCCTTCATCAGCCAGCTCGGCCCCGACTTCTGGTGCTGGGCCGGGTGCAACGGCCGCGGCGTCTCCCTGTCGATCTCGCTCGGCCGCGAATTCGCCCAGGCGATCTCCGGTCAGCCGGTTTCGCAGCTCGCCCTGCCGATGTCCGACCCCAAGCCAATCCCGCTACACGGTCTGGTCAAGACCTTCGCGCCGCCGGCCATGCTTCAGCTTTACCGGTGGCGGGACGGTCGCGACGGGCCGCAGCAAAGACAAGCAAGAGGATGATACCTACATGACCCAGGAAACCACCGGCGAGCCGGCCGTCACGCTCGACATGCTGAAGGCGGCATTCGCCATGCGCGCCAAGGCCTATGCGCATATGTTCGATGTGCTGCGCGAGGCCTATGGCGCCGACCGCGCCGTGGAACTGATCGCCGAATCGACTCGCCGTCTGGGCAAGGACATGGGCAAGAAATTCGCCCATCTGGGCCCCGACGACCTGCCGGGCTTGAAGGACGCCTTTATCGGCGGCATCCCATGCTCGGCCGAGATGTTCGCGCCCGAAATCAAGAAATGCGACGGCGAGGGTCTTGAGATCCAGTTCCACCGCTGCCCGCTGAAGGATACGTGGACGGAGCAGGGCCGCAACGAGGAGGACCTCGAACTGCTCTGCAAGGCCGCCGGGGCAATTGACGGCGGTCTGTTCACGGAAGCCGGCTTCGTATTCAAGGGAGAAACCTGGACGAAGGGAAAGACCGGATGTTGCCTCCTGCGGGTCGAACCCGGCGCCAGTGCAGCCTGAGCCGACGGTCATCCCGGTCCCGGGGTGATCCCATCAAACAACAATCAACAAGACTTCCAGATACAGGAGAACCCTACAATGAAGATTTCTCGCACGAAGACACTCGGCCTGATCGCCGGCTTTGCCGGTCTGCTCGCCGTTCCGGCCGGGGCGCTGGCCGATGATCCGATCTACCTGGGCTACCAGCTGCCGCTGACCGGCAGTACGGCGCAGTACGGCCAGGATTTCAAGACGGCTGCCGAGATCGCTCTCAAGGATTTCAATGCATCCGGCAAGATGAAGGTGCCGGTCGAGATCATATTCGAGGACTCCCGTTCGGACGCCAAGGAAGGCGTGGCCATTGCCCGCAAATTCGTGGATGACAAGCGCATTGTTGCAGCGCTCGGCGATTTTACCTCGACGGTCTCGATGGCTGCCGCCCAGGTCTACCAGCGCGCCGAGATGGCCCAGCTCAGCCAGACGGCGTCCCATCCCGATTATGCCAAGATCTCCGAGTGGCAGTTCCGCAACATCACCACCCAGGCCCAGGAAGGCGTCTACAACGCCGACTGGATGAACGAGAACGGCCTGAAGAAGATCGCGGTGATCGCCGAGCAGACCGACTGGGGACAGTCGGTGGTCAAGGACTTCGCCGAGAAGGTGAAGGCGAATGGCGGCGAGGTGGTCTTCACCGAGTACTTCAACCGCGGCCTGCCGGATTTCCGCTCTATCATCACCAAGATCGAGCGGTCGAAGCCGGATGCGATCTACACCGGCTTCTTCTATGAGGACGGCGCCCAGTTCCTCAAGCAGATGACGCAGCTCAACATCGACATCCCGGTCTACTCGACTTCCGCCGCCTATAACCAGCAGCTTGTCGAGCTCGCCGGCCCGTCGGCCGAAGACCTGTTCCTGACGGTGACCTTCCTGCCCAACAGCGAGAACCCGAATGTCGCGTCGTTCGTCGATGAGTGGAAGGCTGTTCGCGATGGCGCCGAGCCGGGCCAGTTCCCTGCCCAGGCCTATGACGCGGTGAACATCATGCTGGAGGCCGTTGCCCGCGCCTATCCGGATGTCTCGCGCCAGAACGTCCGCGACGAGCTTGCCAAGACCAAGGACTTCCCGGGCGTCACCGGCGTCACGTCCTTCGACGAGAACGGCGAAGCGCTGAAGCAGCTCACCAAGGCGACCGTCTCCAACGGCCAGTTCGTCCCGGTCAAGTAGACGCCGCGCTTCCCCTCCTCCGGGCGCCATGCGGCCGGGGGAGGGGGCGCAGCCGGGTTCCGTAGGACCGTGCGCATCGAGGAACTGACGTCGCCGCAAACCCGGGTCCCGGGTGGCGAAGAATGCTCCCGTTGCGCCTGGTTCCAGTGTTAGTAGCTTGCCAGGACAGATACCCGTGATAGATCCCTATTACCTGCAACAGCTGACGATCGGCATTTCACTGGGCATGGTCTATGCCCTGATGGCCATCGGTTTCACGCTGATCTTCGGCGTCCTCAACGTCGTCAACTTCGCCCATGGCGAGGTCTACACGATCGGCGCCTACGCCGGCATCATGGCCGTCGCCGCCTTCGGCCCGCCATTCCTCGTCATCGTCTTCATCGTCCTGGCGGTCGGTGCGCTGACCGGCCTGGGCCTGGAAAGGCTGGCCTTCAGACCATTCCGAAGGTTCTCGGACGAGGCATCGCTGAAATCGCGGGCCATGCGCGAGGCGACGCTGATGTCCTCGCTGGCCATGTCGATTATCGCGCGCGAGGCGATGGAGCTGCTGTTCGGTTCCGAGTTCCAGACGGTCGACATCAGCTACCTGATCAACAAGCCGATCTCTCTGGGGCCGGTCACGATCGTCAATGGCGACATCATCATCTTCGTCGTCTCGGTGCTCATGCTGGGCGGACTGCAGTGGCTGCTGCGATACAGCGCCATCGGCCTGTCGATCCGCGCCGTCTCCAACAATCCGCTGGGCGCGAAATATGTCGGCATCAACACCGACCGCACCATCGTGCTGACCTTCGTCATCGGCTCGATGATGGGTGCGCTCGCCGGCATTCTCGTCGGCCTCTACTATGGTGCGATCTTCCCCTCGATGGGATTCATCCCCGGCATCAAGGCGTTTGTCGCCATGGTGATGGGCGGGCTGAGTTCCATTCCGGGAGCGGTCATCGCAGCGCTGGTGCTGGGGGTGTCGGAGAGCCTGTCGACGACCTTCATGTCGTCCGTCTGGGCCGACATGGTCGCCTACCTGTTCCTCATCGTCACATTGGTCTTCTTCCCGCAGGGGCTCTTCGGAGCGAGGAGGGAACGTGTCTAAGTATCTCAACCAACCGGCAGTTCTAAAGATTGCCATTCTCGCGGTGCTGTTCGCCGCCGTGCCGGCCCTGCTGGTGTATCTCGGCCAGGGGTATCTCTATCAGGTCGTGACCGTGGCGCTGATCTTCTCGCTGCTGGCGGTGTCGCTGCAACTGGTCACCGGGGTTGCCGGACTGCTGCATCTCGGCCACGCCGCCTTCTACGGCGTCGGCGCCTATATCGCCGCCCTGGCAGGAGCCGATTACGGCATCGGCTTCACGCTTGGCCTGCCGCTTGCGGGCCTCGGCGCGGCGGCGATCGCCTTCGTCGTCGCCCTGCCGACCATGCGGCTGGTGAGCATCTACTTCGCCGTCGCCACGCTCGGCATCGGCCAGATGATCTTCCTCGTGCTGCAGAACTGGGTCGCGGTCACCAAGGGGCCGAACGGCGTGCTGCTGTTCACGGGCATCGACCTGTTCGGCTACACGGTCGAGAGCGAACTCGGAATCTATTTCGTGGTGGCGGTGATCGTCAGCGTGTCGATCTGGATCCTGCACCGGCTCAGCCACTCCTATTATGGCAACGCCCTCAGGAGCCTGCGCGAGGACGACCAGTGCGCTGACGCCATGGGCATCAACACGGTGCGACTGAAGGTCGAGTCCTTCATGATCTCGTCCTTCTTCGCCGGGATCGCCGGCGCGCTGTGGGCGTATACCACGGGCTACATCTCGCCGATGGACTTCGACTTCGCGGAATCGATCCTGATCCTTGCCATGGTCGTGGTGGGGGGGCTCGGCAGCATCCCCGGTGCGATCATCGGGGCGCTGCTGCTGATCCTGTTGCCCGAGGCGCTGCGCGGGGTGGGTGACATCCGCAACATCATCGTCGGCATGGTGCTGTTCTTCTCGATCCTGTTCCTGCCCAGGGGGCTGTTCGGCGAGGTTCCCGCCCTCAATTTCATCCGCCGCCAGTTCGGATCCGCCTGGCAGGACAATCCCGACAAGCAGAAGGTGGGCTGGAAATGAGCGCTATGCTTGAGGTGGACAACGTGTCCCGGCGCTTCGGTGGCCTGATGGCGGTCGACGGCGTCACCACCACGGTGGGCGAAGGGGAACTCGTCGGACTGATCGGCCCCAACGGGGCCGGCAAGACCACGCTTTTCAACCTGATCTCCGGCTTCACCCCGGTCTCGTCGGGCGAAATCCGCTATCGTGGCGAGAAGATCAGCGGCCTCAAGCCGTCGGCCATCGCCTCCAAGGGGATTTCGCGCACGTTCCAGAACCTGCGCGTGTTCCCCAACATGACCGTCTTCGACAATGTTTCCGTCGGGGCGGTCGGGGCCATCGGCCTGAACCCGTGGCAGGCGATCGTCGGCGGATCGAAGCAGGCGAAGGAGATCTCGGAGCGCAGCTGGAAGGCCCTGGAAAGGGTTCAGCTCACCGAGTACGCCAATGACTTGGCGGCCAACCTTGCCTACGGCAAGCGCAAATATCTGGAGATCGCCCGCGCGCTGGCGATGAACCCGGACCTGCTGGTCCTTGACGAACCGGCGGCGGGACTGAATGATTCCGAGACTGCCGAGCTCGCCGCCTTCATCAAGGACCTGCATTCGGGCGGCCTCACCGTCATGCTTGTCGAGCATGACATGGGCCTCGTCATGAGTATCTGCGAGCGCATTGTCGTGCTGGCTTCGGGCCGCAAGATCGCGGATGCGGAACCCTCGGTGGTGCGGCAGAACCACGAGGTCCTGGAAGCCTATTTGGGGGTAGACGAGTGAACGTTCTCGAAATCGCAAACCTGTCCCTGCGGATCGGCGTGCAGGACATCCTGCACGACATCAGCCTGGAGCTTGCCGAGAAAGGCATCTACGCCATCCTCGGCGCCAATGGCGTCGGCAAGACCAGCCTCATGCGCTGCATCTCCGGCATCTACCATCCGACCGGCGGCGAGATCCGCTACGAGGGCAAGAACATCGTCGGCCTAAAGAGCCACGAGATCGTCGATCTCGGCATTCTCCAGGCTCCCGAAGGCCGGCAGATCTTCTCCAACATGAGCGTGCTGGAAAACCTGACCATCGGCGGAGGTCCGCTGAAGACGCAGGAACTCGATCGCGTGCTGGGGCTGTTTCCGAAGCTGAAGGAACGGCTCCGGCAGGGCGCCGGCTCGCTGTCGGGCGGCGAGCAGCAGATGCTGTGCATCGGCCGGGCGTTGATGCGCAAGCCAAAGGTGCTTCTGCTCGACGAGCCGTCGCTCGGCCTTGCGCCGATGCTGGTGCGCTTCATCTTCGATCTGGTCGAGGAGATCCGCGCCCAGGGCTATTCGATCCTGATCGTCGAGCAGAACGCCAAAGCGGCGTTGCGGATCGCCGACCGGGCGGCCGTGATCGAGAGCGGCCGGATCATCATGGAAGGCGCCGCCCGCGACCTCGCCAATGACAGCCGCATCGCCGACGCCTATCTCGGAGGGCATGTCGCGGCGCACTGAGCCGCGGCCCCAGGCGCAACACGACGGGCACGAGCAGAACGAAGGGAAACGCGATGACGCTGCCGATGATAGAGAAACGCCGCATCGAGGCCTCGATCCTGAAGTGCGTCTTCGACGTGCTGGTCGAACGGCACGGACGCGAAGAGGCGGAGACGGTGGTGGGCCAAGCCGTCTCCAATTCCGCCATCGCACAAGGCGCGGAGTTCCGGGCGAGGGAGCCCGAGGAGCCGAACCTCGAGGATTTCGCGGATCTGCTGCCGCTCTGGCAGATGGACAATGCGCTCGAGATCGAGGTTCTGGAGAAGGCGCCGGAGCGGCTTGACTTCAACGTCACGCGCTGCCGCTATTCGGAGGTCTACAAGGAGATGGGGCTCGGCGACATCGGTCACCTGCTGTCGTGCAACCGCGATGGCGATTTCTGTATCGGCTACAATCCGAAGATGGAGCTGACGCGCACCCAGACAATCATGAAGGGCGCGTCCCATTGCGACTTCCGCTACCGGCTGAAAACCGAGGATGGACAGCCATGAGCTGTGCTTTTCGAGGTGATGGTACGGCCGGTCAAGGGGCGCACCCGCGATCATAATCCTCGCAAAAGCCAAATCCAATCGCAGGCTTGAGAAGCGCCCCTGCGGGATTGCGCTGCGAGCCGCGATGGATCGCGTCGCGCCATAGCAGCTTCAGCGCCGGCGCTGTCTTCCACTTGGGATCACGGAGCCAGCATCAGGATGGCTTCGGCCGTCGGCTCGTCCGTTATGAGGACATTGCAGTGTCCGCCCCTGAGCAGGGCGCGGATGCTCTTTGCCTTGCGCTCGCCTGCGGCAGCGACGATGCGCCTTGGAGACTGCGCCAGCAGGCCCGGTTCGAGGCCCACGGTTCGCGCGGCGAGCGGATTGGCGATGATCTGGCCCTCGGCATCGAGCGCCACCCCCTGCAACGTGCAGACCGCTCCCGCGGCGCGCAGATCGGCGAGTTCCTGTGCGGTGAACTGGCCGGTCTGGAAGAGAGTGCTCGATCCGCTCAGATCGTCGACGCCGATCAGGATGGTGTCCGCTTGTTCGGCAATCTTGAGCGCTTCGCGAATATCCGCCCGCTCATACAGACGCATCGCGATTTCGGCACTCTCCGCCACTCTCGGCGCAATCAGGTAGCAGCATTCGGCGCACAGGGTCTGGGCATAGTGGGAGGCGATGTCGAATGAGCTGAGACCATGGCCGCGCACCATGCTCCCGAGCAGGGTCACCACCCGGTTGCCCTGGGCCCGGCGCGGTTGCAGCCCGGCCACCGAGGCGCCGAGGGTTCGGCCCCAGCCGACGGCCAGGGTCTGGCCGGCGCCGAGTGTTTCGGAGACATAGGATCCGGCGGCCATGCCCACTGTGCGGGTGGCGGCGTCAGCCGTTTCTGTCCGCGGGACGATCCACACATCGAGAAGGGAAAATCGGGCCTTGAGTGCGCTTTCATCTGCGAGCGCCACACGGGCATCGGTCTGGAGACCGATCCGGACCATGCCGAGTTCGCGGCACTCGGCGATCAACCTGTTGGTTTTCGCGCGCGTCAGACCAAGTTCGCGGGCGATCGATTCCTGCGTTCGGCCCTCCACAAGATGAGCCCACGTGGCGCGTATCATCAAGTCCCTGTCGTGGGTCACCGATTTCCCTCACTGTGAGAAATTGTCATCATCATGTTACACGATTTCAATATCAGATGCTTCAGTAAATTCAAGATATGGAGCTGTCCACGATGTTGCATCGCATTTCAACCCTCACCATCGCCGCTGCACTGGCGGTTGCCGCGCAGCTCAATCCGGCCCGCGCGGTCGAGCTCGAACTGCCAACCTATCAGCTGCAGGAAGGCTTCGGTGTCTGGTGGCAAGCTGCCGCCGCGGCCTTCGCCGAGGAAAACCCCGGCCACACCATCAAGCTGGTGGGCGCTCCCTTCGGCGATCACCATGACCAATTGACCACGCGGTTCGTTGCCGGAAATCCGCCGGACATCGCCCACATATCGGCCCGCTTCATGTTCGGCTTTGCCGATTCCGGCTTCCTGGAGCCGCTCGACGAGCGCCTTGCGGAGATCGGCTGGAACGAGGACGACTTCATCGCTCCCCAGCAGCAGATGAAACGCAACGACAAGGTCTATGGCCAACTCCTGCTCGGCTATGCCTGGGGCCTGTTCTACAATCAGGCCATGCTGGAAGCGGCGGGCGTCGCGGTGCCGACCACCCCGGAGGAGTTCGTCGCCGCCGCCAAGGCGCTCACCCTTGACACCGACGGCGACGGTCGCATCGACCAGTACGGCTTTCCGTTCGTGACGGACCAGAGCAGCCAGACCTATTTTGCGCTGACCTACCTGCTTGCCGGTCTCGGCCACGGATGGACGAGCGATGGCGCGCTGATCGCGCGGGACGACCTGCGCGAAGCCATCGCGATGACGGCGGAACTGATCGAGGTCGAGGCGACGCCGGTGGGTCTCGGCTCAAACGAGATGCGCCAGCTGTTCTGGCAGGGGCGCGCGGCGATGTATATCGACGGCAGCTGGGCGCCGGCATTCAAGAAGGACGCTGAGCAATCGGTTGCAGAAAACTACCGCGTGGCGCCGTTGCCGTTTCCCGACGAGGCCGGCGGCCCGAGCAACGTTCTCGCCATCCCCGCAGCGCTGGACGACGAGCGCAAGGCGCTGGCCTTCAAGTTCATCGAACTGATCCAGCGGCCGGAATGGCAGCAGGCGTATGGCGAGATGTCCGGCAACCCGCCGGCACGGATCGGCATGCTGACCGACAAGGCGCGCGCCGACTGGCCGGAGATTCCGGTGTTCGAGGCAAGTGCGGCCCGCGCCACGCACTCCTATCTGCCGGAAGGACTTGAGGGAGAATACAACAAGTTCTCCGCCATCGTCTCCGAAGGGATCTCCGCTCTCGCCAGCGGTGCCTTGGACGTGGATGGCGCCACCGACCAGATCCACGCGGAGCTGGCGCGTGAATTCTTCTAGGCTCACAACGCCCGTCAAATCCCCGCGCCGTGACACGGTGCGGGGGCTTGAACGCCAGCGCGAGCGGCTTCTCGTCTTCATGCTGGCGCCGGCGGCGCTCCTGATCCTCGTGCTGGTTGCCTTTCCTGTCGGCGCGATGGTGAATTTCGCGTTTCAGGACGTGAAGCTTTTCGCGCTGATGAACGACGCTCCGGCAGAGTATACCCTCCGCAATTTCGAGCGCCTCTTCAGCGACCCGCGCACCGCTGCGATGTTCCGCGTGACTGTCATCTACGTGTTTGCCGGAACGACAATCGCGTTTCTGTGGGGCCTTGCGACGGCGCTTCTGCTGGAACGCGCCTTCCCGGGGCGTGCGGTGCTGCGGATGCTGATCATCAGCCCCTGGGCCATTGCTGCGGTGGTGGCGAGCCTCGCCTGGATGTTCCTTCTCAATGCCGAAACAGGGCTTATCAACTACGCGCTTCTTTCGTCCGGGGCTTCTGGCCGGCCGGTCAACTTCCTCGGCAATCATCTCTGGGCGCTGCCCACCGTCGTGTTTGTCTCGGCATGGAAGAGCTACCCGTTCTTCACCGTCATGCTGATGGCGGGCCTCAACGCCGTTCCCCGGGATGCGCTGGACGCAGCCAGGATCGACGGCGCAGGCCCGGTCACCTCGTTCTTCTGGGTCACGCTGCCGGCACTGCGGCCGGTCATTGCCGTGTCGCTGCCGCTTTCGCTTCTCTCAGCCTTCCGCGAGATCGAGACGATCTTCGTCCTCACAGGCGGCGGCCCCGGCCGCGCCACGGAGACCGCATCGGTGGCGATCTACAACCAGGCCTTCCAGTTCTTCGAGGTCGGCCGCGCGTCGGCGCTCGGCGTGGTGGTGTTCGTGATCTGCCTCGTCGTGGCGCTCGGCAGCCTCCGTCTTCTTCAGGACAGGACACTCAAGCAATGAGACGCATGGCATCGGCTCTGCGCGCAGTCACCCTTGCGCTGTTTGCCTTCATTGCATTCCTGCCGGTTTACTGGATGACGCTGAGTGCGTTCCGTCCGAACGCCGTGGTCATGCAGTGGCCGCCGGCATTCCTGCCCGATCCGGCGACCTTCAGTCTGGAGGCGATGCGGTCGCTGTTCGCAGATACGCCGGTCGTCGCGTGGCTGTCGACATCGCTGGTGGTGACCGTCGGGTCAACGCTGCTAACGGTCTTCATCGCGACGCTTGCAGGCTATGCCCTGTCGCGCAGCCGCTCGAGGCTGACCGGACTTGCGGGTTACGCGATCCTCATCGCGAAGATGCTGCCGGGCACGCTCCTCATCGTGCCGCTCTACATCCTGTTCTTCCGCGCGGGGCTCCTCAATGGCCCACAGGCCATTGTTGCGGTCATTCTTGCCAATTGCAGCTTCGCCGTCCCCTTCGCCACATGGATGATGAAGGCCTTCTTCGACGGTATTCCAAGGGAGATCGAGGAGGCGGCGCTGATTGACGGCTGCTCGCCCCTGTCCGCGATGGTGAAGACGGTTCTGCCTGCGGCTGCTCCGGCGCTTGCTGCGGTCACCATCTATGTTTTCATTGTCGCCTGGAACGACTTCCTCTTTGCCCGCACGTTCCTGCCGGGCGGCGACACCATGACCATCGCGGCGGCATCGACGCAATTCCTCGGCGAGGTGGAAATGGCCTGGAACAAGGTCATGGCCGTGGCACTTCTGGCCGCTGCGCCGGTGTTCGTGATGTTCCTGATCCTTCAACGCCACTTCGTCGCCGGTCTCACCGGCGGTCACCATTGAGAGCCATCATGCGAATCCTTCAGTTTACCGACCTTCATTTCCGGCAGGCGTTGCCCGGCCACAGCGGCCACGCCGAACGTCTTTCGCGGCACGGTCCGGCGCTGCTTTCGAGGCTTGCCGAACTGATCGCCGCCGAGGCGCCCGACATTGTCGCCTTCACGGGCGATGTCATCGACGCGCCACACGATCTCCTGCACGGCACGGGCGATGAGACGCTCCGGCGTTTCCTTCGCGCGGCCGTCGAAGAGGACTACAAGACCATGCGCGCATGGCTCGACGGACTGGGGCGGCCATGGATGATCGCGCCCGGAAACCACGACTTCCGCCCCGCCTTCGAGGCGGTGTTCGGCGATGCGCCGAGGAAACTCGAAATTTCCGGCGTCCGCCTCCATGCCTATTTCGACTGGGAGGTGACGGACCACGTTTCGGAACGTCTTGGCGACGAACGGGCGCGATTCGACCGAGCGCTCGCCGAAGCCGGTACGGTTGACTGGACCGTGCACCTGCAGCATTTCCTCATCTGGCCGATGGTGGTTCACGGCTATCCGATGCGCTACCGCGACGCGGATGCCCTGCGCGACCGGCTTGCATCCAGTCCTGCGCGCCACCTTGTCCTCTGCGGCCATTTCCACGAGGGCACCGGAATCGTGCCGGATGGCAAGACCCTCTATGCGGTCTGCCCGTCGCTCACCGAAGCGCCGCATCGCTACCGGGTGTTCGATCTCGGCCCGGAGACCTGCGAGTTGCGCGAGGAGACAATGCAGCCCGGCCCCCTGGCAGGATCGCGCATCCTGCTGGTCGATCGTGGCGATGTGCTCGCACACAGGGAGAACATGGACGGCGGCGATTTCGATCTGCGGGCGGATGCGGCGAAAACGCTTGAAGCCGTGCGGGACGCCGGTTTCTCACCCGTCATCCTCTCCCCGTGGAACGATGATCAGTCGGTGCATCTCGATTGGCCTGACATGCTCAAGAAGCACGACAGACTGTTTGTATGCTGCGCAGAGGCCGGCATCGACCAGGCCACAGGACTGCTGATTGCGATCGAGGAAGGCCGAGAGGTACCGGCGCGGATGCCCTCCGAACCGCTTTCGCGCTTGGCGGAACTCGCTGATCGCGCCGCCGCGTTTTTCGGTGTCGCTTCCGAGGATGTCTGGCTCATGTCATCGAGCGCATCGCGCAGGCAGCTGTTCGGCGTCAATCGATCCGTTGAAAATGTTGCGGCATTGAGTGCGGCAAATCCAGACCTGAAAGGGTGACCCCGATGCAAGGGCTTCATCTCAGCAACATCCATAAGTCATTCGGGGCGACAAGGGTCCTGGAGGACGTCTCGTTCAGCGCAGATCCCGGCTGCTTCGTCGTCATCGTTGGCCCAAGCGGCTGTGGAAAGACGACCTTGTTGCGTGCGCTGGCCGGCCTCGAAGCCGTTGACGCGGGCGAGATCGCCCTTGCTGGCAGGACCATCACCGACCTCAGTCCTGCCGCCCGCAACATAGCGATGGTCTTCCAGAACTACGCATTGTACCCGACCAAAACCGTTCGCCAGAACATCGGCTTCGGCCTGCGTCAGCGCAAAACCGCGCGGGCCGAAATCGACCGGCGTATTGCCGAAGTCGCGAACACGCTCCAGATGGCGCATCTTCTGGACCGAAGGCCGTCGCAATTGTCGGGCGGTCAGCGTCAACGCGTCGCGATCGGACGCGCCATGGTGCGCGATCCGGCTCTGTTCCTGTTTGACGAGCCCTTGTCCAACCTCGACGCTGCGCTGCGCAACGATCTTCGGATCGAGATCAAGCGCATCCATCGACAGATGGAGACGATCTCGGTGTTCGTCACGCACGACCAGCTCGAGGCGATGAGCCTTGCCGATATTCTCGTCGTCATGCGCGACGGCCGTATCGAACAGATGGGGCCGCCCTACGATGTGTTCAGGAACCCCGCGACGCGGTTCGTTGCAGGGTTCATCGGCACGCCTGCGATGAATTTTCTTCCCGCCCGGGTCGACGGAGCCGAGGCCGTGCTCAGCACCGGCCTTCGGATCCGGCTGCCGGCTCTCCAAAGGCTCGCTTCAGGCACTTTGATCGACATCGGCATCCGTCCCGACGATCTCGCGCTCTGCGACAAGGGTGCCGATAACAGCATCCTCGGGCGTGTGGACGTCATACAGGAACTCGGCACCACCCGCCTTGTCAGCTTCCTGACCGATTGCGGGCCGGTCAGCATGGTCCAGCCGGCGGCTGACCAGCGTCCCGAAAGCGAGACAGGGCTGCGTCTGATCAGTGACAGTTGCAAGGCGTTCCTGCAGGAGACGGGCGAGGTCATCAATTGAGTTGCATCGCTGCCCGCCATACGGTTCCAAGCCGGTTCATTGCAGCATCGGGTTTACAGGCCGGTCATGGCGTTTGACCCAGGACCCCCGTCTCGACGAAGTCGCATACGGCGCGGGCATAGACGCCGGCCGGGATGTTGCGCTTCCGGTACTTGCCGCGCTTGACGTACCAATCCTGAAGAAGGGGCTTGAGCAGCGCCGCGGTGAGCAGCGGATCGTTGATGTGAAACACGCCGGTGCTCACGCCCGTCTGCAGGATCCTGGCAATGGCGGCTTCGGTGGCAGCTTCGCTTTCCACGGCGGCTCGCCGGTTGGCGGCCGGGAAGCTCTTTGCTTCCATGAAGGCAAAGGCGAACCAGGGCTGCATGATCTCGGTCAGCGCGACGTGGCGCTCGATCAGCCAGCGCAGATGCGCGCGCGGATCGTTTGCGATCGTCTGGGGCGGTTCGGTGATGATCTCCATCGCGCTTGAGGTGACCGCCTCGAGAATCATGGTCAGAAGCGTGACCTTGTTGTCGAAATAGGCATAGAGCCCGCCCATGGAGATGCCGGAGACCCGCGACAGGTCCCTCAATGAGGATGCGTGAAATCCCTTCTCGTTGGAAAGCTTGAGCGTTGCTTCGCAGATCCGCACCAGATTTGCGACCGCGACGGCTTCCTTCTGCACCTTGATGGTGGCGGAGTGGCGGCGGTACATCCGCTTGCACAGGGCTTCGTTGGAATAATCAGTGCCGAAAGTCTTTTCCGTGCCCTGTGGCATTGTCTCTCCCCGCCGTCCGGCCTGCCGTCAACCGGATCCGCGATCCGGCCGTTGAATCGATATGGTGATTGCCACCGCAGCTTTTGCTTCACCTCTATCCCAACGGGCCGAAAGCTTCACCGGTTTTCGAGGCCCCGGCCTGAAGGTTTTCAAGAGCGCACGGAATTTCCGAATGGACGATCGCCGCTGGTCAAGATCCCTCGGACATGTCGTTTCTCTTACCCCCTTGCATGCTACAGCGAAACCGGCGATAAAGCGAGCGCTCGTTCGAAAAAGGGAACTCTGCATGACCAGTTTGCCGCTTGCCGGAAAATCCGCCCTGATAACCGGCGCATCGGGAGGGCTTGGATTGCATTTCGCCAGGCTGCTGGCGCGCAACGGCGCCGCGGTGACGCTTGCTGCGCGGCGGATGGAAAAGATCGAGGCCGCCTGCGCGGAGATTGAAGCTGCGGGCGGGACTGCCCATGGCCTCGAAATGGACGTTTCCGACGCCCATTCCGTGACCGGGGCGCTCGCTTCGGTGCACCGCCCCTTCGACATTCTGATCAACAATGCCGGCATCAGCGGCGCGGGACCTGCGCTCGCGCTCGGCGAGGCCGAGTTCGACGCCGTCGTCGACACCAATCTCAAGGGGGCGTTCCTGGTGGCCCAGGGCGTGGCGCGCGGAATGAAAGCGGCGGGCAGCGGCGGCGCCATCGTCAATGTCGCCTCGATCCTCGGTCTGAGGACCGGCGGCGGGGTTGCCGCCTACAGCGCGTCGAAGGCAGGGCTCATTCAGCTGACCAAGGCGCTGGCGCTCGAATGGGCGCGCGATACCATCCGCGTCAACGCGCTGTGTCCCGGCTACATCGAGACCGATATCAACCGCGCGTTTTTCGCCACCGAGCCGGGGCAGGCGCTGATCAAGCGGATTCCGCAGCGCAGGCTGGGCCGCCCCGAGGACCTCGACGGCGCCCTCATGCTGCTTGTCACCGATGCCGGCGCCTACATCACCGGCATCGCTCTCGTCGCCGATGGCGGCCATCTCGTTTCATCCCTGTGAGGCCTATCATGGATTTTACCATTTCCCCCGAAGTCGAAGACTATCGCCGACGCATCGCCGATTTTGTCGAAAGCCGCGTGCTGCCGCTCGAAGCCGATCGGGCAAGCTACGACGACCATGAAAACATCAGGCTCGACCTGCTTGACGAATTGCGCGCCGAAGCGCGTGCCCAAGGCCTGTGGTGCCTGCAGCTCAGGCCTGAAACCGGCGGCGCCGGTTTGGGCAAAGTCGGCATGGCGGTGTGCTACGAGGAGATGAACCGGTCGATCTTCGGCCCGTTGGTGTTCAATTCGAGCGCGCCTGACGATGGCAACATGATGGTGCTTGAAGCGATGGGCACGCCCGAGCAGAAACAACGCTGGCTCGAACCCATCGTCAGCGGCAAGGTGCGCTCGTCCTTCGCCATGACCGAGCCGGCGCCGGGCAGCGGCTCCGATCCGTCGATGACGCTCACCGAAGCCGTGCGCGACGGCGACATCTACCGCATCACCGGCCGCAAATGGTTCATCACCGGCGCCGATGGTGCCGCCCACTTCATCCTGATGGCCAAGACCTCCGACGATCCGCGGCGCGGCCTCACCGCCTTCCTGTTCCACAAGGACACCCCGGGCTGGAAGATCGTCCGCCGCATCCCGATCATGGGACCGGAGGAGCATGGCGGCCATTGCGAGATCGAGTTCGACGGCATGGAAGTTCCGGCCTCCGACATCC
Organism: Hoeflea sp.; assembly: GCF_014359905.1. Taxonomy (GTDB): domain Bacteria; phylum Pseudomonadota; class Alphaproteobacteria; order Rhizobiales; family Rhizobiaceae; genus Hoeflea. Next base: position 9,197 of record NZ_JACIYP010000032.1, on the reverse strand, counting down.
TGGGCGGCGAGGGGCGCGGGCTCAAGGTCACCCAGGTCCGCCTCGGCACGGCGCGGCTGACCCACTGCATGCGCTGGCTGGGCCTGTCCAAGCGCTGCGTCGAGATCGCGCGCGAATATGCCGAACGCCGTGAAGGCTTCGGCGTCCGCCTTGCCGACCGCGAGAGCGTGCAGGTGATGCTGGGCGATCTCGCCATGCAGATCGAGATCGGCCGGCTCTTGGTGATGAAGGCCGCCTGGGAACTCGACCAGGGCCGCTTCGCCAAGAAGGAGGTGTCCATGGCCAAGGTCCATGTCGCCAACCTGCTGCACAAGGCGGCCGACGTGGCCATCCAGATCAATGGCGGCCGGGGCTATTCCAAGGACACGGTGCTCGAATGGATCTACCGTTACGCCCGCCAGGCGCGGCTGGTCGACGGCGCCGACGAGGTGCACAAGATGGTGCTCAACCGGCATCTGGCCGAAGAAGACCGCGGCTTCTGGCGCTGGGATGTCACCGGACAGGAAGGCTGACCGCGGTGCAGGATACACCTGAAAGCGTGATCGACGGCCCGGTCGACTTTGAGGTTTCAGCGCTCGAAACCTATCTGGCCGCGCGTTTCGGTGCGGCAGCCTTGTCGCTGCAGCGCATCTCCGGCGGGCAATCCAACCCGACCTATTTCGTCACCTGGGGCGAGCGCCGGATGGTGCTGCGCAAGCAGCCCAACGGCCCGATCCTGCGCGGCGCCCATGCGGTTGACCGCGAGCACCGGGTGCTTGCGGCGCTGGCCGGGACCGATGTGCCGGTGCCGGTCCCGCTGCTCTATGAAGAGGACGCAACCGTCCTTGGCACGCCCTTCTATCTGATGGAGCGGCTGGAGGGCCGGGTGTTTCACGATTCCGCGCTGCCCGGCATGCTCCCGGCGGAGCGGCGCGCCATCTACATGGCCATGGCCGACACGATGGCCAAGCTCCATGCGGTTGATCCGTCCGCCGTCGGGCTTGAGGGTTTCGGCCGTCCCGGCAATTATTTCGAGCGGCAGATCGCGCGATGGGCAGGCCAACTGGAGCAGTCGACCGGTGAAGAAATCCCGCATCTCGCCGAGGTTGGCGATTGGCTGCGGGACAACATGCCCGCTGACGATGGCAGCATTGCCATCGCCCATGGCGACTACCGGCTCGGCAACCTGATCTTCCATCCCGACCGCGCCGACGTGATCGGCATTCTCGACTGGGAACTGGCGACGCTCGGCCATCCGCTGGCCGATCTCGGCTATTGCTGCATTCCCTGGCACACGGCGTCAGCGGAATATGGCGGCATCCTGGATGCTGATCCGGCGGCGTCCGGTATCCCAACGCAGTCCGAGTTCGTCGACCGCTATTTCAGCCACTCGGCCTCGGGCGGGCGTCTTGAGCCGTTCCATGTGGTCTTTGCGCTGTTTCGTTTTGCGGTGATTTTCGTGGGCGTGGCCGATCGCGCCCGGCTCGGAAACGCCGCTGCCGCCGACGCCGAAAATCTCGGGCCGATGGCCGCCCGGCTTGCGGTGCGCGCGCGGGAAATCATCGGCGGCCAGCGCAACTGGTGACGGCGCGTACAGGGCTCGACTGAATGTCCTGAGACCGGAATTGGCGCGCCAGCTCATCTGTCTGGCGCGCCAATCGACGCTGGTCAGCGTCTTGGGACTGTCGCAAGGCCAAGCATGCCGGGGTTCATCAACCGCTCGGGGTCGAGCGCTCCCTTGACGGCCTCGATGAGGGCGTAGCTGTCGGGATCCATCATCTCGCGGAACGGATAGTCGCCCGCCACCTGCCAGCTGACGCCCCCCATCGAGGCGTAGAGCTCCTGCGTCCGCCGCCGCAATTCGGCCACGGCCTGGCGCGCGGCGCTGTTGGCGGGCCGGTCCATCCACGGCGCCACGGTCGCCTCGCCGACGCTTTTGGCGTGCAGCGGCGTGATCTCGTCCATCCAGTAGAAGGCCGGCTCGATGAAGAACTCGTTGCCCACCGTCATGGTCATCACCGAATAGACAATGCCGTTGCGGTCGAGGAACTCGGCTTCATCCTGGAAAAACGCGTCATTGGCTTCCGTGACCCTGACCGCTTCACTCAGCGGGAAGACCGCATGGATCGGCACCCAGCGCTCGCCGTTGCGTCCGAGCATGCCGCGCACCGGGCCGAACGGCTTGGAGCGCATCACCTTGGGCACGCTGTTGGGCAGTTCGACGCCGGTGGTCTTGCCGATGGCGCGGAGCTTCGCGACATTGTCCTTCAGCTCCACCGCCGATCGCGCCTCTGTGACGATGTGCAGGGTGAAAGCATGGTCGCGCAGAAAAGCGGTGCCGGAGGTTGCCACATTCATGGCCTGCTTGACGCCCGAGATCAGCGATTTGGCGGACGTGGCGACATTGCCGAGCGCCTGCAGCCCGTCTGAGAGCTTGTTGACGCTGGCCGAATGCTCGACCTTGGTCTTGTCGATGCCGAAGCCTTCGGAGACCAGCCGGGTTTCGGCCATCTTCGCCTGAACCAGCGCCATGTCGCCGAACCTGGAAAAGCCGAAGGAGAGGAATTCGATTTCCTCGGGCCTGGGCCAGAGGCTGAGTGTGGCCGAGACCTTGATGCCGAAGGCCCCGTTGTCGCCCAGGAAAATGCCGGTGAGATCCGGTCCGCCGTACCGGGTAAACGGCTTGGCGGCCTTGCGGGAGCCCGACCCGGTGGTGACCATTCGCCCGTCGGCGAGCACGACAGTGACGCCGAGCACGCTGTCGGCAACGGTGCCGTTCAGCGCCGAGCCGAAGAACGCGCTGTTTTGCGACAGCGCGCCGCCGACGGTGGCGTTGATGCCCGACAGCGGGCCCCAATAGCCGGTTCGCAAGCCGGTGCCTTCCAGGGCGGCGTTGACCTGTTCCCAGGTGGCGCCCGCTTCCACCGTCACGTAACGGTCGGCTGCATTGACCTCGATGATGGCGTTGACCTTGCGGGTGTCGACGATCACCGAATCCGCCCGGTCGGGAATATAGCCCTTGGTGTAGGACATGCCGCCGCCGCGCGGCACCACCGACAGTCCGCACCCGGTCGCCGTGCGCACGGCAAGCGCAATCTCGGCCGCCGTCGTCGGCAGCAGCACCGCCAGCGGCGCGATCCCGGGCTGCCAGAAGACGTCGTTGGCGTAATAGGTGCGGGTTTCGAGATCGTGGCGGACCAGGTCGTCGCCCAGCGCCTGCTTGAGCGTCTCGAGCGCCATATGGTCGTCCGCCCGGATGTGTTCACTGATCGACATGCGCTGAGCTCCTCCAATGCGTTCAATCAACGGTCAAGAAATCCTGCCACCCCAGGCATGTCAACAGGCAAATATAATTTCGCCTAGTGAAATTTTTGGCTATGCTGCCTCGGCGTGGCGGCATCTTGGCCAATTCTGGCTGATCGGGTATCAGTCTTGCAGTCACGCCAATGGCCTGACGGAATGCAATCGGGGAGCGAAGTGACCGTGGTGGAAGATGCAGACAACAAAGTGGCGGCCGTGCAGAATGTCCGGGCCGTGACGCGTGCGCTGGCCGTGCTCAATTCCTTCGCTGGCAAGGGCCTGCAATCGCTGGCCCAGGTCAGCGCCGCGACGCGGCTCGACAAGGGCACGACGCGCCGGCTGCTGCTGACCCTGATGCACAGCGAGTTCATCAGCCAGGACCCCGTCACGCAGCATTACCGGCTGGGCGCCGCGATCCGAAGATTGGCGGCAAATGTCGAGGACACCCGCGACCTGCGTGCGATCGCCCAGCCGATTCTCCTGCAACTGGCCAATGAACTGGGCGTGACGGCCTTCATTTCGGTGTTTCAGGACGACAGCGCCGTCTGCCTGGACCGCGTCCACGATATGCGTGGCATCGAGGTGCACTGGTGGGCGATCGGCGGAACCTTGCCGCTCAATTGCGGCGGCGCTCCGAAGGTGTTCCTGGCCTACCAGCCCGATGAGGTCATCGAGCGGATCCTGTCCGGGCCGCTGGAGAAGCTCAATGCCAAGTCGATTACGGATCCGGAGGTGCTTCGGAAGCAGCTCCGCACGATCCGCAAGCGCGGCTGGGAGTGCGCGATCGACGATGTGGCCGTCGGAATCACCGCGCTGGCTGTGCCGGTCTTCGACGCGGAGGGGCAGATTACATGCTGCGTCAGCATGGCGGGGCTGACGCCCCAGATGGTGGAGCGGGGAAAGCCGGTTTTCTTGCAGCGGTTGCAGGCGGCGGCGGAAGCGGTGCGCGCGGGCATTGAGACGTGATCCGGCCGCAGCGGCAGGATCGCCGACCGTTTCACTAGATGAACCATATTTTGTGGCTTGACTTATTGGGCCGCGCCCGCCTAGTCTGGTTCGGCATTGCATCAGCATGCACGGGAGGCTTCGGGAGGGGACTTCAATGTTGGTTGGCGGGGATTGGCTAGGCTGGTCCCGCAGGCCGTTCATGACAGACTTCCTCCTGGAACGATTTGCTCAGCACCTTGGGAGGTCACAATGAACATGCTAGAAACCAGTAAGCGGGCACTATTGTCCGCTGGCTATATGGCGCTTGCGCTCGGCTTTGCCGCGCCCGCCTATGCGGATCCGGACGCGGGCGAATATCGCATCGGCATGATATCCGATGACAGCGGCCCGATCGCCTCCGCCGGCCAGTCCTACCATCAGGGCGCTGACATTGCCGTGGCCGAAATCAACAGCAAGGGTCTGGCGGGCGAGGGCGTCACACTGGTCCTCGATATCAAGGACAGCGGTTCCGATGCCGCCCGTGCCGTTCAGGCCATGACCCAGTTCGGGTCCGACCGCAATATTCTCGCCACCACCTGCTGCATTCTCAGCGCGATCGCTGCTGCGGTGGGCCCGATCGCCATGAGCAACGAAGTGCCGCTCGTCATTTACGGCGCGACCCGCGAGTCGCTGCCGCAGGAGCCTTATGTGACCTCCGTCGTGGCCTTGCCCGGCCCGCAGGAGGTGGCGATGTCCGAGCGCATTGCGACGGAACTCAAGCCCCAGAAGGTTGCCTATTACCTTGCCGGCGACAATGATATCTTCATGGCGCGCGCCATGGCGATGAAGGACGTCATCGAGAAGTCGGGCGCCGAAACGGTGGCCGAAATCACCACGCTGACCGCGGATACGGATTTCACCGGCCCCGCCACCCAGGGCCTCGCCACGGATCCGGATCTGATTGTCGTCATGACGACGCAGCAGCCGACGATCGGCATCATTACGGCGCTTCGCCAGCGCGGTTACGAGGGCACCATTGTCACCTCGGAAGTGCTTTCGCCGCCGGCGGTCTTCAAGAAGTCCGGCGACACCATTGCCGGGATCCCTTTCGCGCTGTCTTTCCAGCCGGGCGTATCCGACAGTGAAGCCGCAGTTGCCTTCATCGAAGCCTACCAGGCTGAATATGGCGCATTGCCGGATGTCTATGCGGCCCAGGGCTACATGGCGATCCAGTTCATCGCCCAGGGACTGAAGTCGCTCGATGGCAAGCCCACGCGTCAGGATCTGGCGAAGGCCATGTGGGGCACCACCGATATCTCGGTCAATCCCTATGGCGGCCAGCCGATGGAGAACGGTCAGGCCCGTACGCCCAACACGCTGATCGTCAACTGGACCAAGGACGGTGAAGTCAAGCTGTGGGAGAAGCCATAACATGACCCTGTTCCTTGAGCAGTTGGTGAACGGGATTTCCCTTGGGTCGCTCTATGCCCTGTTCGGCATTGGCTTCGGGCTCGTCTTTGCGACGCTCGGCGTGCTCAATGTCGCCCATGGCGCCTATGCAAGCTGGGCGGCAATCCTCGGATATTTCAGCGTCGAATATTTCGGCGTTCCGTTTCCGCTCGCAGTCGGAATCGGTGTTCTCGGAGGTGGTCTCATCGCCATCGCCGTCGACCAGATCGGTTTCCAGCCTCTCAGGGGACGCAAGACAGGGATGCTGGGGGCATTGATCACCAGCATCGCCTTTCTCATCATTCTCGACAGCCTGGCGGGAATGGCCACCAACCACCAGAGTTGGGCCTTCCCGTCGTCGAGCTTTCCGTCCGGCATGGTCGATTTCGGCCTGATCCGAGTGCCGCAGATGCAGGTCATCATCATTGCTTCGACGCTGATCTGCGGCGGCGGGATTTATCTGCTGATCCAGAAGACCAGGATTGGTGCCGCGATGCGCGCCGTTGGCTGGAATGCCGAAGCGGCGGCGCTGAGCGGCGTCAATCCCCGGATCGTGATCCTGCTGACCGCCTTTCTCGCCGGTGCGACGTCGGGTCTTGCCGGCGTCCTGGGTGGCGCCGCCACCTCGAACATCTCCTACATGCTGGGTGAGGGTCTGTTGCTCAAGGGCTTTGCCGCCGTTGTCGTCGGAGGCTTCGACGATGTGCGCGGCACTGTCATCGCGGGCATCATCCTCGGGATCTGCGAAGTCTTTGTGGCCCAGTATCTGTCCACCACCTACCGTGATGGATTCACATATATTCTGCTGCTCACTTTCCTGGTCGCACGGCCGCGCGGACTGTTCGGCAGCCGTGACTTCATGAGGGCCTGACCCGATGGAGAGGATTCTCGACTTCTGGTACGCCTATTCGGCAACCCTGGCCTTCGGCCTGGTCAACTCCCTGTTTGCCCTGAGCATGTATTCCGTGCTTTCAGCCGGGATATTGAGCTTTACCACCGTGGTATTTGCGGCCGTCGGCGGCTTTACGGCCGCGCAGATGATGGGAACCTTCGGCCTGCCGTTCTGGCTGGCCGTCATCATCGCAGGCGTGTTCGGCGGGCTTGCTTCGGCTATCATCGCCGCCATCTTCCTCAAGCTCGAAACCCACTGGATGGCGCTCGCCAGCCTGGCGCTGATCCTGATCTCCCGGGTGGTGGTGCTCAACACCCCGTCCCTGACCGGTGGGGTGATGGGCATGGTGGTGCCGGTGCGGGCCTCGGTGCTCGAACTCGCGATCCTGCTTGCCATCGTCTCGCTGGTGTTTTTCAGGCTGCACAAATCCTGGTACGGGCTCGCCATCCGCGCTGTGCGCGAGGATGCCGCCGCCGCCTCGACAATGGGCGTAAGCAGCCGCCAGATCCAGATGATCGCCTTTCTGATCAGTGGCGTGGTGGGTGGCCTTGCAGGTGCGGCGCTGGCCACGACATTGCAATATATTTCGGCGGATACATTCTATCTGGGCGTGGCCTTCACCATGATCGCCTCGACGGTGCTCGGCGGCTCGTTCTTCTGGTTCGGCCCGATCGTTGGCGCCTTCGTGTTCACCGCGCTGCCCACCATCACCCAGGCCATCCTGCCCGAAATCCAGGATATCGCCAAGGGCGTGGTTCTGCTGGTGATCATGATCTATCTGCCGCGCGGGCTGATTGATCCGCGCGCGCGCGGATTGCGCAAGGCCGCGCGCCAGCGTCAGCAAGCGGCGCAGGTGGAATTCGATATCGCCCACAAGCAACCCCGCACCACGGCAGGGCAAGCCCATGACTAAGCCAATGACCGGTCCTCAAGGCACCGTGCTTCACGAACTCAGGAACGTGGTCAAACAGTTTGGCGGCGTCACCGCGGTCAACAACCTGTCGATGACGGTCACCAGGGGCACCGTGCATGGCCTCATCGGCCCGAATGGCGCCGGCAAGACCACGGTGATCAACCTGATCACCGGCCTGTTCGATGTTTCGAGCGGCGAGATCCTGTTTGAGGGCCAGCGCACCGATCCGCTCGAGCCGCATCAGATCGCGAGCCTCGGCATCAGCCGGACCTACCAGAATGTGCGGCTGTTCAGTGGCATGTCGGTTCTCGAGCAGGTGCTGACCGGTTGTTATCTGGGGCGGGGGACCAGCCTGTTCGCCTCCTTTCTCGGCACCGCGGATGCACGCCGGAAATGGAAGGCGTCACGCGAGAGCGCGATGCATCTTCTCGAGCGCGTCGGCATGGCCGATCGCGCCGGCGAGCTGGCGGAAACCCTGTCCTATGGCGAGCAGCGGCGCATCGAGATCGCCCGGGCGCTTGGGTCCGACCCCAAGCTTCTGTTGCTTGACGAACCAACGGCGGGCATGAACCACGCCGAGGCGAGCGACATCGGCAAGCTCGTGCATGAACTGCGCGACAGCGGCCTGACCATCCTGATGGTCGAACACAATATCAGCCTGGTGACCGAGTTCTGCGAAACCTGCACCGTCATCAATTTCGGACAATTGCTGGCCGAGGGAACGCCGAGAGCCTGTATCGACAATCCCGACGTCCAGACTGCCTATTTCGGAAAGAAGCGCGATGCTCTCGGTCACTGATCTTACTGCCAGCTACGGCGCCATTCGCGCTGTCCAGGGCATCAACCTGACGGTGGCGTCCGGGTCGCTCAGCGTCATGCTGGGCTCGAATGGCGCGGGCAAATCCACGACGCTTCGCAGCATCGCGGGCCTGCATCGCCCGATCGGCGGAAGCGTCATGCTGGACGGCAGGAACATCTCCAAGCTCGCGCTGCACAATGTGGTCAGGGCGGGACTGGCGCTTGTGCCGGAAGGCCGGATGGTCGTTGCTCCCCTGACGGTCGAGGAAAACCTGCTGCTCAGCCGGTTCTCCGGCCGCAAGGGAACCGGAGACACGCTTTCGCGCGTGTTCGATCTGTTTCCGCGGCTCAAGGAACGGCGGACCCAGCCATCGGGCCTGCTCAGCGGCGGCGAACAGCAGATGCTGGCGATCGGCCGGGCGCTGATGACCGAGCCGCAGATGCTGCTGCTTGACGAGCCGTCGATGGGACTCGCTCCCTCCATCGTCGACATCGTTTTCGAAGCGATCGTGGCGCTGAACAAGCAGGGCCAGACGATCCTCGTGGTGGAGCAGAACGCGGCAATCGCGCTGTCGGTCTGCGACTATGGCTATGTCATCAAGCGCGGCGAGATCGTCGTCGAGGGAAGCCCGCAGGCCTTGCGCGAAAACCCGGAAGTGCTCGAAGCCTATCTCGGCTGATCGCCGTTCGGCCAGGCGCCATGCCGGCGCTGCGGACCCTGCGTCAGCAGGCTGACCGCCGATGCTGTCCCGCAATCAACAATCCAGGAAGAAGCAGGGCGCCGCGGCGTTCCTGCAGGGTTCGCCGCGGCACCGGAGCGGGCGGCAGGCCCGTGGCTCCGGGCACGAGAGTCAGGTCATTCAGGCGGCCGGTGAGATGTGCCGGATCCGTCCAGTCTGACGCCGACTGGACGGATCCGGCACGCCGGGGAAGCTCAGG